>NZ_DLMP01000014.1:138214-239321 GCF_002479335.1 Exiguobacterium sp. UBA7533 | reverse complement strand
CAGTTTTCAAAGTTCGTCATTGTTTGTTTTGAAAATGGTGGGCCTAAGTGGACTCGAACCACCGACCTCACGCTTATCAGGCGTGCGCTCTAACCAGCTGAGCTATAGGCCCGTCAAAGCAAACAAAATATGGTGCACCCTGAGAGATTCGAACTCCCGACCCCTTGATTCGTAGTCAAGTACTCTATCCAGCTGAGCTAAGGGTGCGATATGGTGCGGTCGAGAGGACTTGAACCTCCACGATGTTGCCACCACTAGGCCCTCAACCTAGCGCGTCTACCGATTCCGCCACGACCGCAAATATGAAATTAAAAATGGTGTGTCATGCAGGATTCGAACCTGCGACCCTCTGATTAAAAGTCAGATGCTCTACCAACTGAGCTAATGACACATATAAACTGGGCTGGAAGGGATCGAACCTTCGCGTGCTGGAATCAAAATCCAGTGCCTTACCACTTGGCTACAGCCCAAAAATGGCGGTCCTGACGGGATTCGAACCCGCGATCTCCTGCGTGACAGGCAGGCATGTTAACCGCTACACCACAGGACCGCAACTTGAAGTTGTAAACAACTCTTTAAAAAGAAATGGTGGAGGATGACGGGATCGAACCGCCGACCCCCTGCTTGTAAGGCAGGTGCTCTCCCAGCTGAGCTAATCCTCCATATGGTGACCCGTACGGGATTCGAACCCGTGTTACCGCCGTGAAAGGGCGGTGTCTTAACCGCTTGACCAACGGGCCATTTTGTAATTAATAATTATTCTCAAGAAACATTTTCACATAAGAGGTCTGGCGGAGATGGAGGGATTCGAACCCTCGCACCAGTTTCCCGGCCTACACCCTTAGCAGGGGCGCCCCTTATAGCCACTTGGGTACATCTCCAAAAGAATGGCTCCGCAAGTAGGATTTGAACCTACGACCTACCGGTTAACAGCCGGTTGCTCTACCACTGAGCTATTGCGGAACGTTACGTTCTGTTCGGAACACTTTTATATAGTAGCAACTTTTTTTCTTTCCGTCAATGCTTTTTTAAAAAAGTTTTTAGCGACGATAAGTTGTTTAGTTGCTGTCGTTTTGACGACTTCTATAATTTATCATGCTCCGAAATGAACGTCAACTACTTTTGTAAAAAATCTTTCCGCGACAACGACCACATCGATACTTTTCCGTATTCATGCGTCTTTTCCTTCTATATAATGTACTGCATTTCTCACATTCATAAAGATAGGATTTTTTTTCGTCTTCTTGTCTTCTCGGACTGTATCGGAGCCCACCGTAACGCTCTAACCATTTTTTAAAGTCTTGATCTTGATGGCGGTGTCCCATTCCTGCTAGATGTAAATGATAGTGACACAGTTCATGAATCACAATTCCGCGGAAGACTTTCATGTCATCGATGTATCGTTTATTGAAGTCTAAGTGATGATCGCCCAAGAAGTAGCGACCACCTGTCGTCTTTAGGCGTGGGTTAAAATAAGCTTCATGTCGAAACGATAAGGAAAATACGTCGAGCGAAAGTTGCTCGACGTATCGTTGTAATTGTTCATTCGTCATTTCGGCGGAACCAGCGTCAAACCAATGCGTCCTCGCTCCGGTTCAACATTCGTCACCCATACCGTCACGATATCCCCGACAGCGACAACATCAAGTGGATGTTTGACACGCTTACGACTGAGCTTCGAAATATGGATCAATCCATTCTCTTTCACCCCGATATCAACGAACGCACCAAAATCAAGAACATTACGGATCGTCCCTTGGAATTCCATCCCGACTTGAATCATATCCATCGATAGAACATCTTGACGAAGTAACGGTTTATCGAGTGCTTCTCGCGGGTCACGTCCCGGACGTTGTAACGCCTCGATGATGTCACGTAACGTTGGCTCTCCGATCTCGAGCGTCTGTGCCATCTCCGGTAATACCAATGTGGACAATTGTTCCCGGAGTGCATCCGTTCCGACTTGATCGAGCGTTAAACCTAGTGTCTTGAATAACCTTTCGACTGTTTTGTACTGCTCCGGATGGATTGGCGTCCGGTCGAGCGGATGCGTTCCATCTAAGATCCGGAGGAATCCAGCTGCCTGTTCATAAGCTTTTGCCCCAAGACGAGGGACTTTCAATAATTCCTGACGCGTCTTGAACGTTCCAAGTTCCGAGCGACGTTCGACGATTTTTTTCGCCGTCGCTTTCGTGATTCCTGCTACGTAACTCAAAAGCGGTTCTGACGCTGTATTGACATCAACTCCGACCTGGTTGACGACCGTTTCGACGACAAAATCAAGCGTCTCCTTCAATTTCGTTTGCGAGACATCATGTTGATATTGACCGACACCAACAGATTGCGGATCGACTTTGACGAGTTCTGCCAGTGGATCCTGCAAGCGACGTGCGATCGAAATTGCGGATCGTTGTTCGACTTGAAGCTCCGGAAACTCCGTTCGAGCAATCTCTGAAGCGGAATAAATACTTGCCCCTGCCTCGTCGACGATCGTAAAGGCAATATCTTTCTGCCCCTTCATCCAATCCGCAACGAATGCTTCTGTTTCCCGCGAAGCTGTCCCATTGCCAATCGCAATCAATTCAATACCATACGTGTCGACGAGCTTTGAAAGGGTTTGGCGCGCTTCTTTCGCTTTTTGCTCTGACATCGTCACGTAGATGACACCGACTTCCTTCATCTCACCCGTCGGATCGATGACCGCCCACTTACACCCTGTCCGATAAGCCGGATCAAGTCCCAACATGACTTTCCCTTTCATCGGTGGCTGCATGTAGAGTTGACGGAGGTTCTTACCGAAGACGTCAATCGCCTGAAGTTCTGCTTTCTCAGTCAGTTCGTTCCGAATTTCTCGTTCGATAGCAGGAAAAACGGATTTTTTATACCCCGTTGTGATTGCCGCTTCGACGATGTCACGTTTCTTTGGCGCCAGTTGTGCATATGAACGAAGTAACGTTGGTAAAACCTGCTGTTCCTCTAATACGACCTTCACCGAGACGATTTTCAACGACTCAGCACGGTTGATCGCAAGAATCCGGTGCGGAACAATCTGTTGAATCCGTTCGTTGTAAGCATAGTACTGTGCAAAGACACCTTTTTCATCGACTGCGTCCTTTTTCTGTTTCGTGACGATTTCTGCTGAACGACGTATCTGCTTGCGTATGAACTCACGCACCGTCGCTTGTTCGCCCCACTCCTCAGCGATGATTGATTGAGCTCCGGCAAGTGCTTCTTCCGAATCGAGTGTACCGCTCAAACGCTGAAATGTCGCTTCATCATAGGCAGACTTGTCGCGTAACCAGTCAGCAAGTGGCGCAAGCCCTGCTTCCCGTGCAATTTCCGCCTTCGTCCGACGTTTTGGTCGAAACGGTAAGTAAATATCTTCGACTTGTTGTAAGGTCGTCGCTTCTTCAAGCGTTCGACGGAGTTCCGGCGTTAGTACACCTTGTTCCTCGATTTTTTCAAGGACGTCACTTCGTCTACTTTCAAGTTGTGTTAATTGTTTATGTCGATCGAGGATCGCTTTAATCGCGACCTCATCGAGTTCTCCTGTCTGTTCTTTCCGGTAGCGGGCGATGAACGGAATCGTACCGCCTTCTTCCGTCAATTGTAAGACTGCCTTCACTTGAGCAGGACGTACATTCAATTCACTTGCGATTCTCTTTTCCATCTGCTTCACCTCTCATTCATTATACCGAAGAATGCATGGAAAAGAAAAAAGACTGACACGAGGTCAGTCTTTTGAGAATACTTCATTTGGTTCAACTTTAATCGCTTCACGTAACTTCTGCAAAGCACGTCGTTGGAGACGGGACACATGCATTTGTGAAATGCCGAGTAGTTCTCCCGTTTCTTTTTGACTCATATTGCGATAATAGGCACATTCGAGGATAGAACGCTCGCGGTCCGTCAAGACAGCAAATGCCTTTTCAAGAATCAGACGCTGATCGACAGAGTCATAGCCATTCTCTTGATTACCAACGAGGTCGAGCAAGGTAACGGTACTACCTTCCTGATCTGCCTCAATCGAGCTATCGACGGAGAGAGCTTGATAACTCTTACCCATCTCGAGTGTTTCAAGGACTTCCTCTTCTGATACTTCAAGGCGAGCAGCAATCTCATCGATGCGCGGAGAGCGTTGTAGCTCCGTCGTCAATTCCTCGACTGCCTTTTTAATTTTCGGACCGAGTTCCTTAATGCGACGTGGAACGTGGACGCTCCATGTCTTATCGCGGATGAAACGTTTGATTTCTCCGATGATCGTCGGAACAGCAAACGATTCAAAACTGCGACCAAACTCCTTATCGAATCGACGAAGCGCCGCGAGTAACCCAATCATACCGACCTGAACGAGATCGTCATGAATCGGTCGACCACGCGAAAACTTTCGGGCCAAAGCTTCTACCAAGTCTGAATAACGCTCGAGTAATGCCGCATGCACTTCCTCATCTTGGTCGTCCTGCTGATACAAATCAATCAGTCGAAGTACTTCATCATCACTGTGATGGCGTTGTTGAGACTTTGCTGGCACTTTGACCCACCTCATCTCTATTCATATATTTTGTCATATGGACAGTGACGCCGTTCGCTTTCTCGATCGTTACTTGATCCATCAATGCTTCGATCATCAAGATACCGAGTCCTCCTTCATGCAAGGAATCAAGATCGTGTGCGTCCGTAATCGGCTCACTTTGGCGTTTGACCTCATCTTTATCAAACGTAATGCCGTTATCTTTAACGATGATCTCAAGACGATCGTCAGGGTAGACGTTGCATGTCAATGCGATACTGCCATCTTCTTTTCCTTCGTACGCATGTTGAACAGCGTTCGCACATGCTTCTGAGACAGCGATTTTGATATCTTCGATGTCATCGTACGTATACCCCATTCGGTTCGCGACGCCTGAAACCGTCAAACGAGCGATGGCTACATATTCCGGTTTTGCCGGTAATGTCATGTTCAGTTGTTCGTTCTTCATTGCGTTCCACCTCGTACACCACTATCAATTGTAATGATGCTTGAAAGACCTGTGATCTCGAATAGACGACGAATGCGTTCAGAGACGCCAACGAGCGTGAACGATGTTCCGTTCTTTTTCGCTGCTTTGAGGGCACCGACAAAAACACCGAGACCGGTTGAATCCATATAATGAACTTCATCCAAATGCACGATGACATCATTTGTTTCGACTGCCGGAACTAATTCTTGGCGGAGTTTTGGTGCTGTATACGTATCAATCTCACCTGCGATATAAAGATGCGTCTGACGGTCAAGCTGCTCTGTTTTAATTGTTAAATCCATCTTCAAGTTCCTCCTCAAGGAAAATCTGTCTATGTGGTCTTGCTATTCATCCTACCTCTTCCCTTTATAAAAAGGTCACTTGGGTATGTTTCCCCGTAAAGAAAACTTTGAAACCTATTTTTCAAAAAAAGAGGTCAAAAAAAGTCGTATACGCTAGTATCGACTCTTCTTGTGTTGCGCTTCTATGTAAGTGCCTAAAAATCAACCAAGCCTAAGCTGATTGCGACGGCACTATTTACTTTCATCATCGTGTCCGGATCTAGATGTGTGACTTTATCCGTTAGACGGCGTTTATCAATTGTACGGATTTGCTCAAGTAAGATGACCGAATCACGTTCTAATCCGTGTCGCTCTCGATATACTTCCACATGGGTCGGTAGTTTGGCTTTGTCGATCTGTGCCGTGATCGCAGCCACGATGACTGTCGGGCTGAATCGGTTACCAATATCATTTTGTAGAACAAGCACGGGACGAACTCCCCCTTGTTCCGATCCGACCACAGGTGACAAATTTGCATAAAACACGTCGCCACGTTTGACTATCAAAGCTTACACCCCGCTTACTTGACGTAGGAGTGAGAACTCCGCCTCCGTTTCAATCTGGAACATTTCGCCTACGATCGATAAATTGATTGCTGCCATTTCTTCGTAACCACGCTTCAATTCCTCACGTAGCTGACGCTTGCGTTCTTCGGTCGTATGATTCGACTTCATCCCAATCGTCTCCTTCGCTACATTTCGCTCAACAAACTGCATTTCCCGTTGTTGGACCAAGATAATGGCACCTCCAGATTCACTGAAACCTTAACGAACGACTCACTTTCTACTTCAATATATCAGTCGAATTCAGAAAATACAATCAAAATTCAAACAAATAACATATTTTTGCTATCTTATTGATGTCTTATGTGAATCACTGACGCGGAACACGTTTCGAGAATTGACAGAGAACTTCATAGTTGATCGTTCCGAGCCAATGGGCCGCTTCCTCGATTGGTGCCCCTTCTCCAATCAAGATGACTTCCGTTCCAATCGGATATTCTCGCGGTAAACGAATCATCAAGCGATCCATACAGACACGACCGACGATTTCGCACGGTAGACCGTCTACAATCAGTGAATAGCCCTGAAACTTGCGTGACCAGCCATCTGCGTAACCAATCGGAACGGTACCGATCCATTCATCTGTCGGTGCCGTATAAGTCGCTCCGTAACTGATCGTCTGACCCGGTTCGACTTGTTTGACCTGCATCAGACGACTTTTCAGTGAAAACGCTGGTTTTAAAAATTCATAATGTCCTGCCATCTCATCCGACGGCATCGCCCCATATAACGCGATACCGACCCGAACGACGTTAAACGGTTCTTGTCCCGCTAAGCGAATCGCTGCCGCTGAATTAGCACAATGTACGTAACGAATGTCCGGTACTAGCGCGACATAGGATAAAAATGTCTCGAGCTGACGTTCGAACAATCGACTGTTCAGCTCGTCAGCGGTTGCGAAATGCGTATAGATGCCTTCGAGTTCGACAAGATCATCATTACACTCAACCAAAATCTGCTTCAACTCATCGACATGCTGCAGTCCGAGTCGCCCCATCCCGGTATCGACCTTGATATGCAAACGGAGATGATCGATTTCCGTCAGATGCCGTTTCGCTTCTTGGAGCCAATCGGCTGAAAAGACAGGAACGGCGACATCGTAATTCGAAGCGACTGGCGCATGCTCCGGCAGTAAAGCTTCAAGCATCAGGATCGGCGCTTGGATACCCGCTTCTCGCAACTCAATCGCTTCTTCAAGGAGTGCAACAGCGAGTAAGTCAGCTCCATTTTCAAGGGCAATCTCAGCGACTGTCACTGCACCGTGACCATAGCCGTCTGCCTTGACGACTGCCATCACCTGTTGCTCGCCCATTCGTGTTTTAATTTCGCGTATATTGTGTGCGATCGCTTCCCGATCGATTTCAATCCAAGTTGGTCGATACATCCTAATCCCTCTTCTCTAATAAGACTTGCGCAGACGCGTAGTGCTCTGAATGTGTAATCGAGACATGGATGACGCCATCGAATGGTCCGCTCATGAGCGGTCGTCCGGTCTCATCGTTTAAAACTTCGACGTCCTGCCAGGAAACCTCTTTTCCGACACCGGTTCCAAATGCTTTAACGAACGCTTCCTTTGCTGCGAAGCGACCTGCCAGGTACTCGATTTGCCGGTGTCCTGAGAGCGATTGAAATCGTTCCTGCTCCGCCTCCGTTAAGATTCTTCCCGCAAAACGTGGTTGTCGCTCGAGCGTTTGCTCGATTCGATTTAGTTCGACTAAATCGATTCCAATCCCATAAATCATCCGAGGCGCCTCCACAGTTCTATTCTTCGCCATCTTCATATAGAATGAAGGTGAAGCGAGGTGTTGTCATGTTTAGTCGAACGGAAAATTTACAAACGTTCACACGTTCTTATCCGGTCGTTTCGTTGTTCATTTTAATCCAAGTCGCCCTGTTTGTCATTGAACGATTGGGCATACTTCTCAATCTAACGTTCTCTCCGTTAAATGCAGGCGCAGCAATCAATCTCTTAATCGGACAAGGTGAATGGTGGCGTGTCGTCACGGCAACGTTCTTGCATTATGATTTTTGGCACATTGCATTCAATACGTTTGCTCTCGTCATCTTTGCTCCACCACTCGAGCGGATGATTGGTCATGGTCGATTTGCTGCCTTTTATTTGCTCGTTGGTACGCTTGCGAACGTTTTGACGTACTTCACGAAAATCAATGAACCATTCTATGGACAAGCTGGAGCATCCGGTGCCATTCTTGGTCTGCTTGGTTTTTATGTCTACTTGAGTCGCTTCAAACGGACGGTCATCATGGCAGATGATACACGGCTTGTGTATATCTTTACTGCAGTCACGGCAGTCTTTACGTTACTAGGATCGAACGTCGCTGTCTTCGGTCACTTGTACGGTTTTGTCCTCGGATTCCTCTTCGGATTCGTCTTTGGCAACCGCGCCGTGCCATTCACACGTCCGTTCCAAACGGGTCGTCGTTCGAGCGGTGGACCTGTCTTCGTAAGCGGTTCTGGTCAATTTGGTCGGATTTTCTTCTATATCATCATCGCCTTTGCTGTACTCGGATTATTCTTCCGTTACCTGTAAACCAGCATACAAAAAAAGGACTACGCTACATGCGTAAGTCCTTTTTTTGATTATTTGCGGAGAACTTCTGCCAAGTCCTTCACATCATCGATCAAGTTATGGATCGTCTCTTGATTATCCGTATAGAGTGCTTTTAATTCCTCAAAGCGTCCTTTCGGATCTTGTTTGACAGCAGACAATTGTGTCCCTGCGCCGCTGAATGTCCGTTTCACTGCCGCGAACTGCGCTTGACGCGTATCTTTATGCAGTAGTGATAAAGTAGCGCCGACGAGTGCGCCACCGAGTGTTGCTACGACAAAATAGTTCTTCTTCATCTGTTAGTCCCCCTGCATCTCACTCATTTGTTGGTGGTACGATTTGATACCGTTTCATGACGGGAGAAGGCGCGAACGACTTCCCTGCCTCTTCAGCATACTGGTCTACCGTGAGACGTTCAACTGATTTTGCATAACGAGCCCCGTCGCTTGTCTCATGGAACTGAATCAATAAGACGAGATCCGTCCCCTTCTCGACACGTCCAATTCGAAAAGCCTGGAAGCCACCATATTCTGCTCCAATGACTTTTGGATTCGACATCACTTGATGTACGAATAAATCTCCGCTATTTTGATCTGCCGGAATCGACCAGTAGAAGAGACTGCCTTCATCCGAAAAATTTCCACGTGATTCGAGCAACGTGTAGGTATTGCCACTTTGAAAAGGTGATTTCGAGTCCGTCTCTATCCAGAGGATAGCGTCACCGCTTCCGCTAGCAACACGAATGTGAGCGTCCCGAGAACGAATTTGTTCAACAAACGAACCGCTACCGAATGTGATCGAAAGTTTAGATGGCATCACAGGCCTCCGCAAGTTGAAAGTCTTTTTCCGTCAATCCGTTTTCATCATGAGTCGTCGCCGCAAGTGTGACGTTTTTATAGTCAATCACGATCCGTGGATGATGATTCAAGTTTTCGGCGATACTCCCGACTTCCTGTACGAAATCCAGTGCAGCAGGAAACGATGGAAGTGTATACGTTCGGACGATTTCATCATCGACGATACTCCAATCCTGCAATCGTTCAAGACGCTCTTCCACTTCATACTCATTCAACCTAGCCATCCCTTTCTCCTCCTCTACTATCATTTTCGTCCTATACTTTATACCCCATTCTATTACTTCTCTATACCTGTTTGTATCCGATTTCTTCCTTTCGCCTTCTATGTGAGATAGAGTACAATGTGAAAGAGAACACTAATTCAAAACCGAAAGGGGCTCACGCACATGCGCGCTCTGATTGTCATTGATTACACGATCGACTTCGTTGCTGACGAAGGGAAGCTGACTTGTGGAAAACCAGGACAGGCGATTGAAGACCGGATCGCTACATTGATGGAGGAATTTTCAACAGAGGACTACGTCGTCATTGCCAACGATATTCATGAGGAAGGTGATACGTTCCATCCGGAAACTGTCCTTTTCCCGCCGCATAATATTCGCGGAACACATGGACGTGATTTGTTTGGGAAAGTCGCAGCCATGGCACGTGTCGCTGATCACGTCATTGATAAGACGCGTTACAGTGCGTTCGCCGGGACGGACCTTGATTTACGCTTGCGTGAACGTGGTATCCGCGAAGTCCACCTCGTTGGCGTCTGTACGGACATCTGTGTCCTTCATACAGCTGTTGATGCCTACAATCTCGGATATCATATCGTCGTCCATGCCGATGCGGTCGCAAGCTTTAACGCGACGGGTCACGACTGGGCGCTTACACACTTTAAACAATCGATCGGCGCAGAAGTCGTCGGCGAATAAGAAGGGATTTGTCCGTTATGTTACAACGTAATCTTGCACTCCATACCG
Organism: Exiguobacterium sp. UBA7533; assembly: GCF_002479335.1. Taxonomy (NCBI): domain Bacteria; kingdom Bacillati; phylum Bacillota; class Bacilli; order Caryophanales; genus Exiguobacterium; species Exiguobacterium sp. UBA7533. Next base: position 229,023 of record NZ_DLMP01000014.1, on the reverse strand, counting down.
ATCTATACTTACCACGGTGGATGTATATCTACTGGAAAGAAGGACGTCACAATGAACGTGCCGTCTTCGATGTCTACTACCGTTCGAATCCGTTTGCAGGAGGGTATGTCGTCTTTGCGGGTCTTGAGAACATCATCGAGTACATTCAAACACTCCGTTTCACGGAAGAAGACATCACGTACTTGCAAGAGATGATCGGCTTCCCAGATGAATTCAAGGATGAACTGCGTCAATTCAAGTTCAACGGTTCGATTTCCAGTGTCAAAGAAGGTGAGATCGTCTTTCCGAACGAACCATTGATTCGGATCGAGGCGCGAATTTTTGAAGCAAAACTCTTACAAACCGCGATTTTGAACATCGCGAACCATGAATCACTCATCGCGACGAAATACGCTCGCATTCGTCAATCGGCACCCCGTGCGAAGTTCCTTGAAGCCGGTGCTCGCCGTGCGCAAGGCATCGATGCTGCTTACTTCGGAACGCGTGCTTCGTACCTCGCTGGTTTTGACGTCACAAGTCTTGCTTCAGCAGGACGCGATTTCGGAATCCCATGTGGCGGAACGATGGAACATGCCGATATTCAATTCCATGATGATGAACTAACAGCATTCCGGACATTTGCTTCTCACTATCCGGATCAAACGACGTTACTCGTCGATACGTATGACACACTCAAGAGTGGTCTGCCGAATGCCATCACGGTCGCAAAGGAACTCCAAGCCAAAGGACATAAACTGCGCGGAATCCGGATCGATTCTGGTGACTTATCTTATTTGTCAAAACGTGCTCGTAACATGCTTGACGAAGCCGGCTTCCCAGAAGTCGACATCGTCTTGTCAGGGGATCTCGATGAGTACGTCATCCAAGATTTGCGCATCCAAGGCGCCCAAGCGAATACGTTCCTCGTCGGAACACGTGGTATTACAGCTTACGAGCAACCCGCTCTCGGAATGGTCTATAAACTGGTCGCACGTGAAGTAGACGGCGAACTCACGCCTGTCATCAAAGTGTCCTCGTCAAAAGCCAAGACGACGACACCACACATCAAGGAAGTCTATCGCATCATCGATCCGGTGACGGATAAGTTTAAAGGGGATTACGTGACGTTGATGGATGAGGATCCATCGACACTTGAAGCCGTCGATCTCATCGACGTCCGGGACCCATCGTTCCGTAACCGTGTAGAGCAGTTCAAGGTCGAACGCTTGCTTGAACCGATCTTCAAAGATGGAGAGTTAATCTATACAGTTCCAACGATCGAAGAGATCCGTCACTTCCATGAAACGCAGATTGGTCGTCTTTGGGAGGAGTACAAACGTCTCCGTTTGCCAGAGATTTATGCCGTCACATTCAGTGACCGTCTCTGGAAACTCAAACTCGACATGATTCGGGAAACACGATTCGCGAGTGGTTTAAAATAAGACGCACAAACAAGCGCCGTTCTTCCTCCCTCAGGATGAACGGCGCTTTTCTCATGTTAATCCTGCTTCGTTTCCGACAGGTGTCATTTCTGTTGGCGCTTGTTCCATCTTCTTACGAAAGTACCACGCGAAACCAAGCGCACCTCCGATGAAGACGATATACGTTATGCGTTGACCGAATTCTGCTAAGGAATCCGCGTAAAAAATACTGATTAAATGATCACTTCCACTAATGAGTAGCAAACAGGCAATCAGGAGCGCAATGCGATATGCAAGCGTCGGGCGGTCTGTCGGTTCAGCATGCCAATACATGATGATATGGTGGGCAAGTAAGACAATACCCAGGATTCCTAATATTCCAATGAGTACTTGCGGCATAATGAACGATCCTCCTGTTAGTAATATCTAGTCTTATTTAAACATAGTTCACACGAATTTCGTCAGGAAAAGTTTCCCGTCCCCCATTCCTCACTGTATACTGTAGAAAAATCGTAAGCGATCAAGGGAGGGCATTTTTTCATGAAAACCTTTAAATTATGCACATTACGCATTTTAATGGACGAGTCAGGACGTGATACGACGATTCCCGTCGCCATTCAAGACGGACTAACGGTCAGTACCGAACAAACGGCACAATGGGTCGCAGAAATCGTCGTTCCTTCGAGCGATCAGCCGATCGTCGATGAATTGTTCACAAAACATTTACGTGCTTTGATTGAAATCACGATCTCACGACCCGATAATGACCCTGCCGCGATGATCGTCACGCCTCTTGAACGGACTGCCTTAAGCGAACACGTCTCCTATGTCTTCACTGGTAAGATGGTCATGATGAAGAATGATTTATCCGAATCGATCTTACGTGAAGTCGTCGAGGATGGATTCGCTGGTGAAGAACTCGTCCAAGAATACAAGGATCGTCGTTCAAAACGCGGTGCACATATCACGAGTATCGCTAAAGAAACATTTAAACAGTATCTAGCAGAACATCCAGAAACACCGATTTCTTAAGGTTTTTCGACTTCGTCCGTGATGTGATCCGCTACATTGATTCTATCAATCGTATAGTGGTCCGTATATTGGATATAATTCGCACATGCATTTTTCAAAGGTGTCCGGTAACTGAATGTCTCATCAATCGACGATAAGGCTGCTTTGATCGTATGCGAGTGACAGACGATTAAGATTCGTTTCCCCTCATACGTTCGTGTCACTTCCTGTAATGCTTCGAATACGCGATCCTGAATCGCTTGTTCCGTTTCAAGACCCGGAACACGTTTCGTATCGTTCGCTTGAACAGCTTCATAAATCGACGCAACCGGTTCACCGGAAGCAGCACCAAATTCACGCTCGACGAGTCGGTCATCGGTCGCTGTGATCGTCAATCCGACCGCACGTCCGATGATTTCTGCTGTCTCAACAGCGCGAGACAACGGGCTTGCTAGCAAGACATCCCACTTTTCATTGGCTAGATAAGCGGCGCTGAGTTCCGCTTGTCTTTTTCCTGTTGCATTCAACGGGATATCTTCTCTTCCTTGGATTCGTTCATTTAAGTTCCAATCCGTCTGACCATGTCGCACTAAACAAATTTCAGTCATGTCTCTGTCTCCTTCATTCAAGAAATATGACTGATTGTATCATGTTTTTCATCGGGAAGTTGTCGCGGTGGCAATAACAACACCTGACAAGTGAAGCGTTCAATTCGTTCGAGCAGTCGTTCAATTTTTAATGGATTTTCTGTCTGTGCAAAACTAGCAAGTGAGTGGGTACCGTTCGGAAAAGAAAACAAACGGACATCAGCTCCGACATCGGCTCCTTTTTCAACGAAGTGAAGAGCTTGGGAAAACGGAACGATTGGATCTTTTTTGCCATGCAGGAGCATGATCGGTGGAGCGTCTGACGAGAGATGCGTCACAGGTGAAACGTGAGTCATGAGCTTGCGCCATTCTTCCCGTCCACCTTTATAAAACTTAATGTGAGCGATCCAGGTCTGAATGAAAGTAAACAATAAAAAATTCGTCGGTGGATATAAGGCAATGACACCACTGATCAATGGCATGTGTCGTTCATCGCGCTCACCAACGAAAGCAGATGGGGCAAGTGCCGTCGTCAGCATGAGTGCAGCTCCGGCTGAGTCTCCCCATACCATCATCCGTCCTCTTAAAATGCGAAGATCTTCTGCTTCTTTGTTCAAAAAGCATAAGGCATCCCGTACATCTTCGAGATTATCCGGAAAATAACTCCCTTCTTCAAACAGACGATAATCGATACTACAAACAGCAACCCCAAGTTCAAGCAGGCGATCAACGATCGGGCTAAAACAGAACAGATCCTCGCGCTCTCCACGAACGAATGCGCCACCGTGCGCGTAGATCGCGACCGGAAACGGTCCTTCCCCCGGCGGATAATAGAGATCGAGTTGTAAGGTACGGTCTCCCACTTGTTTGTAAGTGAGTGTCCGCGGTGCGAGTTGTTTTTCTGTGATTGGCAAGGCGGGTTCAGTCCACCGAAGTAATGCACCGTAATTATTCCAGATACTTGCTCCCGCAGCTGCCGTCGTTAGTAATGCAGCTCCCCCCATTAGCCATGCAGTTTCACGTTTCACTTGATCACCTCCAAAAGACGTACCAATTCCTTCACTTTATTATCCTTTTACCCCGTTTTAAAAGAAGTCGAACGTCTCGGTATTCGTACTTGACGCTTCTCAAACGTTCCGCTATAGTGAAAAAGTCCAAATCGGAATAATTACGTTTTAATAACGGAGGTAACATATAATGAAAAATATCATTCCTGCTTTAACGGTCGCATTCGCGAGCGCAAGTATCCTCGCAGCTTGTGGATCAAACACCGATTCATCGACTTCAGATGATAAAAAGACGGAAATCTATACATCGACGTTCGCAACAGCTGCCATTGCCCGTGAAATCGGTGGTAATCAAGTCAACGTCAAGATGATCGTCCCACCTGGAGCAGATCCGCACTCCTATGAACCGACGTCAAAGCAACTCACTGAGATTGCCAAAGGTGACCTTTTCCTTTTGACGGGTACGACACTTGAACCCTATTCAAAAAAAATCCAAGAGAGTCTAAAAGGCACGGACGTCCGGTTCGTCGAGACGAGTAAGGATGTCACTTTGCTGGAATCGGATGCTACGCTTCACGCACATGAAGAAGAGGGACATACAGAAGAAGAGCATGCGCACGAAGAAGCAGGGCACGATGATCACGCAACTGATGAACATGCGCACGAAGAGGAAGAACACGATCATGGAAAATACGATCCACACGTCTGGCTTGATCCTGTCAACGCCAAAGCAATGGCACGTTCTATCACAGTCGCCTTATCAAAAGAAGTACCAAAAGACAAAGCAACATTCGAAAAAAACTTGAAAGCGTTCGATCAGCAAGCTGACGCACTCGATAAAGAGTTCAAGCAAGCCGTTGCTGACGGATCGAAAAAAGAACTTCTCGTCACACATGCAGCTTACGGTTACCTCGCCGAACGATACGGGTTCACGCAGCTTCCAATCGCCGGAATTTCCCCTTCCGATGAACCGTCACAAAAACAACTGGCTGCTTTAGTGAAAGAAGCGCGGATGCATGATTTGAAATACGTCGCGTTCGAAGAAACGGTTTCACCAAAGGTTGCGCGTGTCATCCAAAAAGAAATCGGAGCTAAATCCGTGACGATCCATAACCTCGAGTCGGTGATGAAATCGCAGCAAAACAGCTCGTATTTTAAGTTGATGGAAGAAAACGTCCAGACGTTAAAACAGGCACTTCAGTAAAGTACAGTTGACACGCGTTACTCAATGCGGTACGGTAAGAAACGTGTTTTACAACAATTGAATGACTTCTTTTTATCGCGAGAAACGGAGGGACTGGCCCAATGATGTTTCGGCAGCGGACGATTTGATTCGTACTGTGCCAAATCCAGCAAGCGAAAGCTTGAGAGATAAGAAGAGCGTCTTTATTTCATAAAGACCTCCTTCTTTCTTGCGAAGGGGTCTTTTTTTGTATCTTTGAGAAATGAGGTATCAACAATGAAAGAAACGATTACGCCTAACAAATGGGCACTGCTTCCGCTCGTCGTATTCCTGGTCCTCTTCATCGGAGCCGGTATCTTCTATGACGATTTTTACAAATTTCCGATTCTGATCGCCGCTTTGATCGCGTTGATCTTTGCTGCAATCACGACGAAAGGATCGATTAATCAAACGGTTGAACGAATCGCAACCGGTGCCGGAAATCCTGATATCATGATCATGGTCTTCATTTTCTTATTAGCCGGTGCGTTCTCTGGAACAGCGGAAGCGATCGGCGCAATCGAAGCAACTGTCAATGCTGCTTTGACGTTCTTACCTCCTTCACTCCTGATGAGTGGGATATTTGTTATCGCAGCATTCATCTCGATGGCAATGGGTACCTCGACAGGAACGATTGCCGCTCTCGCACCGATTGCCTTCGGTATTCATGAAGCAACAGGTATCAACGTTGCGATCGCAGCAGCGTCAGTCGTTGGTGGTTCGATGTTCGGTGATAACTTGTCGTTCATCTCGGATACGACAATCGCTGCCGTTCGGACACAAAAAACGAACATGCGCGATAAATTCCGGACGAACTTCATGATCGTTCTCCCGGCTGCCGTCTTAACGGTCATCTTACTCGCGTTCGTTTCTGGTTCTGGCGATGCGGCAGCAGCTAAAGCATTCGAGTTCTACAAATTAATTCCGTATCTCGCCGTCATCGTCCTTGCACTATTTGGTGTCAATGTCATTCTTGTTCTCGTCGGTGGCACATTACTCACTGGCATCATCGGTATGATCGACGGTAGCTTTGGCTTAAGTGGGTTCGTCCTTTCGATGTCTGAAGGAATGATGGGCATGGCAGAAATTTCAATCTTGACACTCCTCATGGGTGGTCTCGTCAGTTTGATCACGTTCAATGGCGGAATCGCCTACTTGAAAGAGACGTTGACGCGCAAGATTTCACAGCGTCGCGGTGCTGAATTCAGTATGGCAGCACTCGTCAGTGCGACGAACCTCGCAACGGCGAACAATACGATCTCGATTCTCGTCGCTGGACCACTCGCGGCTGAAATCGCTGATACGTATGAAATCGACCGCAAGAAATCAGCGAGTATTCTTGATATCTTCTCTTGTGGTATTCAAGGCATCATTCCGTATGGGGCACAACTGCTGATCGCAGCAGAGTTGACGAAGACAGCTTCACCAGAACTGATTCCGTATCTGTTCTATCCGTTCCTGCTCTTCGTCTGTGGATCGATTGCCATCATCTTTGGTTTCCCACGTCCGAAAAAATCAGTTGCTCAACAGGAAAAAATCTCTTCTTAACCAACGACAGGTCCGATCATGGTGATCGGACCTGTTTCATTATTTTTTCTGCTTCGCTTGTCGTTCTAAAATCAAATACGCGATTGCTGGAAGTGGAAACTGAAGGAGTCCCGCGCCTCCCCATACCCACGGGTTACGTCCTGATTTTCGTGCACTGAAAAATAGGCTAACTGCTTGCGTGACTAACAAGGCACTAATACTAAGCCAAGCTCCCTTTGATAGCTTTTTATTCTTTTGAGCCATCCTTTCTCCCCCTCTTTCTGACATACGGTCAGATGTGATGAATTCTCTTTTATTTTAACCTATTCTATTCCTCCATGAGCATGGAAACGGACGGTTTCGTTCGTTCGTGCTAAACTAAACGAGCAAATCTAAACTACGTTTTATGAGGAGGAGTAACACATGCAATACGCAAAACTTTCAAACGGTATTACGATTCCCCAAATCGGATTCGGTGTCTGGCAAGTAGACGAAGAAACAGAAGCACCCGCTGCTGTTGCTGAAGCACTACGTGTCGGCTATCGTCATATCGATACAGCTGCTGTCTATAAAAACGAGCGCGGTGTCGCAAAAGGAATCAAAGAAAGCGGCGTGAAACGTGAGGATCTCTTCTTAACGTCGAAAGTCTGGAACGATGATATTCGTGCCGGTCGGACGAAGGAAGCATTCGCAGAATCGCTCGAACGTCTCGAAACAGACTACCTTGACCTCTACCTGATCCACTGGCCAGTCGAAGGCTATATCGAAGCGTGGAAAGCAATGGTTGAACTTTATGAAGCAGGCAAGATCAAAGCGATCGGTGTCTCGAACTTCAAGGAACATCACCTCGATACATTGGCAGAAGAGGGCTTGATGGCACCAATGATCAACCAAGTCGAATTGCATCCACAATTGCCGCAACACGAACTGCACGAATACTTGCAAGATCACAACATCCAAGTCGAAGCATGGAGTCCACTCATGCAAGGGAAATTCCTCGAAATCAACGATTTCAAGGAAATCGCAGAGAAGCATGGTAAGACACCTTCACAAGTCGTCTTGCGCTGGCACCTCGACAACGGTATCGTTGCTCTTCCAAAATCCGTCACACCAGAACGCATTGCAGAAAACTTCGACGTCTTTGATTTCCAACTCGATGCCGATGATCTTGAGAAAATTGATCGTCTAGCAACGGATGTCCGCCTCGGACCGGATCCAGACGAAATCGATTTTTAATCTAAAAGTTATTGTAAAAAGAGTGATTTCCATGTGAAGTCATCTTGATTTAGATGAACGACAAGAGACCCGTTTCCAGTCGACGACTTGGAAGCAGGTCTCTTTTTTATAGATGGTACTAGTCATACGTAATAAATTAAAATCGTATCTTCCGCTTCTTCTGCCTTTTGAAAATAGGCACGCAGATCGGCGAACTGCTCCCAGACATATTCGAATTCGCCCGGTATTCCAGCTTCATCATGAATCGAAGCGAGTGCCCGTTGATCGAAGTTTCGCATCACTTCAGCGGAAATGATCAAAAGCGGTAAAGGAAGAATACCGACGATTGCCGCTTTTTCCTCATTGACGATCAACTCTTCACCAATGATCGCTCGCCCTAGATTATAGTGCGTGTCCTGATCAATATAGATATCGATTTGATTCATCAAATGGTAGATGGCATTCGTTTGTTCGAGGGCAAACAATTGTTCATGGTCGGGTTGTGTCTCATGAATGAATAATATCCAGTCCATGATGATGTGGGGATCGTTTCCGAACGACTCCCAGACCGCATCCGTGACGCGAACGAAATGTACGTTTTCCATTCTCCCCCTCCCTTCTATACTCTGTATTCCCTTTTTAAATTCGTTCTATACAAAAAAAAGAGCCAGATTTCTCTGACTCCCTTTTCTTAGATCGCTTTTTCGTCTTCTTCTGACCCATGCCATGCTTCAAGCGTATGTTTTCCTGGCAAGTTCGGAATTGAATCCGCATAGAAACGCGGCTCTTTTCCTGATTTTCGTTGTGTCACGTAATCATCGAGCGCAAGCTTCGCGATTTTTGCGAGGCGGAAAATCGCATATAGATTAACGATCGCCATCAGTCCCATACAGATGTCCGCTAAAGCCCAAACGAGACTAGCCGACTCGACAAGTGAACCGAAGACGATCATGACGAGGACGAGTGCACGGTATGCCATCATGACTTGTTTATTGTCACGGATGAACGTGATGTTCGATTCACCGTAATAGTAGTTTCCAACGACAGAACTAAAGGCAAAGAGGAAGATGGCAAGTGCCATGAATCCTGTCGCAAGTGATCCAACTTGCGACGCAAGTGCCCCTTGCGCTAAATCAATACCGGCTAAGGCATCTCCATTCGCATCTTTTGTCGGAACACCACTGACGAGAACAATCATCGCTGTCGCCGAACAGACCATCAACGTATCAACGAAGACCGCGAATGATTGAATCAAGCCTTGTTTGACCGGGTGGGAGACTTCAGCCGTTGCTGCTGCGTTCGGTGCCGAACCCATACCGGCCTCGTTCGAGAACAAACCGCGACGAATACCATTCAGAACGGCCGCTCCGATTGCTCCCCCTGCTAGTGTCTTAAATTCGAATAATCCTTCTTGGAAAATCAATTTAAAGACGTTCGGTAATACTTCAAGATTCGTCACCATGATATACAGGGCGATCAGGATATAACCACCTGCCATGATTGGAACCATGAACGAAGCGACTGTCGCAATACTACGAACACCACCAAAAATGATCAGTGCCGTCAAGACGACCAATCCGACCGTAATCCACATCTTATCCACACCATATTGACTTTGCAGTGACAAGGAAATCGTATTCGATTGGACAGAGTTGAAGACAAAACCAAATGAGATCGTGATCAGAACACTAAAGACGATTCCTAACCACCGTTGTCCAAGCGCTTTTTCCATGTAATAGGCTGGACCACCACGCCATTCTTTTCCGTCACGTACCTTATAAATCTGAGCAAGTGTACTTTCAACGAATGCTGATGCCGATCCAATTAAGGCAATCAACCACATCCAAAAAACTGCTCCTGGACCACCTAGTGCAATTGCAGCCGCTACACCCGCGATGTTTCCGGTACCAACACGCGCTGCCGTACTGATTGCGAATGCTTGAAATGGAGAGACACCGTCTTTTCCATCATCTGTTCCTTGGAACAATAAGCGAACCATCTCCGGAATCATCCGGAATTGAACGAACCGCATTCGAAGTGTAAAATAAATGCCTAACACGACTAGCAGTGTGATCAGTACATTTGTCCATAACAAATCACTGACTCTATTCACTAACTTCATTAATTCCTTTTCCATCAAAACTCCTCACTTTCATCCATCTTTTCTCTCTATTTGTATGTAAGTTTTTTTCACATGTGATTTATCATACGCAATTTTTTTTGAAAAATCAAACTCACTTATAACTCAGAACATAAAAAACGTGTTAAACCTCACATCAGATGTCAGGTTTAACACGTTCACATAGTTAATTCTTTTATTAGATGAACAGATTCAGGTTAGCACCATCTGTTGCGCCGAGATAACTCGCGACACCACCGTAATCAATGCCGTCGAGGAGTTCTTCTTTCTTAATGCCCATGATATCCATCGACATCGTGCAGGCAATCATGCGGACACCCGCCGCTTGCGCTTTTGCCATCATCGTCTCGAGCGCATCGACTTGTTTATCCTTCATGACTTTTTTCATCATTTTTTGACCAGCACCTGCCATATTCATGTTCGAGAGTGGCAGTTCCCCGGCGTGTTTCGGCATCATCATCCCCATCATCCGCTCAATACCGGCTTTCTCGACGGCAGGAGCATCCGGTTTTCGAATGATGTTCAAGCCCCAGAACGTAAAGAACATCGTTACTTGCTTCCCCATTGCTTGTGCACCTTGTGCGATGACAAAGGACGCAAGTGCTTTATCAAGATCACCACTGAAGACGACCATCGTCGCATCGTCTGCCGGATTGACTTGAACCGGTGCTGCAGCAGGTATCTCTCCTTGCCCTTTCTCAAGCAAGACCTCGACGACCCCTTGATTCATCTCCGCTGAATGGACTGTGTGACCTAGTTTTTTCGCCCATGCTTGAACATCCGGCAAGAATCCTGGATCCGACGCTTTGACGAAAATCTGCTCGCCATCCGTCATCTGATCGATTTTTGTTTTTAACTCTAAAATTGGACCCGGGCACTGTAAGCCGCACGTATCGAGCAGCGTCACTTGTTCTGGTGCAGTCTTCGTTGTTGGCTCACGTTTCGTTACCGTCACAGCAGTCTCCTCCTTCGCTTGGCTTCGCGCTTCCTGATCACGATGCACGACCGACCATGTTTTGTAGCCGCCGCTTAAGTTTTTCACATCATAACCATGTTGTTGCAACAATTGACTCGCGACATATCCACGTAATCCGACTTGGCATGTTACATAGATCGTTTGATCTTTCGGCAGATCATCTAACTTCTCACGTAACGTCGGTAACGAGATGTTGACCGATCCCGGAATCGCACCTAACTCGTTTTCCGATGGTTCACGAACATCGAGTAACAAACCTCCGTTTGCGACGATTGCATCGATTTCGTGCCAATGAACGTTCGTACTGTCACCTAAGACGATATTCGACGCGATATATCCTGCCATGTTAACCGGATCTTTTGCTGAACTATACGGTGGTGCATATGATAGTTCAAGATCTGGTAAATCAAGCACTGTCAAGCCGCCTTTAATCGCTGTCGCGAGGACATCAATTCGTTTCTCGACACCTGTCATACCGATTGCCTGTGCACCATAAATCGTTCCTTCAATTGGATCAAATAACAGCTTCATCGAAATGGGACTTGCACCTGGATAGTAACCCGCATGGGATCCCGGATGGAGGTGAATCGCTTCATAACGCATACCGAGTTGACGCAATCGTTTTTCGTTGTTACCGGTAGAAGCGACTGTCAAATCGAAGACTTTCGCTACTGCTGTACCGAGCGTTCCACTGTACCGGACATCGCGCCCGGCAATGATGTCGGCGACGAGGCGCCCTTGACGGTTCGCCGGCCATGCGAGCGGCACATGTGTCGCTTCCTTCGTGATAAAATCCTTAACTTCGATCGCGTCACCAATCGCAAAGATCGACGGATCGGATGTCCGCAGTTGATTGTCGACTTGAATCGTCTGTTTGATTCCAAGCGTTAAACCAGCATCTGCTGCGAGCGTGCTCTCCGGTGCGACACCGATTGATAAGATGTTCATCTCTGTCTCAATCACGCGTCCACTTGTCAAGACGACACGACGACCTGCTTCTTCAAAACGAGCGACGCCATCTTCTAGAATCAGCTCGACGCCTTTTGCCCGAAGATGTTCATGAACGATCGCTGCCATTTCCGGGTCGATCGGAGCCATGACTTGGTTTGCCATTTCAACGAGGGTGACGTGTGCCCCACGTTCGACAAGATTTTCTGCCATCTCGAGACCGATGAATCCTCCACCGATGACGACTGCCCGTTCCGGACGTGTCGTATCGACGTATTCTCGCATCCGGTCCGTATCCGGAATGTTCCGTAACGTAAAGACATTTGTTGCATCACTCAGTCCTTTAATGTTCGGACGAATTGGTTTTGCACCTGGAGAAAGAATTAGATGATCGTACGATTCATCGTATTCTTCACCTGTGTCAACGTTACGGATCGTGACAGTCTTCGCTTCACGGTTGATCCGAATCGCTTCCGACAAGTTACGGACGTCTAAATTAAATCGTGCATGCATCCCCTCTGGCGTTTGGACAAGTAATTTATTGCGATCTTTAATGACATCTCCAATATAGTAAGGCAGTCCGCAGTTCGCGAACGAGATCTCTTTTCCGCGCTCGAGCAAAATGATTTCTGCCGTTTCGTCAATCCGGCGTAGTCGTGCCGCTGCCGTTGCGCCACCTGCGACGCCACCTACGATGATCTTTTTCATCTAAATGATTCCTCCTTGAAGTACTATCTGCCACTCAATATACCCTGTTAGGTATGTATTTTCAAGTCAGTTGCTTGCGGCTTCACAGATATGACATATCCCATTCGTTTTGTATTTTCTTCCTATCTGAACGGACATTAGTTGCATTTCCTTCTGAAATGCTTGAAACTAAATCTATAGTATATAAAGGGGGATTTTGCAATGGACCAGGAACGTAACTCGAACGAATCAAACGAGAACAATAAAGTGACACCGATTCACCAAGATCGTCAACCCGAAACAAACGAACAAGGAATCGCGCCACAACAGCAACAACACCTGGAAGCTTTCCAAGCTTTCCTCGTTGAAAAAGGCATTCCAATGGAAGCACGTGAGAATGAGACACACGTCTTCTTCATGACACAAGAAAAAACACCTGCAGGAGCAGAACCGATGATGATGATCGTCTTCAGTAAGACGACGACAGATGTTGAATTGTTCGCTCGTACGGTGACACACGTACCAGACGGTGTCGAGGATCTTCCGATTCTTAATGCCATTAACGATTTCAACCAAGAGTTCAAATACTTCCGCGTCGTTCTCGATAGCGACCGTGATGTCACGATCGCATCGACAATTGATCTGGATCACGGCTTCAATCCAGCAGCGATCTTCGGACATTCTGTCATGATGTTCCAAGCATCGGACGAAGTCTATACGTATTTGACAAAACTGTATGAACAGTTCTGATTTTTGATTTTGGACGGCTTTGGATTCTTATTCCAAAGCCGTTTTTTATTTAAAGTTCAATTAAAAATATGAATTATTCTCCTTACGTTCAGATTTCTGAAAACAACTACATGATAGAAACTTCTTATCACTTTTGTAGGAGGTCACGATTATGAAAAAGCGCATAAAAGTAGCTTCGATCTTTATGTTAGCTGGCATCTTAGCTGCCTGCGGTTCGAACGAAACCGATACGACTGTACCGAAAAAAGAGCAGTCGACAGAAACGAAATCAGCGGATGCTGGAATCGCTGCAACGACATTGATAGATGAATTGACGATCTACAGCTCGATCAAAGCAAAACTCGACAAAGCGAAAGACGGACAAGCAATGGATTGGAAGATGGTCAAGACGAGTTATGAAGCAAAACTAAAAGGTGGTGTCAAAACGGTAGCACCAGAAATCGACCAAGTCATTCAATCCGCTTTAATAGATGTTGAAGCGAAGAATCTCGATCAGAACATCGCACGTCAACTCGTCGATAAAGGTCTACAATCCTATTTCTATCAATTACAAAAGGCAACTCAAGCAAAAGCTGAAGAAGCACTCGTTGCGGGTAAACCGGAAGCTGCAACAGAAGCACTCAAAGATGTCGAAGCAATGGCAAAGACCGTTTTCATCCCGACAGCGAAAAAGTGCGACGTAAGCTACGATTTCAAAAATGAAGACGCGATTGCTCAAGCAATTACTTCTGGTCTATCTGCCCAGCAAGAAGCCATTGATACTAAAAAAATCGGTGACTTCAATGTCGCGAAACAAGTGACGGATAAATCGATTTATCGTTCGTTCTACTTGGCTGCACTCGATTATGCTCAAAAAATCGAGGATGGTGTCAAAAGCGGGACGGACGAAAAAGAATTACAGGTAGGGCAAGCAGAAGGATATGCTTCCCTCCTTGCAGTTGAAAAATCTTTAGCGGATGGCGAGGAAGAGACTGTCAAAATACTAAAAGAACGTTATGACTTCTCGAAGACAAAGCCAGCTGACGTTTCTTACAAAGAAATCGAAGGATTATTCGCACAAGCGTTGACGGAAAAAGTCGACGAATCTTATGAAGAAACACAAGAAGCAATCGAGAAGAAAGACATCGATACAGCACGGGCAAAAGCAATGGAAGCTAACCTGTTCATCGTTGCGATGAAACCCACGCTTGAAAACCGTCTCGGTAAAGAAAAAGTAGCGCAAATCACTAAAGATGCGAACGAATGGTTCGCGCTCGTTGAAAAAGGTGACGTCAAGGCCAAAATGATAGGTGAACGGATTACGGACGCACTCAAACCATTTAACTAAGCAAAAATGTTATGAAAACGGAGTGCTAAGGTGAACCTCTTCATGTCTACACCAAGCTTCTGCTTTACGAGTGATGCCCGATACGAATCAGAAGACGCGCAAGCGATTTGTATCAACTAACGATGCCATGATGGCATGACTATAAAAACCATGTCGATTCCCGAATGACACTGTGGAGATCGACATGGTTTTTTCATTGCTGTATATCGTAACGACGTTCCATATAATCAAAGGTACCGCCACTAATTTCAATCGTCCGGACCGGTTTAAAGCCAAGACGGCGATACAGTCGTTGCGCTCCAACGTTCGTTTGATCAGCGTTTAACGTAAACGCTTGTAGTCCCTGTTTCTCGCCTACTTCCGCTGCTGCCTGCAACAGTTCCGTACCAATTCCTTTTCCACCATGACGCGCATCCACTGATAAGGTATCCAGGTAATAGACCGGTCCTTCCGTCTCGACGTCGATCTGGACGTCTTGACCTGTCCACTGTTTCAATTGTTCTTTAATTGGTTCGTCGAGTTGTTTCGCCTCTGTTCCGGCATAAGCGATCACGATGCCCGCTACTTCGTCCTTGATGATTTTCACGAGGATGTTCTCATGACTGAGCCGGTTTCCGGTTTGGGAAACGAAATAAGCGAGCCTTTCTAGAACCTCTTCTTTTTCTGTCGTTCCCGTCAATGTCTCAGCAATCTCATGAATCGCTTGCTCAATCAACGGGGCAATCTGTTGTGCTTCAGAAGCATGTGCTTGTCGAATCATCTAATCGTTCTCCTTTGAACTTATTTTCTAATTAATGAACCTGAAAAATCGGACTCGACGATGTCGAATCCGATACATGATTTTTTTAGATCTTCATCCATTTCACTGCGTGACTTTTTGTACGACAGGTGCCGGTACGATGACAGGCTCCCGTGTCATGACAGCCACGACACGACCGGCGATTGCTACGGCCAGTAACGTATATAACGTTAAGCTGAGCGGCAGATAGACGAGTGAGATGACTAACACGATGGCATCGAGTCCGAACAAAATCGTCCCGATCGATAGACCTGTTAGTTTACTGAGTCCCATCGACAGTAGATCGTCTCCACCTGTCGCTGCTCCACTTTTCAAAACAAGTCCGAGACCATATCCGGTCACGATTCCGCTAGCGATCGCTGCGATAAGTGTCGCTGGCCAAGCCTGTTCTGGAAAGTGGAACAAATCAAGTCGGTGCCACATCTCGTAAAAGAGTGATAACGCACCTGCTGAAAGTAACGCTTCGCTGACGAAACGTTTTCCTTTGAAGTACAAAGCGCCAATGAAAAATGGAATATCGAACACGATCATCGAGATTGAAGGATTGATATCAAAAAAGTATCGACCGAGCAACGATAACCCAATAAAGCCGCCTTCTGCTAATCCGAACTGTTCATTCAATGTGTAGTAACCGAACGCCATGATCAGTGTTCCGGTTAAGATGGTTGCGATTCGTTTCATGTTTTATTGTCCTCTCCCATTTACATCGTGGGAGAGGTTTTATACGTCCCGTTTGGGTATTCATCTATTTTCGCTCTCCCTGATTTTTATAAGCCATTACCGTCTTGTTCGTCTTGACCGGTACTGCTAAAAATCAGGTAAGCTGAATAGATGATTGGTCCTCTCGGTATCCATCGGTTTCCACCCCTTCATTAAAAATCTATTTTCATTATAACCCGAATTTCAGTAACTAAAACAGTTTTACGCATTCTTCACATAATCCAAACACTTTTGCTCACTCATTCACAATTTAGACAAGATTATGCTCAATGTTGAACAAACTACTTGAAAGTGAACTTGTGAAGGATTACACTAAGTATATCAAATGAATGTGATTTACATCACAAACAAAACACAAAGGAGACTTTACCCATGAAAGTAGCAGTCATCGGATGTACACACGCAGGAACAGCAGCAGTCAAAGAACTCGCTTCACAACAAGATGTCGAGATCACCGTTTATGAGCGGAATGACAATGTATCGTTTCTCTCTTGTGGGATCGCACTTCACGTCGGTGGTGTCGTCAAGCACGCGGAATCGCTATTTTACTCGTCACCAAGTGAACTTGCTGAGCTCGGAGCCGAGATGCGTCTGAAACATGATGTACTTGAAATCGATAGTGAACGTCAAACGATCGTTGCGAAAAACCTCATGACTGGTGAAGTCGTTCACGATACGTACGATAAACTCATCATGACGACTGGATCTTGGCCAATCATTCCAATGCTTCCTGGTATTGAGTTGAATCAAATCGAGCTCTGTAAAAACTATCACCACGCTCAAACAATCATCGAAAAAGCATCAGATGCAGAGCGGATCACGGTCGTTGGTGCAGGCTATATCGGTGCTGAACTCGTCGAAGCGTTTGAAGCCTACGGAAAAGATGTTACGTTCATCGACAGTGCAGATCGCATTCTCAACAAATACCTCGACCGCTCGTTCACTGACGTCATTGAACGCGAATTAACAGATCGCGGCATTCGTCTTGAACTTGGACAAACCGTCCAAAGCTTCAAAGGAGAAAACGGTGCTGTCACACACGTCGTTACAGATAAAGGCACATTTGAAACGGATCTCGTCATTCTCTGTGTCGGTTTCCGCCCAAGCACGGAACTCTTAAAAGGACAAGTCGATATGTTACCGAACGGTGCCATCATCGTTGACGATTATATGCGGACGAGCAACCCGAACATTTTTGCTGCTGGTGACAGCTGTGCCGTCTATTACAACCCAGCTCGGACACATGCCTATATTCCACTCGCAACGAATGCTGTCCGGATGGGTACGCTCATCGGAAAAAACTTACTCGCGCCAAAGATTCGTTACCAAGGAACACAAGGCACATCTGGTCTTCGCTTATATGATTTGAACATCGCGTCGACTGGTTTGACAGAAGAAGCGGCACCCTTGTTCGGACTTGAAGTGAGCAGCACGACAGTTACAGATGCGTATCGTCCAGAGTTCATGCCAACAGCAGAAGACGTCCAATTGAAGCTCGTCTTCGAGACGGCAACACACCGTGTCGTCGGTGCACAAATCATCTCAAAAGTTGATTTGACACAGGCAATGAACACACTTTCTGTCGCGATTCAAAATGACATGACACTTGAAGAGCTCGCTTTCGTCGATTTCTTCTTCCAACCGCACTACAACAAACCGTGGAACTTACTAAACCAAGCAGCTCTACAAGCAATGAGCGAGCGCCAATCAGCTCGTGTCTAAATTTATTGCAAGATAGATTAAGTGCAATTTTTCTCTATTATGAGGAGAAAGATTGCACTTTTTGTTCATTTCGAACCGTTTTCTATAAAAGAACACGTCATGCAGTTTGCGATTTGAATGCGTAATCAATGACTGAACGTTACAGTCACCTCTTCATTTTTCCGTTTCAATCTGATAAAGATGCTGCCAGTCCTGATACGACATCGTTCCGTTCATCGTCTCCATATCAAAGCGTAACGGTGCGATCAATTCGAGTGAATTACCATCTGGATCCTCGAAGTAGATTGCTGCGTGCGCATGTGGATGATTATCGAGAACGAGCGGTTGATTTGCTCCTGCTACACCGAAGGCTGATCGAACTTCAATCCCTCTCTCCTTTAACCAGTCCTGTGCTTTGTCGATATTTTCATGCTCCATCCGAAACGCAACATGGCGAATCGACGGATGATACGGTAACTCAGCTTGACCTGCTTTCCATAGCCCCAACCAACTCTTACCGTGCTCGATCCAAAAGAAAGCGACGCGTTCATTTCGGAACGCACATTCAAGACCTAACTCTTCGTAAAAGACAATCGATCGTTCGAGCTCTTTGACCGGTAAATGGGCTTCATACAGTCCAGCAATCATCTTCTTCACACTCCTCTTTTTCGAGTGTAAACCATCAATTTCCAAATTTACTACCATCAAAAACGTTTAATCCGACTTGTTGAGGGAACATACAACCTATACCAAAACCAACTTTCAGGAGGAATGTTTACATGGCTGCATCGAAAAATCCGTTAACACAATACTTCAATGACGATTTCCCAAAACAATATCAGGACGCTCCAGCGGTTCAAGCAAAAATGGAACCTGTTCCCGATTGTGGAGAAGAAAGTTATAAAGGTTCTGGCAAATTGATCGGCAAAAAAGCATTGATTACGGGTGGCGACTCCGGCATCGGCCGAGCAGCAGCAATCGCCTACGCTCGTGAAGGGGCTGATATCGTCCTTAACTACTTACCGGAAGAACAACAGGATGCTGAAGAGGTCAAAGCACTCGTTGAAGCAGCGGGACAAAAAGCATATCTCTTACCTGGTGATTTAAGTGATGAAGCGTTCTGTGGACAACTCGTCAAAGAAGCACACGAATCACTCGGTGGACTCGACATTTTGGCACTTGTCGCGGGTAAACAACAAGCTGTCGAAAACATTCTCGACCTTTCGACGGAGCAATTACGCAAGACATACGAAATCAACGTCTTCTCCCTCTTCTGGGTCGTCAAGGCAGCCTTGCCACTCTTAAAGGAAGGCGCTTCGATTATCACGACGACATCTGTCCAAGGATATAATCCAAGCGCGAATCTCTTGGATTACGCTTCGACGAAGTTTGCCATCAACGGTTTCACGCGTGGACTCGCTAAACAAGTCGCGCCAAAAGGAATCCGTGTCAACTCCGTCGCACCTGGTCCGATTTGGACACCGCTTCAAATCTCGGGTGGTCAGCCAAGCGAGAACATTCCAGAGTTCGGGCAGGAAACACCACTGAAACGAAGTGGTCAACCGGTCGAACTGTCTGATGTCTATGTCTTCCTTGCTTCAGACGCTGCAAGCTATGTCACAGCGCAAATCTATGGTGTCACAGGTGGAATCGAGTTAGCATAAGGATCGAATCTCGACAGGGTAGCTTCGGCTATCCTGTTTTCGCGTGTCTTAACGGGATATCAGTTGCATCACCCGGTGCCATTTAGTCTAATGAAAGTAATAACGATGAAGGAGTGAATCAGATGACTGAAAAAGAAAAGATGATTAAAGGGGAACTCTATTTAGCACAAGATCCAGAACTTGTGGCCGACCGCATCCGGGCACAATCGCTCTGTTATGAGTTTAATCAATTGAGTGTCCATGATCGTGCCAAGCGAAAGATGCTTTTGCAACAATTATTTCAGACGGAGCAAGCCGACTTTTACATCGAACCGACCTTTAAATGTGATTATGGCTACAACATTACGTTAGGGGCTCGTTTTTATGCCAACTATGACTGTGTCTTGCTCGATATTTGTCCGATTACGATCGGCGACAACTGCATGCTTGCTCCAGGAGTACATATCTATACCGCGACCCACCCACTCGATCCTGTCGAGCGCAATAGCGGTTATGAATTAGGAAAACCAGTCGTCATCGGGAACAATGTCTGGATCGGTGGACGCGCGGTCATCAATCCCGGTGTGACGATCGGAGATAATGCAGTTATTGCCTCAGGTAGTGTCGTCGTCAAGGATGTACCGGCAAACAGCGTCGTTGGTGGAAATCCAGCTCGGATCATCAAGACGATCTAATTCTCATCAAATTCTAATCTGTTCCTCAGTTTCCTTTCACGTGGTCTGGTTATTCTAGGTATAAGAACAACAGCCACTACTCAAAGGAGGACATCATCATGACTGAAAAACGAACAGATAAAGGAAATAAACGTTTCAAAAAAGGAATCGCTACACTTGCCGTAACGGGTACAGTCTTAACAGGAGCTGGTGCGTTCCTACTCTTCACAGGCCCAGGACACTCTCTCGTCAACTCGACGGTCACCACTTCACAGCAGGCAGAGCAAAAAGTCGAAGCTGCTTCGCGCCAAGTCAAACAAAAGCTTCCTGCTTCAATGCGTGACGATCAAGAAATCGAAGGCACATTGCAGAAACTATCAGATCGTTCGATGACGATCGACGTTAACGGTGACGCTCAGACGTATGACTTTGCTTCGTCAGTAGAACGTGAAGCCGTGCAAAAAGAGGATTGGGTCAAAATCGATCTGAATGCGAATCAGCAAATCACGGAACTTGAGCGAGAAGATCCAGATGATCGCAATGACCGAGAGGACGATGGCAATCGCTCAAATGATTCATCGGACGATGCGAATGAACGGTACGGTATCCTTCGTGCCCTATCACAAAGTGAATTGACACTCGAACAAGAGGGACAAGAGACGATCTACGCAATGGCGGATCGTGCGGAACGTGACGCTGCGAAATCTGGGGATATCGTAAAAATCGAATTGAATGCAGATGGTCAAGTCCGTGAGCTTGATCGGGAAGAGGATGACGAAAATCGTAATGATGTACGCGATGAAGACCGTGACGATGCACGGGAGCAAGAAGTCCGCGGTACACTCTCTAAAATAACGAATCAAGAGATCGTCATTGAACAGAATGGTGCGCAAAAATCGTACTCTCGTACATCAAACATGGAACAAGATGATGACGTCCGAGTTGGTGGTTCCGTCAAACTTGAGTTGAACGCATCAGACGAAGTGACAGAAATCGATGAATGATCATTAAAGGAGGATGTTTATGTCAACCACCATCTTAATCGTTGAGGACGACGCGAAAATCGCGCGCCTCCTTGAACTCGAACTCCAATATGCCGGGTACGCGACACGTGTCGCCCCCAACGGAAAAGATGGTCTCGCTGCCGCTGAGCATTCGGTTGATCTCGTCTTACTCGACGTGATGATGCCGGAGCTGAGCGGCTTCGAGGTGTTGCGCAGGCTCCGTGGAAAAGGCATGCACGTCCCCGTCATTATGCTAACAGCACGTGGAGAAGTGTACGATAAAGTCGCGGGACTCGATCTTGGTGCGAATGATTATGTGACGAAACCGTTCGAGATGGAGGAACTCCTTGCTCGGATCCGAGCGTTATTACGCACTCCGACTTCAACTAGTAACGCACCGCGCACGTTACAGTTCGCTGATCTTGTACTCAATCTTGATCGACATGAAGCATTTCGCAATGAAGGGCGACTCGATTTGACACCACGTGAGTTCGAACTTCTGACATATTTACTAGAAAACAAGGAACATGTCCTGACACGCGAACAAATCCTAAATCACGTCTGGGGGTACGATTACTTCGGCGAGACGAACATCGTCGACGTCTACATCCGTTATCTTCGCAAAAAAGTCGATGCCCACCCTCCAGCTTTGATTCAGACCGTTCGTGGGGTTGGTTATGTGCTACGGGAGGCGATCCCATGAAGCTTCGAACGAAGCTTGCTTTATCCGTCACCGCCTTTACGACACTCTTGTTATTCCTTTCGTTCATCGTCGTGACACTCGTCGTCCAAAATCATTTAATTGAATCGCGTTATACCCAACTGGAACAGGCAGAGGAATTGATGGAAGATGATTCATCGGTCCGGACATTGCTGACGCTTCATGAGGATGCTGTCGTCTTATCGAACGAAAATGGACGCTGGGTCATCTCAAACGATGAAGATGGCGACGACTCGTCTACTGTTAACGGAGACGTACAAGCAAATGACCTCCCCGGTATCCCGCGCTCGAATGAACCTTTTAAGTCTGGCGATTGGTTCGGCATCGTCTATCAGGATCAAGCCTATCTGTTCGAAGATGAGAGCGTCGATGATACAGTCTCGACACTCGTTTTGACCTTCACCATCGTGTTGGTCGTTGGAATCATAATAGCGTTCATCAGTAGCTTCTGGATTGCTTATCAGACGCTCCGCCCGCTCAGGCAACTAAATGATACGATGCAACGAATCTCCTCTTCTGGAACGCTTGAGACCGTGCAGACCAAACGTGATGATGAGATCGGTCGCCTCGGTCGCGTCTTCAATCAGATGATTGGTCGTGTCGATCAGACGATGGAACAACAACGGCAGTTCGTCGCGGATGTCTCGCATGAAATGAAGACACCCTTGACCGTCATCGAGGGATACACTCAATTATTGAAACGCTGGGGCAAAACGAAGCCCGACGTACTCGATGAATCGATCGAACATATCTTGCAGGAGACACATGCGATGCGGACGACCTTGATTGAGCCTATGCTCGAATTGTCTCGTCTCGGTTACGAGGAAACATCTGTCGAAGTGATTGACTTAGCAGAGCTTGGAAGCGAACTCGCTGATCGGATGTATCACGCAACAGGGACGATCATACCTGTTGATGCCTCCGGAACGATTCGGGCAAATCGCGAAGCGGTGTTACGTATCTTGACGATCTATATCGATAATGTCCTGAAGTATGCTACTTCACCAGAATTGCACCTGCGCAAAGAACGTCTGGCTGTCCTTGATCGGGGAACGTCTCTAACGGACGAAGAACGCGCTCGGTTATTCGACCGGTTTTACCGACTCGATGCAGCACGCGATCGTTCAGGAAGTGGACTCGGATTGTCGATTGCTGCAGCTCTAGCGACGACGCATCATTTTAAGGTCGGTAGTGAAGCCCGTCAACCAGATGGCAGTTGTTTCTATCTGATTCCCGAGCAGTCTGAATGAAACTTTTTCTACATTTGTGTCGTACACTTAAGGAAGAACGTCACATGATGAAAGAAGGAATTTCACGATGGCTAAAAAACGTTGGGGTGGACTTGCTGTTGCCGGCGCCTTTCTCTTGACGAAAGGAAAGGTCATCCTTGCCTTATTGAAATTTTCAAAGTTCGGAGGCACTTTGATTTCGTTCGGAATCTCTCTTCTCTTTTACGCTCAAATATTCGGTGTTTGGTTCGGGGTCGGATTGCTCTATCTCCTATTCATTCATGAGATGGGACATCTACTCGCCGCTAAACGACTCGGTTTTAAGACCGGTCCTGCAATTTTCGTTCCGTTCATGGGAGCCGTCATCGGCATCAAGGATACATTTCGAACGCCAAAACAAGAAGCGATTCTCGCGTATGGTGGACCACTCGCTGGTCTCGTATCCCTGATTCCGCTTGCGATCGGATATGCTGTGACGGGAAATGACTTCTGGCTCGTCATCTTCCACCTCGGGGCTCTATTGAATCTCTTCAACCTACTTCCCGTCAGTCCGCTTGACGGCGGACGGATTCTTGCGGGACTTCCGATCATCGTCTGGGTCGCGGGACTTGCTGCCTTGATTGCCTACGGTATTACCCACTTTAGTCTGATTTTGCTCTTGATTGCCTTTTTAGGCGGCAGTGCCGTTTGGAAAAGGTATAAGTTCGCGAAACAATATGAGGCGAACCGGTCGACCTTAATGTTGTACCGTGCCGCACGTGAACGCGTTTTACGGGCAAAGGCAGAGCAAGAACGTGCAGACGCTGAAGTCGCACTTGCTCCAGAACTAGAAGGTGAGGAAGAACAAACAATCGAGAGTACCTACGATCCGATCGCTTGGTCACTTCGTCTCGATTTACAAGACTTGCGACAAGCGAGTCCGGAAGAGGCACACCAGGAAGCAGACGATCTGTTACGGTATCAATATGATGCCGCCAACGATTACGATGCCTTATTGCGACGGATCGATCAGCGGATTGAACCACTTCGTCTTGCTGAAGAGTCTGTTCAGTATCATCAGATGCCGAAAAAACAACAAACGATCACGCTCCTCGCTTATTTGGCGCTCGGTGCTATTTTATTCATTGCTTTCGAATATTCGAAAGGTTACCTGCCTACACCATCTTAAATCGAGATCCATCGGATGCGCTTCATGGCGCATCCTTTTTTCATAGAACGAACACATTGACTAGAGTGATTTCTTGCATCTCGTTAAAGAAGCGACTACTCTGAGTAAAACCCTACTTACCACTTGTCTAAAATAGGAGGTCCTCCTTCCATGAATAAAAACACTGCCCGTTTGGGTGAAGCACCTGTCAATCAGCTTTTACTTAGTCTCTCTTTACCAGCGATGGTCGGGATGCTCGTCACGGCACTCTACAATATCGTCGATACGATTTTCGTCGCTCAAGGAATCGGTACGGCTGCCGTGGCCGCCGTCGGAATCGCTTTCCCCGTCCAGCTCGTATTAATGGCAATCGCCAACTCGATCGGGATCGGTGGTGCTGCAATTGCGTCACAACGACTCGGTCAAAAACAAACAGATGGTGCCAGTCGTGCTTATGCCAACGTCTTGATGGCTGTTTTCTTCATCAGTATGCTCGCTATCATCAGTGCTTTCATCTTCGTCGAACCGTTGCTACGTCTCTTTGGAGCGACGGATGAGATCATGCCGTACAGTATCGCTTTCTTACGCGTCCTCTTGATCGGATCTCCTTTCTTCATGTTGACGATGGCGTCGAGTGCGATGCTCCGCGCAGAAGGACGCGCGAACTATCAGATGCGCGTCATGTTGACGACGGTTGCGATCAATATCGTCCTGACACCGCTGTTCATCTTTGGTCTTGATTGGGGCATCCAAGGTGCTGCACTCGGGACAGTCGTTGCGCAAATCGTTGGTGCTGTACTTGTTTTTCGATTCTTCTTTACGAAACGCCGACAAACTGGCTTGACGCTCAATCGGAGTGCTTTTAAACCTGATTTCCGATTAACGTTCCGGATGATGCAAATTGGATCATCGTCGTTCATCATGCAAGTCTCTCAATCCGTTCTATTCATCACTGTCAATCATATGCTCGTCCGGTACGGGGGTACGACAGAACTGGCAACGTTTGCAGTCATCAATAAGTTCATGGCGCTCGTCGGTATGCCGATCATGGGGATCGTGCAAGGGATGCAACCGATCGTCGGGTATAATTTCGGATCCCGGCAGTTTAGCCGGATGTCGCTCGCCATCAAGTTGGCAATCCGCTACGGTTTATCGTTATCGATCAGCTTGTGGTTACTCATTCAACTGTTCCCTCGTTTTTGGGTCGGCTTGTTCACAGAAGAAGCGACACTTCTACAGGAAGGCTCGAGTGCGATGCGTATCTTATTCGCCTTATCGTTCGTCTACGGAATTCAAATGATTGTCAACGGAATGTACCAATCGCTTGCAAAAGCAAAAGTCGCTTTATTCTTGTCCTTGTCACGCCAAACGTTATACACGATTCCACTCGTCTTGATATTGCCAGTGTTCTTCGGTGTCAATGGTGTCTGGTTCGCTTTTCCGATCGCTGATGCAATGGCTGTTTTGACGGCCCTTGTTTTCGCCTATAAAGATCGCGTTCTGTTATTTAAACCGGAAGAGTACGTCGCAGAGGAACAAAAAGTCGCTACCGCGAAGTGAATGGAATGGATCTAAGATCGTCTGCTTTGCAGATGGTCTTTTTTGATGGACTTCCAGAATACGAACATGTATTCTGTTACTAGTGAATGACAGAAAGGAGCCTGCTGGATGTATACATTAGCAATTGACTTTGAAACGGCAAACCGAAATAGCCGAAGCATTTGTGCGTTTGGTTGGTCCGTTCTCTCGAACGGTCGTGTCACGGAGAGTAAACAGGTCTTAATCAATCCAGAAGAAAATTTCGATGCTGGAAACATTCGGGTCCACGGAATTCGTCCGAACGATGTCTTTGATGCGCCGACGTTACCTGAAGCAATGGAAGCCCATGGCTTATACGATTTGATTGCAGGCGCTCAACTGATCGTTGCTCACAATGCATCATTTGATATGGGGGCACTCCAAAAAGCGATTCAAAAATACGATATGTACCAGATGCCCGCTTTCACCTACGGCTGCACGGTCAAATTGTCCCGCAAATTGTATCCTTGGTTGCCGAACCATCGATTGAATACGATGGCAGAGTTTCTCAACGTCTCTTTCCAGCACCATGATGCGAAAGAAGATGCCTACGTCTGTGCGTTACTCTTAAACGATATGTTGGAACGAACGAACCTACAGGATCCGGTCACTTTGCATACGTTTTGTGGCGTTCGGATGGGACAGGTTGCCTATTAATAAACAAAAAAATTGTAGACAACAGGGATGACTCCAAAAAATGACGCGTCTCTTCACGCCCTTTTCTCAGGCGAGACACAAGCCAGTTTTCCCGCTTCGAGCAGGAAAACGGGTCTCGTTTGTCTCTGACAGCGCATAATGCGCTTTTTCCTGTAGGAGTGGCGTGAAACGCGTTATTTTTTCTAGAAGAAGGATTCGAGAAGCGTTTTGTTCACTCGACATCGCTTCCTAGGGAAAAACAAGCAAGAGCGACCCTGCAGCGAAGCGAAGCGGCGCGATGCTTGTCCCAGGAAAACGATGCGAGACGAACAAAAAAGTGCAATCCTTCTCGTTAGAGAAAAATTGCACTTTACCTTCAGTCTCAAAGCACTCTAGACACGAAATCTAGAGTGCTTTTGATGCTGTTCTATTATTTGCTTGTTTGTTTAATCGGGAACCAGCCTGGACGGCTTGTGATGCCTGCCCATAATGCATCTGGAACGACGAGTTCTGCTTGTGCTTCTGGATCAAGTTCTGTCCGGATTGACGCAAGGTCACCCGCTTCGACTTTCTCAACCCATTTCGGTTCCATGATCAGTTCACGACCAAGAGCGATCATTGGAACGACAGCCAAACCTTGTTCGACTTCGTCCGCTGTGTGAAGCGATCCGACACCGATGATAGGTACTTGTTCACCAACACGTTCTTGAACGAGTGTAATAGGTGATGTCGTTTCATTTTCATCACGAATTGAACCTGCGAAGAAGTCCATCACGGAAACGTGCAAGTAATCGAGGTCTTTTTTCGCCAGCTCATCGACGAGGCGCATCGTATCATCGAGTGTGATTCCTGGATTTTCAATTTCTTCTGGAGAGAAACGGTATCCGACGATGAACGAAGGATCTTGTTTCGCGACAGCTTCGACTGCATCCACGACAGCTAATGGGAAGGCGAGACGTTTTTCTAAGCTACCGCCCCATTTATCTTCACGACGGTTTGAGTGTGGTGAGAAGAACTGTTGGATCAAGTACGTGTTTGCACCGTGAATCTCAACACCATCAAATCCAGCTTCCATCGCACGGCGTGTCGCTTGACCGAATGCTTCGATGATTGCTTCGACTTCTTCTGCCTCTAACGCACGTGGTGTCATCGCACCTTCACGCACGGGTGCAACAGCACTTGCACTGACCGTTTGCCCACCGACGAGTTCTGGTGGTGCCATACGACCAGCGTGGAAGATTTGTAAGATCGCTTTTGCGCCTTTATCTTGAATCGTTTTCGCGAGTCGCTTCAGACTCGGCACGAGATCGTCACGATGCGCACCAAACTCATTCGGGAATCCTTGACCGTCTGCTGTGACGTTCGCACATGCTGTAATGACAGCGCTGACGCCACCTGAACGTTCTGCGTAGTACGCGAGTTCCGCATCCGATACTTCGCCGTTCTCTTGTGCCGCATAGTTCGTCATCGGTGCCATCAAGACGCGGTTTTTCAGCGTCACACCGTTTGGTAGTGTAAATGGTTCAAACATTGCTTGAGTTGCCATGAGTGAAGTGCCTCCTCTAATTTCTTGAATTGAATATCGACAGTATACGCTCGTCTTCCTCTGAATAGCTACTGATGTGCTTACGCGATGTGTCACTTGCGGATCGCTTTACGACGCCCTCCCGGCCACCACCAGTTCCAGTGACCAAATAGCTTCATCAGTGCGGGGACAAGGAGCATCCGGACAATCGTAGCATCAATAAAAATTGCAAGCGCGATACCGACGCCAAGTTGTTTGATCGGACTAACACCTGTAAAGGCAAACGCACCAGTGACGACAATCATGATCAAGGCAGCGGACGTAATGATTTTACTCGTCTTCGCCAGTCCCATCTCGGTCGCATGATCGTTATCGCCCGTCTTGTCATAATATTCTTCCATTCGCGAGACGAGGAACACTTCATAATCCATCGATAAGCCGAAGACGAGTGAGAAGATGAAGACCGGTGTTAGAATGCCGATCGTCTCCTGCGGAAGAACTGCGCCGGACTCGAACAAGACGACGAGTAATCCAAACGTTGCTCCTAAACTGAGCAAATTCATCAGAATCGCTTTGATTGGAATCAAGATGGATCGGAACGCGATTAGCAGAATGATGAATGTCGCCAAGACGACGACACCGATAGCCAGTGGGAGTTTCGATTCAATGGCATCATAAATTTCCTGATTAAAGGCTGCTGGTCCCCCGACAAGGTAACCGTCCGCCTGCACCTTCCGTACCCAGTCTTGCGAAGTAGCATCGCCGGGATTTCCTTTTAAATTGACGTTGATCCGTGCTTGATCGTTCTCTGATAGAAACGGCTTCAGTGCATCGCGCCCAGCCGAAACAGCGAGTAACTGCTCGAGCGGAACCTGTTGCTGTTCCGCGATCGTTGCGGCGGACACGACGGAACGCACTTCTGAATCTGATTCGAGTCGAATCGTCACATCTTCGATTTTTTCTCGTCCCACCTCTGAGGAAGCATCCGCAGACAAGATGAGAACGGCGTCCGTTCCATCGTTCCCGAATGTTTTTTCCCACGACTCAAAGGCCAGACGCGACGGATAGGATTCCGGCAGGGCAGTTGCTTGCGGAATGTTCAACGTCAAGTCACGTAACGGAAATAAACAAGGTAAAAGAAGTAATAAAGATAGAATCGTCACTGTGACAGGGCGCTTCATGACGAAACGTGCGAGGCGGCGCCAACGATTTTCTCCACGACCTGCTTGTTGCCGGAAAAGTCGTCCTTTTTCTAGTACCTTCCCGAAAACGATTAATAGTGCCGGTAGTAATGTCAACGCACTGACAACCGCCCCGAGTACCGAAACGAGTGTCCCGATTGCGACAGCGCGGAAGACATCAACATCAATCAACAACAATCCGGCAAGTCCGACGAATACACAGATTCCGGAAAATAAAATCGAGCGTCCTGCCGTCTCGACCGAACGAATCGCTGCCGACCGAATCCCTTGTCCGTCCTGCCGTTCTTCACGGAACCGATTAACGTATAACAGCGAAAAATCAATGCCGAGCGCCAGCGAAATCATTGCGACCGCATTCAAGACGAAGATCGATAACTCTTGTTGTCCGGCAACGAAATAAAGAACACCGGCACCAAAAACAAAAGTGACGAGTCCCATGATCAAGGGTAAGATGGCGGCAACGGGTGTACCGAAAACGAGTAGTAAGACGATCAATGCTGCCGGAATTCCGATTAACTCAGCTCGGATGAGGTCATTTTTGGACGCTGTATTCAAATCATCAACGACGACCGGTTCACCCGTTAGCCGAATCGTCCCGGTACCATCCAGTTGACGTGTGACCGCTGTTGCCCATTTCGCATCAAGTGTTGGTACACCGACTGTCACGTATCCCTTATCGTCCCGCATCGCTCGCGGATTTTCGACGGGACCAATGACGTTCCCGACTCCTTTGATGTCACGGAAGCGCTCGACATGTTGTACCATCGTTTGTCGTAGATTCTCTTGATTCTCAAATAGGACGATGATCGTATGTGGATCCTGCCCAAAATCTTGAGCGAGCACCGTTTCGACACGTTGAAAATCACCGTCACGTGTAAATCCATTTCCTTCTAGACGATCGGGTAATTGATATGCAAAATAACCAAGCACGACGAGTAGAAGCCCCCAAACGACCAACACTCCTCGAAAATACGCACTAATCAGATGACCAAGCCGTTCCATGATGCGTCTCCTTCCTGTATAAACGTACAAAAAACATCCTTCTTGCTGAAAAGCGAAAAGGATGTTTCATTACGTCTTTTGAAAAATTTGAACCCATGTGTTGCCGAATGTAGTCGATGTCGACACGATCGCAAGACGCCGCGCCTCTTCATCGAGTAACACACTTTTGAGTAAAACGGAGGAGTAGCATCCCTCGAACTTATATTTCAGCTGACTCTTCTCATACAAGTAAAACCGAGAGGAATCGGTGATCGAAAACAATTGGTGCCGGTGGTCAACGAGTGAATACTCCGCGTAATCCGAAAAAGGAATGACCGATTCCTGATTCGTCGCGGCATCCCAAATCACATACCGTTCTTGTAGATCATCATAGGAGATGATCGTCGTAGGTGCGATGAATCGCTCGAATGTCAAACGTGTATCATATCCTCGCTCAACTAAGCGTCCGAACAGCGGCACCTCTTCATAGTTTGAGTACCGCCAGTCCCCTGTTTGAACGTTCACACAGACGACGTCCGTTTCTGCCGTGTATAGGAAGATTTCATCATCTTGCCACAAGAATAAATTACTGAACCATGCTTCGGAGAAAGCAGCGGGTCGCTTAATGTAATTTAAATGCCCTTGCTCTAAATCCAATAAACCAAAATAAGCTGACTCTTCAAATACGATGAACAATCGTCCACCGCCTGGCTCAATGTACCAGGAGAATGGAACATACGCACATGCTGTTTCCCACAGTGGTCTTAAATCCGCATCACATTTCATAAATCCGTGGCGATCTCGAAAAAGAAGCAAATCCTCCCCGATGCGATCAAACAGTGAGACGGATTCATGGAGTAACAGCTCTGCAGCAGGTTTATACATATGCATCACTTCCTACTTCATACGGTATCAACCTTCTCAGTTTCTCGCTACTATTGATGCGCTCGGCTTGCACCTCCTGTTATACTAACTTCATGGAAAAAGGAGGACGAACACGATGAAACCTTTACAATTATCCGCAGAGACAGCTGTCGAACTTGCGAAACGTCTGAACGTACCACTTGAACAACTAATGCATATGCCACGCCATATCTTGATTCAAAAGCTCGTCGAACTCGAGCAGGAACAAGCGAACACGGAACCTGATTCGTCTAGCGAATCGGAATCTTGAGTAAGTAGCCTCTTTTCCAACGGTGGAAGGAGGCTTTATTTTTCACCTTAGGATTGCGGATGGTATTCTGATTTACCATACCGGAAGACATTAATGATCGCTTTCCCATCACTCGGATAACCGTTCGGATGATCGATCGGGAAGAGGGAGAAAAAGACGAAATAAAACGAAAAATACGCGAATTGATAGGTAAAGATTGATGCTTCGAACACACCGGCGTAAATCAGACCATTGATGGCTAAGATACTCGCCACGTTTGCAATCGATCCACCGGCATAAACCAGAATGTTGGCGAATTTCGTCTCCTTACGTAGTGCCTCATATTGACACCAACCATCCCAAAAATAGACGCGATTCAAACGAATCGGACCAACACGAAGCAACGACTTTCCTGAACCGATATTGATCTCCATGTTTCCGCCGAATAATCGGGCAAAAAAGTAATGTCCCATCTCATGAATCAATGTCACGATAGGCAATAGTAAAAAGAACGACAAAAAGAATTTCCATAAATCACCGAAACCGAACATACAACGTACATCCTTTCACGTCAAAACAACATTTAAAATACTACATATGAATTGTTCCCGAAAGATGTATGTTCAAACAATCTTTCAATGATTTTCGTAAGTCAATTGTATGACAGGCTGACATCGGACTGTCATCCGCACACAAAAGAAGGACGAAGCCATTTAGTGCTTCATCCTTCTCCATTTAATCGGTTTTCTTTCGACGCTTGTTCGCTGCGTACAACAATCCGATGATCGTCAGTGCTGCACCACCTGCTACCGCGTATTTCTTGTAATCTGCTTTTCGTTCCGCAATGACCGTAGTCGTCAACGCTGGAACGACTAACTGTTTTTCTTCGTGCAATCGTGGTGCGTGTAATTTAACGGCACCCGACTCAACCAACACCTCGAATTCACCATTTGGCAATTCAATCGTGATATCTTTTTCCGTCGCATTGTGATAGACACGCTGCCGTTCGACGTATCCTTCATATGTTCGCTTCAGTTCAAAGGCAATGACACCTTCCTCTTCTTCAAGGAAACGAAGATGTTTTTTAATCATCGCCGCGTTTGCGAGACGGAACATCGGATACTGACGACGAAGGGCAATCAATCCTTTGACGTACTCGACTGCTGGACGCTCTGTTTCTGCCCGTTCATAGTCGAGACGATTCACGACCTCTCCGGCATTGAAGCTGTCACGAATACCGTCTTTCGTCCGGAAGAACTCTTGTCCGGCATGGAGGAAAGGAATCCCTTGTCCCGTCAAAATGATCGCATTTGCAAGCATTTGCCGTTTCCGACGAATCTCTTCCGTGTCTTCTGGACGAGACACCGTCAATTTATCCCAAATCGTCAAATCATCATGAGCCTCGACGTACGAGACGACTTGATTCGGCTCATCGGCAAACCCTTGCGAAGAGACGTTACCAGCGATTCCCCGTTTGACTTCACTCGTCCGGTCAAATGCACCACTGATGAAACCACGGTCTTCTGGCGTTTGGACGTCGCCTTTGACCCCGTCCCGTAAACCGTTGTTGAAATGAGCGATTCCTGGCATCTTCGGTGCGTTGAAATAGTTCGCTTTTTCTTCCGGATCAAGTGGCGTATCGAGATCCCAGCCTTCACCGATGATCAGAATCGATGGATCAATCCGGTCAAGTGCATGGCGCACTTGATTCATCGTCTCAACATCATGAAGTCCCATTAAGTCGAAGCGGAACCCATCGAGATGGTATTCTTTCGCCCAGTACGTCACACAATCAAGAATGAACTTTCGCATCATCAGACGTTCAGATGCAGTATCATTTCCACAGAAACTACCGTTTGAGAGACTCCCATCCGCCTCTTGACGATAAAAGTATCCAGGAACGAACTGACCAAGCGGAACCGTCGCCGCATCATACGTATGATTGAAGACGACGTCCATGATGACACGGATCCCGCGATCATGTAACGCCTGCACCAATTGTTTTAATTCAAGGATCCGCGTTCGTGGATCATCCGGATTCGAGGAGTACGAACCTTCCGGCGCAAAGTAGTTCACCGGATCATAACCCCAGTTATAGTTATCCGGGTCGTTCGGCGCTGTCTCATTGACCGAGCCAAAATCATAGATCGGTAGTAACTGGACATGTGTCACACCGAGGTCTGCCAAATAATCAAGCCCTGTCAATCCACCATTTGGTGTCCGTGTCCCTGCTTCCGTCAGTCCAGCGAACGTACCACGTGCAACGACACCACTGGCCGGATGACTCGTTGCATCGCGTACGTGTAATTCATAGACAACTGCGTCTTGCGAAGAATGGAACAATGGACGTTCTTCAATCCATCGTTCTGGTGTCACACTGGTCGGGTCAATTAATGCGCCGCGCTTTCCGTTCGTTCCGACGGCTTTCGCATACGGATCGACCGCCTCGACCTTTTGTCCGTTGATGCTCGCTTGAAACGTATAGAAATAACCTTCATATGTCGCTCGATCGAGTTCAACGACGTACGTTCCCCGTTCGTCTGCCACCATCTCGACCTCTTCGACTTTTCGTGCGCGTAGTGTCTTGTAGAGACGAATCACGACACGTTCTGCTGTCGGCGCCCACAAGCGCACGTGAATCGCTGTCTCTGAGAAGGTCGCTCCTAAATCATTTCCACTATAGGCAAATCGCTCATCCAGTTCTTGCGGTGTGAGCGTCAACATGTCTGCTGTTTGTTTCAAAGCCAAGCACCCCTTTCATTTCATGGTTTTTATTATAACAAAATTTCAAAGCAGTGGACGCTTCCGGTATTCCTCTCTAAAATAGAGAGTGGAATGAAAGGGGAGATTGAAATGGCAGCAAAAGATAATTCATTTGATATCGTGTCACAAATCAACATCGAGGAAGTCAAGAACGCGGTCCAAATCGCACTGAAGGAAATCACGAACCGCTTCGACTTCAAAGGTTCAAAGAGCGACATGAAGCTCGAAAAAGAGGATTTAATTCTAATCTCAGATGACGATTTCAAACTCGATCAAGTCAAAGATGTCTTAACAGCAAAATTGATCAAGCGCGAAGTCCCAACCAAAAACCTGCAGTATGAAAAAGTCGAGCAGGCTGCCGGGAATACGGTCCGACAACGTGTCATCCTGAAAAGTGGAATCGACCGTGACGACGCGAAAAAGATCAACAATGCCGTCAAGGAATCGAAATTAAAAGTGAAGACACAGATCCAAGATGACCAAATCCGCGTCACAGGTAAATCACGTGACGACTTACAACAAGTCATGCAGATCGTTCGTGAGCTTCCATTATCAGTCGATGTTCAATTCATTAACTTCCGTTAATCGATTGATCTGAACGCTCATATTCAAAAGATAGGCATAACGCATTTTCGGGTATCTCCTTAACAAAGGAGTGGTCGATCATGCGTTATGCCCTTTTTGCGGATCTTCACAGTTCAGTAGCCGACACAGCGGCTGTCCTAGCTGACATACGACAGCTCGCTCCCGATGCGCATTTGTTTTGTCTCGGTGATGTTCATGAATGCCATGTCGGTAAAAAGCGAGCGAAGCGCTATTCTTTCGAATCGCTCTCCCTCGTCGTGACGCTTGATGATGATTTTTTAAACCTAATTGATTTTAAGACGTTACTGGGTAATCAAGAAGAGCGCATCCTGTCGCTCGTTCCACCGCAACTATCTCCTGTCATCGATGCGTTACGCGACTGCCCTCGAAAACAACACATCGAGGGTGCATTGTTGATTCATGGAGATCAATTGAATTGGTCCCGTGATTTTTTGCCTGATCTGTCACAGCAACGTGAACCAGTACTCTTTTTTGGTCATAGTCATATCAGAGGTTTGTTTCGAAATGGTATTGCTCTGTCGAGCCCATTGTATCAATCTTTATCCATTAATGGAGGACGATATGCCATCAATCTAGGTCCTGTCGTGTTCGAACGAGAATGGTGTCTTTACGATTCAGTGCAACAATCGATCGTATTCTATCAGGCGAAGTAAGAGGATACGACAAAAGCCGTCGGGCACAGGGCTCGACGGCTTTTGTTCATGCATCTTATTGATCAGAGATAACGGACAAGCGATGCCTTGACGATATCCACTTGTGTGAAGTTCGTCTCTTCCGCGAATGCTTCGATGACTTGACGGACATCCCCTTGACGACGAACGAAGCTCGTCGGAACTGGTGTTGTACCGACAAGTTGCTCATGCAAACTCGTCAATCGATGATCATCGATGATCGTCGTCATCAAATCAAGGAACAGAAGAACATGCAGACGGTTCAAATAATCCCATGGTTTATCTTCCGAACGGAATTCATTACGAGCGAGCCATTTTTTTAATCCGATCGCATCGATTTGACTCAACGTCTCTGTCGTGCGTGCCGACTTCCAAAGCGTCAACAGTTCGCCGAGTTTTTTTCGTGTCTGTTTCTTACTCATGAAGAATTCAAAATTGTCTTTCGTGCGCAACGCGTCTCCTTCAATCGGAGCAATCAAATCAGCTTCCGGCGCCGTCACGAAATCGTGAACGAAATCGACAGACTCTCCCGGTAACCAAGC
Source organism: Exiguobacterium sp. UBA7533 (assembly GCF_002479335.1). Classification (NCBI taxonomy): domain Bacteria; kingdom Bacillati; phylum Bacillota; class Bacilli; order Caryophanales; genus Exiguobacterium; species Exiguobacterium sp. UBA7533. The sequence continues at coordinate 192,931 of NZ_DLMP01000014.1, read as the reverse complement.
AGCGACTTTCCCGTGAAAATCAGCCATGAAGGCGACGGTTTCTGCCAAAGGCTCCTGCTTCATCTGTGAAGCAGCTTGCTGTAATCGGTCTTTCGTCTCAGTCTTCATAATCTACCTCTTCTTATTCGTGGATTGGTCTTACATTTCTTCCGGAGCGCCGACACCAAGTAAACGAAGACCTTCTGTCAAGACGATCGTGACGGACTTGACGAGTGCAAGACGCGATTGTTTTGCTGCGTCATCTTCGAGAACACGGACGTGTCCGTAGTATTTATTGAAGCTTTGTGCAAGATCTAAGACGTAACGGCTGATGATTGACGGCTCGCGACGTGTAAACGCGCGATCGATGACCGTCGAGAATTGGTTTAGCATCGAGACGACACCCCATGCATGATCATCGGCACTACCAGCGAATGGTGTGCCATCATAGCTACCTTTACGGAGCAATGAGTGCGCACGAGCATTCGTATACTGGACATACGGTCCTGTTTCACCTTCGAATTTCAACATCTGCTCAAGATCGAACTCGATATTATTCATCCGTTCATTTTTCAAATCATGGAAGATGACGGCGCCAACACCTACTTGACGAGCTGTGGCTTCGGCATTCGCTAAGTTCGGATTTTTTTCCGCGATGTTTTGCTTCGCGACGTCGATTGCTTCTTGTAGTACTTCTTCAAGTAAGACGATCCGACCTTTACGCGTCGACATTTTCTTTCCGTCTTTCATAATCAAACCGAACGGTACATGGTGCATTCCGTCGACGTTCTCAAATCCAAGTTTCTTCAGGACTGCGAACAATTGCTTGAAGTGAAGCGCTTGTTCACCGCCAACGACGTAGAATGCTTGCTCAAAGCGGTACGTTTCGAGACGATAGACAGCAGCTGCTAAGTCACGTGTCGCATAAAGCGTTGCGCCATCTTTCTTTTTAATCAAGGCAGGTGGCATACCCTCTGCTTCGAGGTCAACGACCATTGCCCCTTCTGATTCGACGAGGAGATCTTTTTCTTCGAGCAAATCGATGACGTGTTGCATCTTATCGTTGTAGAAGGCTTCTCCGTTCAAACTATCGAATTTAACACCGAGCATCTCATAAACACGGTTGAACTCGACGAGTGAGACTTCACGGAACCACGTCCAAAGCGTCGTTGCCTGCTCATCACCTTGTTCGAGTTTTTTGAACCAGAGACGTCCTTCGTCCTCAAGCGTCGGATTTGTTTCCGCTTCTTCGTGGAACCGGACGTATAATTTCAACAATTCCTTGATTGGTTCTGCACGGACCGCTTCTTCCTCACCCCACATCGTGTAAGCCACCATCAATTTCCCGAACTGTGTTCCCCAGTCCCCTAAGTGGTTGACACCGACGACGTCGTACCCTTTTTTACGTGAGATTTGGTTGAGCGCATTTCCGATTACTGTTGAACGTAAGTGACCCATCGAGAAAGGTTTCGCGATGTTTGGTGATGAAAAATCAGTGACGATCGTTTTTCCATTCGCTTCACTTGATCCGAACGCCTCTTGCTCCGTCAGGACTTGGTTGACGATTTCTTGCGAGACGACTTCCCGGTTCAAGAAGACGTTAATGTAAGGACCAACAGCTTGAACGTTCGAGAACAACGGCGCATCAATTTTTTCTGCGAGCTCCGAAGCAATCATGTTCGGTGCTTTACGGAATGCTTTCGCGAGCATGAAACATGGGAATGCCAGATCTCCATGATCTTCATGTTTCGGTTGCTCGATCAGTTGTTCGATTTGTTCAACCGATAAGGCACCTTCCATGACTTGATGTAATACTTCTGCGTATTGCGTTTTATAACTCATCTTTATTTCCTCCTGCTTCACTGATTTTTGGCAATAAAAAACGCCCCTTGCGCCACGCGCAAAGAGACGGAATGACCGCGGTACCACTCTTCTTGGTGTCATTTTTGACACCCACCTTGTTCGGGGATAACGGGGTTCCCCCGGCTACGCCTTTTCCTTCAGGAATCGGGTAGCGTCTCAGAAGTGCGCTTCACGACCGGTTCGTCCTCAGGCTTCCACCATTCCCTGATTCGCTAGTTGACGAAAATCAACCGTTACTCTCTTCATCATCGACTGTATTCGATATCTTTCACATTATACGCAATTCTTTCTTTTCTCTCAACCTTATTTTTTTGGTAAATGGCTTATCAAAATTTCCACAATTCGGGTATAGGAATAAAAGATACTTCTCAGGGGGAGGGATGTTTCATGCGCTACTACCAACAGGTAGCCCGGACGAGCTGGATCGTTTTCAGTCTCGTCGCCTTGACGTTATTATTGATTGGCATCGTTCATCCACCTACCTTCCATCCTTCCATCTCCATCGTCAATACTCTTTATTTGTTTGGGCTCGTTCTCCTGTTTCAGTTCGATAATGTCCGTCGTGGTGGCATTTATTATACATTCCAAGAAGGAATCATCTTATTTTTATTCCTCAATTACGGTTTGACGTACGCTTTGATTTTAAGCCAAGTCGGTATTCTCGTCTTTCAATTCATGTCTCACCGAAAAGCGATTCGCTGGAAACGTTTCGCCTATCTCTACCCGATCAACGCCTTGTTTGATTTAGTCTACATCTCGCTTCCGGTATTTGCGTATGAAGCGCTCGGTGGACCGATCGGCTCAAACTTTACGTATACGAAAGCCCTGCTTCCCTTCATCGGCTTTTTGATCACTGTCTTCCTTGTCTCTTACTTCCAATGTCTGTTCGTCAATCGCTTCCTCTACTTGAAATACGATTGGCGACGTCTCGTGAAGCTTCAGTCCCTCGTTTATGGAATCAGCATGTTAAGTGCTCTACTTGGAATCTGGTTCTACGATGAAAGTCCGCTCGTCGCGGCTACAGTATCCGCCTTGATTCTCTTCTTGTTCAAACGTCTGTTGCAAGAACGTGGTGACTCCCTTGAAGCAAACGATAATGCCAAACGATTTGATGATGCGAAGGAACACTTGTTGATTTCCCGCTTCGAGCGCGAGACGATCGATTCGTTACTCCTCGATTTACCACATCTGTTGCCGTTTTCTGAAGGTTGGATCTCAATTCAACAACAGCGGAAACAAGTCATCTATAACATTCGGACGAAACAACCAATCGACGTGTTACCACTGTTTCATTCCTTGTCAGCTGACGATTTGCATACCCCAATCATCTATGGTCTGCGTTGCGACTGGGGAAACGATATTCAAATCGGATTGCCTGTCGATCGTCACTCGATGCTAGCGATTCCTTCGATTACGAGCGGAGAGGTCGATGTTTCGATCATCCTGTTCCATCAAGTCGCAGACGCCTATGATGTGACAAATGCTGACGAATTATCTCGTTTGCTTCGTACCTTTTGTCGCGTCTTAGAACGCTCACGTGAAACGGTCCAACTCTATACGGAAAGTCGGACCGATGCTTTGACCGAATTACCGAATAGCCGTGCTTTTTATGAACACGGTCGGCAGGAATTTGCCGCTGACTCCTACCCGCTCTCCGTAATTCTGTTCGATATCGATCATTTCAAACGTGTCAATGATACGTACGGTCATAAAGTAGGTGATCTCGTCCTTCGTGAACTCGGTCGACGCATCCAGGCGATCCAATTGCAACATGATGATGTCTTTGCTGCTCGTTATGGTGGGGAGGAATTCGTGCTTCTGTTGCGAAATGGTAGTCAAGAGGCTGCTATTCAGATTGCCGAGACGGTCCGCCATGCGGTTATGGATCGTCCCTTCCTCGTCGATGGTCACCGACTGTCCTTAACCGTCAGCCTCGGAATTGATACAGTGGATGAAAGATATCAACGGACGTTCGAAGAATCGTTACGTCAAGCCGACCATGCACTCTATGTCGGCGGAAAACACAACGGACGCAATTGTACCGCGCATTATGCAAACCTTTGAAAGGTCGTGACTCTATTGTCGATTACGGAAATTGAAATGACGCTACCGACATCACAAGCCCACCGGACGATTCGAATTCATCGTCCGCCCCATTTGGATCCTTCTGAAGCATTACCAGTAATTTATATGCATGATGGACAAAACGTCTTTAGTGGAGAAACCGCCTCGTTCGGAAAAGGCTGGGAGATTCATCTTGCACTACAACAGACACAGATTCCGGCAATGGTCGTCGCGATTGACAGTCCAGAAGATGGAATGGATCGGTACGATGACTATGCTCCTTGGAGTGACGAAGCCTTATTGATGCGGAGCGCCTATCCTTCGCATCGGACGTCAATTGGTGGCAACGGTAAGGTCTATATGGACTGGATCATCCGCGAGTTAAAACCATACATTGATGCCAACTATGCGACACGCCCTGATGATACGACAATGATCGGCAGTTCGATGGGTGGCGTCATCTCGCTATATGGATTATTCGCGTATCCGGAAGTCATCACGCGCGTCGCTGCCTTATCGACTGCCGGATGGGCAAACTTCTCCTCACTCCTTGAATTCATCGAGCGAAGCCCGTCTCTGTCTGCAACGCATCGCTGTTATATGGACGTCGGCACAAAAGAAGTGAGTGGTCCGATGACCGAGACGGATTATTTACACACGAATGATGTCTTAGCGCGAGCGGTCGAACAGAAACTCACTCAAAGTCGCTATACAATCATTCCGGAAGCAATCCATCATGAAACGGCCTGGGCCAAACGTTTGCCAGATATTTTACGTTACTTGTTCCCGTCCTCTTGAATACACAAAAAAAAGCCGGACGGTTTCTATTAAAGAAATCATCCGGCTTTTTACGCGTGCCTTATACTAATTCTTCTTGTTGCTCTTTTTCATAACGGTTGCGCGGATGCTCCCGGCATTCATCGGAACACGAACGCATGACTTTTGGTTCGCATTCTTCACAGCAGAAGTGCTGTCGATTACATTCCGGGTTTGCACAATTAACATAGCGCGTCTCCGGTTTTCCGCAGTAGTAACATTCTGAGACGACAGACGGATTGACGGCATTGACAGGAACTTGTACACGCTCATCAAAGACGTATAGTTCACCTTCCCAGTCTTCTCCTTGTGTCTGTTCATCTTTTCCATACATGACGACTCCGCCTTTTAGGTGGAAGATATCATCACTCTGTTGCCGTTTACGGAAGTACGCCGTGAATTTCTCACAACGAACGCCACCCGTACAGTATGTGAGAACCTTTTTCCCTTCAAACAAATGCTCGTTCTCGTCTAGCCATTCAGGGAATTCCCGTGAAGCATCGACATCGACTTTTACGGCATTCTTGAAGTGTCCGAGGTCGTATTCGTAGTTGTTGCGTACATCGAGAATGACGACGTCATCTTGTTTCATCATTTCTTTCCACTCTGCTGGTTCAAGATACGCAGCGTGTTCTTCTGGTACGTTGAATTCGTCCTCAAAACGCCATGTGACGAGTTCTTTTTTGTAACGGACGAACGTCTTTTTGAAGGCATGCTCTTCAACTTCATCAATTTTGAATTCAATGTCAGCGAATCGTGGATCCGCCGTCAAGTCCTTCATGTATTGTTCCGTTTGTTCGACCGTTCCAGAGAGTGTGCCGTTGATTCCTTCTGGTGCAATCAAAATCCGACCTTTGATACCGAGCTCTTTACAGTAAGCAAGATGCTCTTTCGTTAGCTGTTCCGCATTTTCAATTGGAACATACTTATAAAATAATAGTACGCGATAAGGTTTCATATTCCTCATTAGCCCCCATGTCAGTTTTTTGCAGTAAAACGAACGTTGGCAAACGAAGCGTCTAGCTATTGACTAGCTGGGAACGCCTGCAAAACGCACCCATTTAAGTATAATACCAACTCCCTTTCGAATGTACAATCTACAATTCCTGAATCCCTTTCAAGGAATTTCATTCCCTTTCTGAATCAGAAAGAGGTAAAATAAAACACAGTAGTACATCTCGCAAGGAGGATTCCGAATGCTCCATACACTTCGTGACTGGATCGAGCAGATGATTTTCTTTCTCCAAGACTTACCTGGAGGAGCTGCCACCGGTTTGATTGCCCCGTTTCTTGAGTCTCTATTTCCTTTCCTACCACTCGTCCTGATCATTTCCGCGAATGCGGCAACTTATGGTTTTGGTATGGGTGTTCTCGTATCATGGGTCGGGAGCATGCTTGGATCACTCGTCGTCTTCGCTTGTATTCGATATCTATTTCGTCGTCCGGTCACGCGTTGGCTTGAAAAACACCATGCCGCGCAACAGTGGATTGAACGTGTTCGTCACATGAGTCCCATCTCACTCGGATTCTTTTTTTCGCTTCCATTCATGCCTGCGTTCATCATCACGTCCATTTCTGCCATGATTCAACTATCGCTGCGGACGTATTTGATCGCTGCTGGTGCCGGGCGTCTGATCGTCGTCATCATCTTCTCGCTAATCGGAAAGGAATGGTCCACGTTCCTCGAACGTCCGATGCGTCTTGTCCTTCTATTTTTGATTTTACTCGCCATCTGGGGAGTTAGTCGCGGGACGGAAGAATGGTTGAAGCGTCGTGCCCTTTCAAAACGTGCGGATCATTTACGAGAAATCGAAGATAAGATCGAACGTCCATCTGAAAAATGACTCAAGCCTGTCTATGATTCCATAGACAGGCTTTTTAAGCTGTTCTCATTTTTCTAGGGACTAGGTCTTTTGAATCATTTTATAAAGTGATTAATATATAAAAATAACGTTCAAACAATGTTCAATATTGAAAACGCTTACATTAAATTGGTATGACCAATATTAATATAATAATGATCTTTTCTTCTTAAAAATTAGGATAGCTTTTCCAGAAACGACATCCTTATAATGAATTTACATTCATTCCTTAAAGGAGGCGTCCTCATGCATCAAGTGTCCGAAGTTCAAAAAAATGAAGCGACTCAATCTGCTCCAGCAATCGTCGAGAGTGCTACCTTTCAACAATTGATGCGCCAAAAGAACGGCTTCATTCTTCCAGCTATTAGTTTTTGCCTTATTTTTTATTTTGCGCTTCCGATTTTGACAAGTTACTTCACGATTTTGAATGAGCCAGTATTCGGTGATATTACAGGAGCTTGGGTATTCGCATTTGCCCAGTTCATCATGACGTGGACGTTCTGCATGATGTATAGCAAAAAAGCACGTGCCTTTGATCGACTCGTCGAACAGATCAAGGAGGAGTCGAAATGAATTATACTGCCGTTGCCCTATTCGCAGCGATCGTCGGTTTGACGCTCGTCATTACATACTTTGCTGCCCGTAAAACAAAAACAGCTAACGACTTTTATACAGCGGACGGCGGACTCACTGGTGCACAAAACGGGATGGCGATTGCCGGCGACTACATGTCAGCCGCCTCGTTCCTCGGAATTGCCGGGATGATCGCTTTAGCCGGATTCGACGGATTCTTTTACTCGATCGGCTTCCTCGTTGCTTATCTTGTTGTCTTGTACCTCGTTGCCGAACCACTTCGGAACCTCGGAAAATACACGATGGCTGATATGATTGCCGCTCGTTTTAACGCCTCAAAAGTTCGTGGAGTCGCTGCCATGAACTCGATCGCGATCTCGATTTTTTACATGATCGCGCAACTCGTCGGTGCAGGTGCCTTGATTGAATTGTTGTTAGGAATTCCTTATACGACGAGTGTCATCATCGTCGGTATCTTAATGACGGTCTACGTCGTCTTCGGTGGTATGACTGCGACTTCGTGGGTTCAAATCATCAAAGCGATTCTCTTGATGGCAGGAACAGCCGTCATCTCGTTCATGGTCTTCGCGAAGTTCGATTTCTCGATCTTCAAGATGTTTTCAGAAGTGAAACAAGCCACGCCGCTCGGGGATTCATTCTTGAATCCTGGAAACAAATTTAAGTTACCACTCGATACGATTTCGCTCAATCTCGCGCTCGTTCTTGGAACAGCTGGATTACCACATATCTTAATTCGTTTCTTTACTGTTAAGGATGCTCCGACAGCTCGTAAATCCGTCGTGTACGCGACATGGATCATTGGTGTCTTTTATATCTTGACGATTTTCCTCGGCTTTGGTGCTGCTGCTTTCGTTGGTTCTGAAGATATCATCGCTGCTAATGCTGCTGGTAACATGGCTGCGCCACTTCTCGCTAAAGCACTTGGTGGCGATTTACTCTTTGCCTTCGTCGCTGCGGTCGCTTTTGCGACAATCCTCGCTGTTGTTGCAGGACTCGTCTTATCCGCTGCGTCTGCCTTTGCTCATGATTTTTATAGTCATATTCTACGCAAAGGGCAAGCAACGGAAAAAGAACAGATGACGGCAGCACGACTTGCTTCCATCGCTGTCGCCTTGATTTCGATGGTACTGGCATTGTTCGCACAATCGATGAACGTCGCGTTCCTCGTATCGCTTGCCTTCGCTGTCGCGGCAAGTGCCAACTTGCCAGTCATTCTCTTGACGATCTTCTGGCGCCGTTTCAATACTGGCGGAGCTGTCACAGGTATGGTCGTCGGGTTATTCTCTTCACTGATTCTCGTCGCACTCAGTCCAAACCTTTGGGCAGTCGACGGTTCAGCCTTGTTCGTCGGGGAAGCCCTCTTCCCGCTGACGAATCCAGGAATCGTCTCCATCCCACTTGGTTTCCTCGGAGCTATCGTCGGGACATTGTTGACGAAATCGAACGAGGTTGCCGGTAACTTCGAACGTATCTTAGTCAAGGCCAATACCGGTATCGATGCAGCAACGGAAGTCGCCGCGTCAAAAGAATAAGTTCCCCTTAACGGCTCCTTCAACCCCCTTGAAGGAGCCGTCCCCTTTTACATTCTTCTCATTCATTGCCATACTAAGTGAATAATAGAGAAGAAAAGGAAAGGAAGACTGTACATGGATCTCGCTTTTTATTATTTCTTAATCCTCGGATTTTTCATTGGAATCATTTCCGGATTTTTCGGAATCGGTGGCGGTATCATCTTGACGCCCCTGTTACTCATTTTAGGATATGCTCCAAGTGTCGCGATCGCGACGAGTCTTATGCTGACACTTGGATCTACCGTTTCAGGAACGATCTCTCACTTACGTCTTAAAAATGTCGTCTGGCGCGATAGTCTCGTCGTCGGTGGCGTCGGAATCATCGGTTCGACGATCGCGACACCACTCGTTCTTCGTCTAGAGGCAGTCAACGGTGCTCATCTCGTCATCTCAATCGTTTATATCGGTCTCTTACTCTACTTCGCGAATAAATTTTTACGTCCGAAATCAACGACGGGTGAACAGACGGGGTGGAAAAATCGATATCTCGCTCTTGCCTTCACTGGTTTGTTCGCCGGATTCATTTCTTCATTACTTGGTGTCAGCGGTGGCTTCATCATCACCCCGTTACTCGTCGGGATCGTTGGCTATGAGTTGAAACGTGCGGTCGGAACGAGTATTGCTTCCGCGTTGCTGATTGTCCTATCGGGACTTGTCAATTACACGGTCGCAAGTACGAACATCGATATCCTGGTCGGAATCATGCTGATCGTCGGTGCCTTGCTCGGAGCACCGATTGGCGCGAAGCAATTGACGCACTTCGAAAGCCCATTCGTCAAAAAGTACCTCGGTATCTTCTATTTGACGGTTGCGATCAGTGTTTTACTCGAGGTCATCGGCTGGAACGTCGCTTCACTCTCTGTCCTCGTTGCGCTGAGTTTGATTTTCTTACTGACACTCCTCATCTACAGTCGTCGTCGGACGAATGGATGAATCGTCTCATCATAAAAGCCGTGGTGCCTGTTTAAAGGCATCACGGCTTTTGTTCGTTTAAGCGACTCGTTTATGACCCGTCCGTTCGTAATTCCTCGTTTGTTCAATGACCAAGTGCGACAAGAACAGCATCCCGATCAAGTTCGGAATCATCATCAATCCATTTGCGATATCTGCGACGAGCCACAACGGTTCTAATTGCGCGACGGCACCATAACAGGCTGCGAGTGCAAAGAATACACGGTATCCTTCGTTGAAACGTGTCGTACCGCTCAAGTACTCCAAGCACTTCTCTCCATAGACATACCAACCGATGATCGTCGAATAACCGAAGAAGAAGACGGAGAATGCGACAGTCCATTCTCCAAATGATCCAAGGACGCTCGCAAAGGCGGTTGCCGTTAGTGCTGCCCCGGAAAGATTCGCATCATGCGTCATACCTGAATGTAGTCCGCCTGACGGATCCCAAAAGCCTGTCGTCAGAAGGACGAGTGCCGTCATCGTACAGACGATCAAGGTCACGATGAAGGTACTCGTCATCGAAATCAATCCTTGTTCGACCGGACGCTCACTTTTCGCAGATCCGGCAATCAATGCTGCTGTCCCAAGTCCTGCTTCGTTCGTGAAAATACCACGTGCTACACCGACTTGCATCGCCATCATGATCGATACACCGGTGAAGGCTCCTGCAGGCGCAAGCGGCTGGAGGGCGTACTCAAAGATTAAACCAAAGGCTGGTAGAATCTGATCCGCCTTCAATATTAAAAGGACACAAGCGGCACCGATATAAAGTAAGCTCATGATCGGAACAAAGATCGTCGAGATCGCACTGACGCGTTCAAGTCCACCACGAATCGATACATAGACTGCCAGCGCGAGCAGAATGCCGAAGAGTAGAAGCGGTACATGAAACGATTGCTCAAGCACCGTTGCCATCGCATTCGCTTGCACGGTGTTCCCGACACCAAATGATGCAATCAAACCAAATGCCGCAAACAAGATGGCGAGGAATTTAAATTTTGCACCTAGTCCCTTTTCGATATAATACATCGGTCCACTGACAGCTTCGCCGCGTTCATTTCGACTTCTAAAAAGAATCGCAAGAAGACTTTCCGCATATTTCGTCGCCATTCCGATCAAACCGATGATCCACATCCAAAAGACTGCACCCGGTCCGCCCATCGTCAAGGCGACCGCGATTCCCGCGATGTTTCCGTTCCCGATCGTCGCTGCAAGAGACGTCATTAACATCTGAAAGCTACTAATTTCCCCTTCACCCTGTCCTGATTTTTGAACAGACAATTGAAACGCTTGTTTCAAGCGACGAAACTGAAGACCACGTAAACGAATCGTAAAGTACACTCCCGTTCCTACTAACAACACCATGCTTGGAATTCCCCAGACCCAAGCAGATATCAGACGTAACACATCCATGCCATTTCATCCTCTCTCTTTTTTCCGAGGCTTACCGTAGCATGGAGTTGTGTTTTCATACAATACGAAAGAATACTTTTTGTGATTTTACACAACAGAAGCTATACTAAAGATACTGAACGAGAGAGAAAGAAGGGATTCCTCCATGTTAGAAGCTTCATACCATTCGTTAGACGATTTAGCGGAAGCGATCGGTATCGCCTTAAATGCGCCGATTACGATTGAAGATCGTAATCACCGTCTCCTTGCCTATAGTACGCATACTGCTGACACGGACCCTGCTCGTGTCGCAACGATCATCGGTCGCCGGGTACCGGAATCGGTCATCGACCAACTCTGGAAAGACGAAGTCATCCAGAGTCTCGCTACTCAAGACGATCCGCTCATCATTTCTGCGCGCACGGATGTTGGACTGAATGACCGCGTCGCCATTGCCATCAAACAAGATTCAGAAATTCTCGGCTACATTTGGTCGATTGCTCGCAGTACCCCGTTCACTCCATCAGAACTAGCAGATTTAAAGAAAGGAGCTCTGCTTGCTCAACGTCAATTACTAGCGATCGACATGCAGAAAAAACGGAAGGAAGAGCAGACGGAACAATTCTTCTTTGAGTTATTACATGAAGAACTATCCGAGTCGGAGATCCTGAAGATGTTTTCTAAGCTCCATGTCGCACCCCCTGGCATTAGTCGTTTGACGGTCATCCGTTTTTCAGAAGCAATCACACCACGACTTGCGGATCGTCTGCGCTATTTATTGACGATCCAACAGACGGTTCGTCCATTACTTTACGCATATGATGAAACAGATTTTATCTTGTGGATCAGCACAAACGACCGCGACGCAGAACAAGAGCGTCTACAGTTTGACGCCTTCATTCAGTCCTTCCGTCAATTGCTCGCGGAGCGGTTTGATTATACGGATTTCGTTGCGGCAAGTAGTGAAGTCTTCACGGGCGTCCAAGCGCTTCCGGAGCGTTACGAAGAGGCGGGTATCGTCTTACGTTTGAAAGATGCCTTTCCATTCGAACTGAAGAACGTGACGCGTTACGAACGTCTCGGCTTGTTTCAGCTCTTGCCAATTTTTTCAGAACGTTTGCGACGACGAACAGTTCGTCTCGAAGAAATCGAGCGATTGCGTGCTTACGATGTGAAACATGCCTCCTCTTTATGTGAGACGCTAGAATGGTTTCTTCATTATGATGGGAACGTCAAGCAAGTCGCTTCCCATCTCCATGTTCATCCGAATACGATCCTATATCGGATGCGACGGATCGAGGAGGAAGCTGGTATCCGGATGGAATCACTACCCGAACGTTCCTTACTTTATTTGTACCTAAAAGCAGACCGATATCCTTTGTGATTTTACACAAAGGATATCGGTTATTTTTGAAAACGCCGATAAAGTAGAGCGCTTTCATTTCTCGTATACTGAAGAAGAAGAGAAATTGATTTGTTTATTTGCGAAAGGGGATCGCGTTCACATGATCATTGGAGTATTAAAGGAAATCAAAAACAACGAAAACCGTGTTGCATTAACACCTGCCGGGGTAGCAGCGTTACATGCACAAGGACATCGTGTCATCATTGAATCGATGGCAGGCATGGGGAGTGGCTTCACGAACGAGGAGTACGTCAAAGCTGGTGCTGAAATCATCGCGACTGCTGCTGAAGTCTGGGCAACAGCCGAACTGGCTTTAAAAGTCAAAGAGCCAATCGCTTCAGAGTACCAATATTTCCGTCCGGACCTGACATTATTCACGTATCTCCATCTAGCTGCTGAGCCAGAACTGACACGTGCACTCGTTGATTCGAACATCACAGCAATCGCTTATGAGACAGTAGAGAAGAACCGCACACTTCCATTGTTAACACCAATGAGTGAAGTCGCCGGTCGTATGGCATCACAAATCGGTGCACAGTTCTTGGAAAAACCACACGGTGGTATGGGCATCCTGCTTGCAGGTGTCCCTGGGGTTCGTCGTGGAAAAGTAACAGTCATCGGTGGCGGTGTCGTCGGAACAAATGCTGCGAAACTCGCTGTCGGTCTTGGTGCAGATGTTACGATCATTGATGTTAGTCCAGAACGCCTTCGCCAGTTAGATGATATCTTTGGTAACTCGATCAATACATTGATCTCAAACCCGTACACGATTGCTGAAGCGGTCGCTGAAAGTGATCTCGTCATCGGTGCTGTCTTGATTCCAGGTGCAAAAGCACCGAAGCTCGTCACTGCCGACATGGTCAAACGGATGAAGCCAGGTGCTGTCATCGTTGACGTTGCCATCGACCAAGGTGGAATCTTTGAGACGGTTGACCGCATCTCGACGCATGATGATCCAACGTACGAAAAATTCGGTGTCGTTCATTACGCGGTCGCGAACATGCCGGGTGCCGTTCCACGTACGTCTACCCTGGCATTGACGAACGCAACGCTTCCGTATGTCCTTGAACTCGCGAATAAAGGCACACATCGTGCGCTTGCTGAAAACGATGCTCTTGAAAAAGGATTGAATGTCGCGCAAGGCTTCGTCACGTATGAAGCGGTCGCACGCGATCTCGGATACACGTACAAATCCGTTGAAGATGTACTTCACTTACACGCATAATTTCGAAAGTAAAAATAGCCGATGCTTCCTTTTCTAGGAATGATCGGCTATTTTTTATGAAATGAAGAAATTGCGGACGAATCTCTTCATTATTTCTTGAGGCACCACTCGGCTTGTCATATGATGAAAATGAAAACATATGATTTTGAACTAGTAGAGGTGATTTCATTACATGACACAAACCGTAACCGCTCATTCTCATGAACTTCAGAGCCATGTCGCTGAAGTTGCGTTACTCGAAGCACTGACATCTGATACAGAAGAGAACATACGTATTGCCGCAACCGAGCGCTTACGTGTTCTCGTTCCATCCCATCCATTGCTCAACATTGCTACAGCCCATTCCCTTTATTTCAAGAACGAACTCACTCAAGCGCGTCGACTTATTGAAGAGACGCACCAGCAAATCGGCGAGCATGTGCAAGGATACATTCTTCTCGGTATCATCAGTGAAGAGGAAGGATATATGCACGAAGCAGAACAGTTTTTCCTTTCAGCCATCACACGTTTCCCGGAAGAACCGGCAGGACATCGTTCTCTTGCCGTCCATTACAATCATCGACAATTTTATGGAGAATCAGCCGTCCATGCGTTTACATATTTAAAGAAAGTTGGCGCATCTGGAATCGATACGCTGATGGCTATTGATTCCATCCAACAACTAGACGGTCATTCGATCGATATGTTGGAAACACTCTATGCGTTAATCATCGGGGTATCTCATCTCGATAAAACGGCTGTCTTTCATGCGACTGCTTCTGCTAATCAAGGTATTCAATACGAGATGCTACATGCTACATTGAGCGAAGACAGCGACGATACACTCTACGCTAAACTCGACGAACGCATTTCCAATATGCTCGAGCACGGCTTGTACGCAGCTGTTTATGACGATTCCGAAGAAAAAATCTATCGCTATGTTTTCCGTGATATGTGTCGAGATATGACCATCCGTCATGCAGGATGGCGTGCGTACCCAGACTATATTCGACTACGTTTTCTCTATTTCAAACAATTGTTGTTACGCGACTGAAAGTCAAAAAGCAAACGCAACGAGTGCCGCGATCGTCCATGGCAAGATTAAGTTGTCGAGATCGCGATATGAGATTGCTTCGATTAAGGCTGCGATGTTTGCAAGCAAGAAGCCGTAACTGACAGCGAGCCAAATCGGTTGTCCATAAAATAAGAACGTTACAGTCAAAACAAGGAATGACGCTAAAAACAAAGCGATACTTCCTTCAAAGGAACGTTTCGTCTCACCGCGGACGTAAAACGTCTTCCCGAAGCGTTTTCCGACGAGTGCCGCGAGACCATCTCCCCAAGCGAGCACCATGCTTCCCGCAACGAGTGCCATCGGTTGTCGTTCGAAGAAGAATAGGACGAGTCCTGCCAATGCGAGCGGATAATAGACCGTTCCATAAGAAGGACGGTCGACGCCATGCATCTGTCCAATTCTTTTTCGTAATGTCAACAGATTGACGAGAGCAAAGAAAAGTAATGGTACGATCGCGATGTACCAGTGATCAAGCCATAGCAGCGCAAGAAATACCCAGTGACCGACAGCGACATGAATCCATTTCCGAACCGTCTCGGGAGAAAAACCGAAACGGCGTCCAACGAATTCAAGAATGACGAGAATGAAGCCGACGATTCCAATCGTGCCAATGGCAGCAAACCATTCCATCGTGATTCCCCCTTTCCTATTATTGTACGTTGTTTTAGTTGCCATTTGCCCTATTGAACCTTCATTTGATAACATAAGGTCAAATGACGTCCTAGAGAGGAAGTTTTGGAAATGTATGATGCTCAAGCAGTCCAAACATTATCAAGTTGTCTGCAACGCCTGAACGAGGGGAAAGGAATCGAACCCCTCGTCGCAATAGAAGGAACGGAATTGCCAAAGGTCATCAATCGCCTGAAACAATTCGATCCATTAAAAAATGGTTTATCGATCAATGAAATCGTTCATTTGGCAAATGCTCTAATCGGAGAACACATGTCAGCGACGACGATCCAGAACTGGACGAAACGTGAAGTTCGGGACATCATCGGCGTACCGCACCGTGGGAAAAAATACTCGATCAATCAAGCCGCCATCATCTACCTGTTGGATGATTTAAAACACCTCTTCTCGTTAGAAGAAACACGGGAACTGCTGACGATCGTCTTCCAGAACCCAAATATCGATGAGGATGATTTAATCAGCCCTCTTAATTTTTATCTCGTCTATACGCAGCACGCGGAGACAAGTGGACCGATCGAATTAACGGAGAAGCGTCTCAAACGCTCGCTCGAGCGGATTAACGCCTACCGCCCTGAAACTGTTCATGTCTTACAACTCTGCCTCTACGCCCGTCGTGTGTCGCATTTGACACACGAAGCCAAACAACGCCTCCATCATGTCCTGCAAACGACATGATGAAAAAAAGATGCCATCCATGTCATGGAAGGCATCTTTTTTTATTTAAACAGCTGTCAGTGATTTATAGTGGACGTTGTTCGTCAGACTTTTCAGGACAGAGAGTAGTTCGTACATCGAGAGCTTGTCAGCATCCTTGACAAGACGGTATTCATCACCGTCCTGCAATAATTCCGCAACGACTTCTCCGGCTGCACTCCGTACGGAGAATTTTCCTTTTGTCAGGTCGAAGGAAATCGTGAACGTACCACGCTCATATACGTTGTACTCACATTTCTTCGAGAAGAGCGAAAACTTCTCGCGCATTTGACCTACCTCTTGTCCATCATGGTTCATCACGACCCATTTCTTACATGTCGGAATGAACTTACCAAACGCTACCCCTCTACCTTCACCATTCATTACTTGAACACGACCGTTTTCGTCGTGTTGAACCGCACCGATCATTTGGTGCGCTTCATCATAAATCGCGGCATGACCTTGCGAAAAAACGCAACCCTGCACATAGACAACTTTGCGCAACAGAAATTCTCCTCTCACTGCTAAAACGTGCTGGTTTTTCGTCCCCAGTTTATTTAGACATCCTGTATAGTTTAACTTTCTTTATCTGTATGATATTTCGTTAACGAAAATGATTATTGCACCGTTTCTTCAAATTGACAACCCCCTTTTGTCGACAATCATTCGACAAGTTCAATGCAGGTTCATCTCCTTTGCAAATGCGAGCAATTCTTCCCGATCGATGAGGCGAACTTGATTCGGTTCTGCCAGTTGATACGCGGCTTCTGTAAAGGTCGAATTCGTAACGACCCATCCCTCGTCCATTTCGTAGAATGGAACCGAGGCAGCGACCTGTTGAACCGCTTCGAGCCCTACAGCCGCACTGTATCGCTTCGCCTGGATGGCAATCTTATACCCTCGTTCATCCTCTATCAACAAATCTGCTCCGAAGTCGCGTGAGGCAGGTGTCAACTCGACCCGATATCCTGCTGTTTCAAATAAATCGGCAAGCCATTCTTCAAATTCTCGTCCTTCCATTCGATCGAGTCTTTTTTCAAGCGATGGCGTTAAAACGGACAAAAGAAGAAAAAGGATACACCCTACTATACTGATGATTAAGATTAAAGGTTCCCAAGAACTCGAAAAAAAATAAGTTCCGAAAATTCCTATCATGGCAAACAAAGCTGCTAGTAACAATCGTTTTCTTTTTAATTGTTTCATCCTACTTTTCCCCTCTACTTCGTCGTGACCTTTTTTTCACTATACTAAAATTCTTCGTTGGTTGCTTCCTTCGACAGGAAACGCGGCTCGTCTTGCAGAAGTAAACTAACGAGGAAAGACTGTCTTAAAATCCACGGTCGAAGACCAGTCAGGAGGTAGCTCATGGCAGAACATTCATCTCCTTCATCGCTACGGATCATCCATTCGACGTTACGTGCTATGAAAGAACCCGTACTTCTTGTCGATGCAGATGGAAAGATTCACTTTCATAATGACGCGTTTCAACACCAGTTCATGACCGCTCCGGATAAAGAAACGATCCAGGAACTTTTTTCGATTACGGATGATTTGTTTCCGATCCAACAGGAAACCATCATTTTGACGACACATCAGTTAACAGTCACAGCGATTGAAGAGACGGACTATTTTCTTGTCCATGTCGCTTCTCTTAAAATAGAAGACTTATTCGATTCAACGCTTGATGCTGCCTTATTCATCACAGATCCGGAGTTTCGGATTCGAGCATACAACGAGGTAGCCAGTACCTTATTCCGATTCGATCTTGCTGAAGACATCATCGGTCTAAAACCGACGATTCTCCATGACGCAAAGGAAGTCGCTACCCGCCGTCAACATCTTGAACAACTGAACTTAAAAGATTTATCAGATGAACAACTCTTCTTACTCCATGGTCGGGAAGCGGAAAATGAATGGACCTATCATCGTCTGGATGGTTCGACGTTCCATGGACGGCTTTATATGACACGTCTGCCGAATGATACGTACTTTTTACTCATTCAGGACATCACGACACAAAAACAAATCGAATGGCACCTGACGAAAAGTGAACGCCGCTTCCGACTCTTCTCGGAGTCCGTCGTCGAAGCCGTCATTTTTCATGATCATGGCATCATCATCGATGCCAACCGTGCAGCAGAGGTCATCTTCCGGACGAAGCTTGAAAAGATGAAAGGAAAAACGACACTTGAGTTGATTCATCCGGATCATCATGCGCGTGTCTTACAACGAATCGAAGAGCATCGAGAAGAGCCCTATGAAGTTCTTGGTCAACGTGCTGACGGAACTTCTGTCGAAATCGAAGTTTTCCCACGTGAAATCATCTACAACAATATTCGCATGCGCGTCGCCGTCGTTCGTGATATCACGGAACGAAAAAAAATCGAGAAAATGCTTGAACGTGAAAAAAATGCCATCATGCGTCAACGTGATATCACACAATCGATTCTTCAAGCCTCTAATGAAGGATTCCTGCTGACGGAAGAGGATGGAAGTTTCATCTTCATGAACGTCAAAGCACGCAAGTTACTTGATGTACCAGGGATTGCGCCAAGTAAGATCCAAGAACGGATCAGCTTGATCCCGAATCTTGATTTGAATACCCGATTCGATATGTTACGACAAGTCGAAGAGCTACTCGCCGGAAAACATTCTGAACTATCGTTTCGTTTTACGTTACAGCGACCGAACGAATCAAGTCCACTTTATTTTGAATTTTATGCGACGGCGATCAAGAAGGAAAAGAGTCGTATTTCTCGTCATGGTTTCTTATTCGTTTTCCGTGACCGAACTGAGGAAGCAAAGATGGATCAAGTCAAGGATGAACTTGTCAGTACCGTATCGCATGAGTTACGGACGCCACTCTCATCGATCCTTGGGTATATGGAATTGCTTCGCTACCGAGAGCAACCAGCTGATAAAATCAAACGTTATGTCGAAATCGTTCATGAAGAGACCAAACGGCTGACGACACTATTAAATGAGTTTTTAGATATTCAGCGTCTAGAGGGTGGAAAACAGGAGTATATCTTTACCTCGTTCTCATTACGCGATCTCCTCACATCGACCGTCGATGCCTATCGGGAAACCGTCGAACACCGGATTGAATTGGAACTGCCGGAAGATCCTGTACTCGTTTTTGCGGATGAGCACAAAATCAAGCAAGTCATGTTGAACTTGCTTTCGAATGCTATTAAATACTCTCCACAGGCGGATCACATCCAAGTCCGTCTCTCGGCAAACGAAGAGAAAGCGACGTTCTCCGTGGCCGATTACGGACTCGGTATTCCACAAAATGCATTCGACAAACTCTTTACGAAATTTTACCGGGTCGATAACTCGGACATCCGAAAAATTGGTGGTACCGGACTCGGTCTTGCCATCTGTAAGGAAATCATCGAATCACACGGAGGAGCGATTTCAGTTGAATCAGAAATCAATGATGGTTCGACGTTCACCGTCGTTCTCGAACGCGATCCAAGAAAGGAATGGAATTGATGCGGACCTATTTCATGACGGGTTTTCCCGGCTTTTTAGCGACCAAACTAATTGAACAACTCGCACGTATTCCAGATCAAATCGCTTGTTTTCATGTGCTTCATTTATCGTCAGAACGAAACGCAGCTGTTAAGCGACGCGATGATCTTTTAGAACGCACATCCTTGCGACCTGAGCAACTCGCGTTGCACGAAGGCGATATCACGCTCGAACAACTTGCTTTGTCGTCTGATACACGGATGATCCTGCAACAAGAGGTCACACATATCTTTCATCTCGCCGCACTGTACGATTTAGCTACGGCATATGAACCTGCCTTTCGGATCAATGTCATCGGTACCGCGAACGTGACACAGTTTGCCCACACGTGCCGTGCTTTAGAACGCTATATCTACTTCAGTACAGCGTATGTCTCCGGTCTGCGCTCCGGAACGATTCTCGAAGAGGAATTACAGGCAAGTCGCTTTAAAAATGCTTACGAAGAAACAAAATACCTTGCTGAAGTGCGCTTACGCAAAGAACTCGGAACGATTCCCTATACAATCATCCGCCCCGGCATCGTCGTTGGACATTCTGAAACAGGTGAAACACCGAAATGGGATGGTGTTTATTTCGTTTTGAACGCGATGCGTCTTCTGCAATCCTTTGCTCCTCTTCCGTATCCTGGTCGAGCAAACGCGCTCGTCAATCTCGTGCCATATGATTATGTCATTGAAGCGACTGCTTATCTCAGTCATGCACCCGTCGGAAAAAATAAGACATATCATCTGACGGATCCATTTCCACATGGCGCACGCGCGATTTTCGAGATGTTACATGTCGCCTATTATGGACGTTACCCGCGTGGTATCGTACCATTTCGGCTCATCAGTACAGCGTTGACACCCACCGTCGCAAAACGACTCCAGATGCAACGTCAGACACTCGATTATTTCATCCATCCTGTTCAATACGATACAACACAGGTCTTACGTGATTTACGAGATACTGGAATCATTTGTCCGGACCTAACAGAAACGATGCCTCGGCTCGTCCAGTATTACCAAACACACGCGACACACTAAAAAAGTCCAATCGCTCTTCCCTAAGGGAAGTCGATTGGACTTTTTTTATCGGTTACCCGATCAACATATTTTCTTTTGGATAACGAATCGTCCGGTCTCGTTGTGCCGCAAACGTGAACAAGATCGTCAAGGATCCCACACGCCCGAGCAGCATCATGAACATGATCAAGAACTTCCCAAAGCTATTTAACTCTGGTGTCACATTCAATGATAGACCGACCGTCCCGAATGCAGAGACGGTCTCAAAGAATAGACCGATGAACGATAGATTCGGTTGACTCAACGCAAGGAGCGTCGTAATCAAAGCGATGAACAATAAACTGAAGACAGCAATCGCATACGCTTTTTGGATTGCCTGTGCTTGCACCGTCCGTCGCATCAGAACGGTCTCACGCTGTCCGCGTAGATACGTCCAGACATTCTTTAAGATGACCGCCGCCGTCGTAACCTTGATCCCGGAGCCTGTCGACGCGGAACCTGCTCCAATATACATTAAGACCATCATCAAGCCGATCGAGAGCGGCACCATCGTCGTTAAGTCGATTGTCTGGAAACCAGCTGTCCGTGTCGTGACGACTTGGAAGAATACGATATGAAGTGCATGAAAGAACGACTCGTCGCGTAATGAACCTAAGTGAGACACCCATTCATAGAGCATCATCGCTAAGACACCCAGTCCGTTAATGACGAATAACGACAGCACCATCAATTTCGAGTGTAGGGAGATTTTTTTGAAGCTTCGTTTTCCCGCGATGTCAGCAATGACCGTAAAGCCTAATCCACCAATCATCAAGAGCGCCGCGATCGTCAGGATGAACGTCGTATCTTGTTGGAAACCAATCAAGTTATCGCCCCAAAGTGCGAACCCTGCATTGTTAAAGGCAGATACGGCATGGAACAAACCGTAGTAAAGTGCTTTCCCAAAGCTATATTTGTATTGAATGAACAAATCGAGCGCAATCAAGAACATACCAACGATTTCGACAAGGACTGTCGTGACGATGATATTTCGAACAAGACGAATCGTTCCCCCTGGGCTATCGAGGTTGAACATTTCTTGGATGATGATGCGCTGACGAATTCCGATTTTTCGCCCTGTCACGCTCAGCAAGACGAGCGCAATCGTCATGAAGCCGAGCCCTCCGACCTGAATCAAGAGCATCATGATAAGTTGCCCGAACAGATTAAAGGCTTCCGCGATATTAATCGTCGATAGACCGGTAACGGTTCCGGCAGAAGTCGCGACGAACAAACAATCGATGAAGGAGATATCTTGCCCCTCCTGTTGCGAAATAGGCAACCATAACAAAAAACCACCTAGCAAAATCGTCAATGTGAAACCCGTCGCGATGAAGCGTGCCGGTTTATCGAACAACTGATGGTACATCAATTCACCCACACGACCAAAACGTGCCAGTGGTGAACGTCTTTTATGCGAGAACATCTTACTCCCCCTAGATTTTTTTCAGACAGAATTGTCTTTATCATACTCCCTCGAATTAAGAAGTTCTATCGAAATATGCAATCGACTAAACGTTTTCTTATTTTTTTGGTAAACTAGATAAAAGTGGACGTGTAATCATTAAAGGAGGTTGAGGGAAACAGTGGACCCTAAGACGGCTGATCATTCGATTGAGGATGTCTGGCGAAGGCTGGAACGGCAATCACAATGGATGCCTGCGCAATTGTATTATCAATTTGAGGAACTCTTGTCACTACATTTGGAGCAACCGATTCTAAATGAATTGTATCAAGTGTTAAAAAAATACGACGTACTGACCGATATAGAGCGTGACGAACGAAACGAAAGCATTCAAATGCTAATCGATGAAAACGGCGCTTGATTCTCGGTTTTTGGATTTCCGAGCAGAAGAAGTGTCTTCTGCTCTTTTATTTTTCGTTCTTATACGCATTACATACAGAAAGGTGGCACACATCAATCATGGATATCGTGTCGATAATCGGGATCATACTAGGTCTTATCACATTGATCGGAGGAATGATCTTAAAAGGTGCGCCTCCAGTCGCCCTACTTAACCCTGCAGCCCTCGTCATCATCTTCGTCGGGACAGCCGCTGCCATCATGATTTCCTTCCCGAAGGAACGCCTAAAGGTACTACCGGCACTGTTTAAAGTCATCTTTTTCGAACAAAAATTAATGACGAAACAAGTCTTACTCGGACAGTTTCTGACACTTTCGACGCAAGCACGGAAAGAAGGACTGCTGTCATTAGAAGCAGCTTTAGAAGAAGTCGACAATGCGTTCATGAAGCGTGGTGTCATGATGGTCATCGATGGGCAGCCATCTGAATATGTCGAGGACGTCATGACGCGCGACCTCGAAAACATGACGGAACGGCATCATGCCAATGCAAACATCTTCACGCAAGCTGGAACTTACGCTCCGACCCTTGGGGTTCTCGGTGCCGTCGTTGGTCTTGTTGCCGCTTTATCCGATCTGTCGGATATTGAAAAATTAGGTCATGCGATCTCAGGTGCCTTCATCGCGACGCTGTTCGGGATTTTCACCGGGTATGTCCTTTGGTTCCCGTTCGCAACGAAACTGAAGCAAAAATCAGCGAGCGAGATTCAACTGTACGAGATGATGATCGAAGGCATTCTGTCGATCCAAAACGGTGAATCACCAAAAAACTTAGAAGATAAGCTACTCGTGTACCTGACACCGAAGGAGCGTGCGAATTATGAAGCGGAAAAAGAAGCCGCATGACGAACATATCTCCGAAGGCTGGTTGATTCCCTACGCCGACTTATTGACCTTACTTCTAGCACTCTTCATCGTTCTTTTTGCTTCGAGTAATGTCGATGCCGTCAAGCTAAAAGCGATGTCCCAGTCGTTTAGCTCCGTCTTTAATGGTGGTTCAGGGATGATTACGAACAGCTCGCTCTCCACTCAAGAAGAAGAGGATTCGAAAAAACTCGACGCGCGAACGAAGGCACAAAGCTATGAAATCGCAGAACTCGAGAAGATTAAAGACGAAGCAAACAAATATATTAAAAATGAACAGCTCGAAAAAGACATCAAGGTGGAAATTACAAATGAAGGACTTGTCTTCACGATTCGTGACCGAGCCCTCTTCTCGCCAGCTCAAGCAGAAGTAAGAGGACGCTCGCTTCAAATCGCAGAAGGCATGAGTGCACTACTCGTCAAGGCAGGACAACGTCAGATTCAAGTCTCCGGTCATACGGATAATATCCCAATCAATACGGCACAGTATCCATCAAACTGGGAACTCAGTGCAGACCGGGCGATCAGTTTCATGCGTGCCTTACAACGCAATCCAAAGCTCGAACCAAAACGGTTTACTGTCAGCGGTTACGGAGAGTTCCAACCGATTGCGTCCAATCAAACAGAAGCCGGTCGTAGTCAGAATCGACGTGTCGAGGTATTGATTCGACCATTGATCGACTTAAAAGCAAACGTACTCGACGAAACGAAAGTTAAGTCCGGCACGTAAAAAAAGATCCTTCGTGGTTACCCACGAAGGATCTTTTCAATAATACGGACGAATCATGATATAGACGATGACGCCAGTGAAGCTGACGTATAACCAAAGCGGCATCGTAAAGCGTGTCCATTTTTTATGCTTTTCGAAATTTTGATTCACAGCATGCGCGAGTGACATCAAGACGAGCGGAACGATGACTGCAGCTAGAATGATGTGCGTAATCAAGATGAAGAAATAGATCGGACGAACAAATCCTTCTCCACCAAACTTCGTCGATTCACTGACTGCATGGTACGTGACGTATGAAATCAAGAATAGCGTTGTCGTCGTCATCGCACCACCAATGAAGCGGCGATGATTCACGCGATTACCGCGACGAATCGAAATCCATGCGCCGAGCAACAGCATGAAGGTAAAACTATTAAAGATGGCGTTCAAAAAAGGAAGTAACGTCCAATCGAATCCTGAGTCGACTTGTACAGGTGGCGCAAAAAATAAGAGAGCCACGAGTAGGTTGATGACAAGAGTCAACAGGATGACGAGTGGGACAAAATTCCGTTTAGTAGCAGGTTGTTGCATGAATCATTCTCCTTGTTTCCAGTCGAAATAACGTTTCAACCATTTTGGGATCGGACCAGCGAATAAACGCTCACGCCAGTAGACATCAGCAGCACGCTGAACGGCAGCACCACGAATCGGATACGGATGCACGACACGTGACAGTTGACCGACCTTATCTTTACGTGCCATTGCATAGACGACTTCTTGCATCCACTCGCCGGCTTGTTCTCCGATTGCATGTGCCCCGATCAGTTTCCCGCGTTTATCGGCGATGAGCTTGACGCGCCCTTCCGTCTGACCATTGATGACGAAACGATCCACTTCATCGAGACCCGTCTGGTAGACTTTGATGTCACCGTGTTTCTTACGTGC
Source organism: Exiguobacterium sp. UBA7533 (assembly GCF_002479335.1). NCBI lineage: Bacteria > Bacillati > Bacillota > Bacilli > Caryophanales > Exiguobacterium > Exiguobacterium sp. UBA7533. The sequence continues at coordinate 167,807 of NZ_DLMP01000014.1, read as the reverse complement.
TTCTTCTTCTGTCAAACCGAGATGGAACAATTCAGGCGTTGTGAATGTTACCCACGGGACCGCTCGATAATCAGGTTTCGTCCGTAAACCGAACAAAGCATTTGTGACGACGGTTTTTCCTTCTAGTCCTGCGACGTGCGTAAACGGTAAGGAATCAATCGTATCTCCGACGGCAAAGATATGCCGCTGACTTGTCCGGAGCGAACCGTCGACTTGGACGAATCCTTTTTCGACATGAACACCAGCCCGGTCAAGACGTAACGCCTCGATGCGTGGCTTACGACCGACCGCGACAAGAACGGCATCCGTTTCGATGACACGTGATTCCCCATTTGCTTCGACCGTCACTTCGATGCCTCTAGCTGACTTGCGGACATGCGTGACCTTCGTATCGAGATGCAACGTCAATTCTTGCTCGAGCTGACGTTGAATGACTTCGACCATGTCACGATCTTCTTTTCCGAGCAGCGTCTTCATGCCCTCGATAACTGTGACTTCCGTTCCGAGGTGCGCGTAAGCTTGCGACAGCTCAAGACCGATCGCCCCACCACCAATAACGAGCAGCCGCTCAGGACGCTCTGTTAATTCAAAGATCGTCTCGTTCGTTAAATAATCGATCGTATCTAGTCCATCAATCGGTGGAATGATCGGTTGGGATCCTGTTGAGATCGCAAACTTTTCACCAACGACAAGCTGTCCCGCTACTTCGACTTCATGTGCACTAAGGAATGTCGCTTCTCCGATATAGACATCGACACCAAGATCTTCAAATCGTTTCGTTCCATCATGTGATTGAATGATGTTACGCGCACGATCAACGCTTGCTTTCGTTTTGGAATAGACCGCGTCTCCGTTCAGCGTCACGTTGTATTTTTCAGCCGTCCGCTTCATGACGTGCACGTCGTGTGCGGCTTCAATCAAAGCCTTTGAAGGAACACAACCATAGTGGAGACAATCTCCACCTAGATGTGCATGACGTTCAATCAGGGCAACATGTGCACCAAGACTTGCTGCACCGGCAGCAATCGTCATTCCGGCTGCACCACCACCGATGACAACTAATTGATAGGTCTTCATCGCAAACCCTCCTCATACCGACGTGTGATGTCTTCCATCCGTTTACGGTTGACGCCCCAGTCAGAGTATCCGACACGTGATGCCGAACGGAAATGAATCACTTGCGCGGCTTCATCGAAGTAAAATTCGACGTCATCCTTGAAGCGAAAGACTTTACTCGTGAAGATGGCATGGATGTATGTTCCTTCCTCCTTAACGATTTTGACTCGGTCGAGGCTTTGTAGAATACGTAAGAGGTGGAACTTCGAATCCGCAAGCGTTCCTTTGAACGGGAGCGGACGCATTTTCATATCCTGTAGATCGGTTTGAGTAGATACCGCATTCGGTTTTCCGGAGAGCGGTTGAAGCGTACCATTTGAAACACCAAGTGCCATGACTGATTCCTCCGTTTCCTATCATCTGATCCATTTCGTACTATAATCCACTTTACTTTACCAGTTTCTGTTTCACTCTGCCTGTCTGAGTGTTTACGCTTTCGTGACAGGGAGCAGAATCGTCGCGATGACGCCGCCTTCTGGCTGATTGTCGATGAATAGCTTGCCTTCATGTGCTTCAACAAGCTCTCGACAAATCGATAGCCCGAGTCCCGTTCCGCCCTTTCCTTTTTGCACTTGATAAAACTTTTCCGTGACATGACGTAGGTGTTCTTTCGGAATACCAGGTCCTTCGTCACTGAAAGAAAGGAATAACACACGCTCGGAACGAACGAGTCGAACCGTAATCGCTCCTCCAATTGGTGAAAAACGGATTGCATTATCAAGCAGGTTCAAGAAGACTTGTTTCAATCGGTTTTCGTCGTATAGACCAATGACTTGCGCCGGTAACTTTTGCACAATCTGAACATTTTTCTCTTCCAGCTTTTGCCGTAGTTGCGCTGCGACGGTCTCGATGATTTCCGTTAAGTTGACTTCCTGACGGTATAGGACGAGACGACTCGTCTCGAGTTTTGAGAAATCGAGTAACTGTTCAACGAGCGAAATCAAACGCTCCGTCTCTGAATGAATGATGCCCATCCCAAGCGACGCCTCTTCCGGCAACTGATCCTGTTCGACGAGTAACGTCTCACTCCAGCCTTTGATCGATGTCAACGGTGTCCGTAACTCATGGGAGATACCCGAAATGAATTCATCTTTCAATGTTTCCTGTTGTTTGATCTGTTGCCCCATATAATTGATCGTCCGTGCTAGTTCTCCAAGTTCGAACGAATACTCCTCGTTCACCTTAACGTCGTAATGTTGTTTCGCGATTTGGTCCGACGCACCGATTACCTCTTGGATAGGTCGAACGATCGAAGACACCAGACGTGAGGAATAAATGAAGGCAAGTCCCCAAACTACTGTACCCAAGAGGACGATTGCTAAACAAATTTCAATCACACGTCGGTCGATTCGTTCAAGCGATGTCGTATAACGGAGCGCTCCCGTCGTCTGACCGAATGACACGACAGGTTCCGTCACTTCCAGCAAATGCTCTCCCGTCGCCTCATCGTCATATCGTTTCGTGACGGTTTGACCCGCTCTTACTTGATTGACTGCCTCTCGCGTCAATTTACGTTGCGAAATGAACCCTGTCGAGGAATAGCGCGGAATGCCTGTCGCATCCAACACTTCGATTTCTGCATCTGGATAGGCATAAGAATCGAGTACATCATGAATCGTCGCTTCTGAATCCGTGTAATCATAAGCGAGACCACTATTTGCAAACAACACCGCACTCGCATTCGCATGACGTTTCAAGACATCCGTCGCCGTCACGTAATAATAGTTATAGGTCACGAATGAGAGAATCCCGATGACAAGTAGGACCGTCACCGTGATGATCGTCATGAACCGCATTAATATCTGGCGCTTCATTCTTCGTTACGCCACTTGTATCCATGTCCCCACAGTGTCTCGATGAACTTCGGTTCCGCTGGATTTTCTTCGATTTTTTGACGAAGACGGCGAATGTTGACATCGACTGTCTTTCGATCGCCGAAATAGTTCTCGCCCCATACCGCATCGAGTAGTTCATCTCGCGACATGACTTGATCCTCATTTTTAATGAAATGACAAAGTAAATCATATTCAGTCGGCGTCACTTCGACGTCAATGCCGTCTTTTTGGACACGCTTCGCTCCTAAATCAATTCGGAACGGTCCAGAAACAAGTTCACGCGGCTGTTTTCTGCGGTGTAATGTCTCTACCCGTCGCAGGAGCGACTGGATACGTGCGAGTAATTCTGCTGGACTGAACGGCTTCGCGATGTAGTCATCGGCCCCTACGCTTAGTCCCATGACTTTATCTTCTTCTCGCGTCCGTGCCGTCAGCATGATGATCCCGACCACTTCATCCTTCGCCCGCGCCTGTTCACAGACAGCGAAACCATCGACTTCTGGCATCATGATATCCAGTAACAGAATATCAAAGGTTTGTTGATCAAATTGCGCGAGTGCCTCTTTTCCGTTTTCCGCTTCAATGACGTCATAGCCTGCCCGTTTCAAATTGATGACGATGAAACTGCGAATCGCGTGTTCATCCTCGGCTACTAGTATTTTGGTCATTCTTTTCTCCCCCTGATTCTTTATTCCACGAGTGTGACACGATTGACGAACATTTCATAATCCTTCGTCGCATCGATCACATAGACATAATCGATGCCCTCTTTAATTTTTCGTTTTTGGTCACTAGCAATGTATTGATTCTTTGGAATGATCTCTAATTCAAAATCAACCTGCTTCGTATCCCGATTGATGAAACGAACGCGATTTTCACGTTTTTCGATCGTTTCCCGTGTCGCCCAATTGGCCGGGAAACGCATAACGAAATTGTATTCCTGATCAATGTACTGCTCTTCCCGTAGTTCGAATCCACTCTCAAGAAATGGCGGATTGTCCGATCCATTCCATGTGTAGTACGCGGTGATACGTGGTTTCGGCTCACCTTCACGCCCTTCACTACCGCCCGGCGTATATTGATGACCGAACTCGACGATTCCGTCTTGATCGACATCCTTCGGAAACGTATACATCGGTTCAACGATCTCATCGACTTGACCGAAGCGCACTTGTTCCAACGTATCGTTCGCTAAACGGAATAATGCGATGTGCATCTTAGCATCACGTGTATAAGAGACAATCAAGCCTTTATTGCGCGCAGCATTGATCGTATCGACTTCAAATAAATCATGTTCTGCGAATAAATCGCCATCTTTTGTCGCTAGCGTCGTCTCTTGACGCTTTTTCGACAAGATATCCTTATAATAGATCAAACGAGATGGACTTCCCTTTTGTAGAAGCACCATATCTCGCTCGCGATCTTGATTCAAATCATCCACCGACAGGCGGTCATACCGATCCACCTTCGTGACATCTCGTTGCTTCGACAACAGCTGTTCAATGATATATAACGTGCTTTCACCATAACTGGTAATCCCGATGACTAAATGGTTTTGTTTATGTTGCGCGTCAGATACGACTTCGAGTCGATCGATGGCTCGCCCATCAGCAACTGTCTGCCGTGTCACAAGTCGCCATTTTTCACCTTGTCGTTCATGAACGAGAAGATGAATCGTGAAACGTCCATCCTGCTCACTACGGTAGAAGGTGATCGCCTCATCCTTACCGTTTCGATCTAAATCAACGAGTTCGTATAGACGGGATACTGCTTGATTTCGTGGCGCCACGATTTCTGCCTGTTTCGGCAAATCGCGGTCAATCCGCTCTTTCAACGACTGCTCCCATGCCGGAAGGGACGGATGTTGGAGTAGAGAGGCGGGATGCGGAAACATCGTACTGCATCCTGCTAATAATAGACTTGATATGATCATGAAGAGATATTTCATAAAGTTGGAATCCTTTCCGTACGGGCTCTGTTTCCACTTTATCATACTCTCTCAATGGAGAGTATATTGTCGAATGGGACACAAGTTGTTACGATATACAGATAATTGAAAGGGGTTTGAATGTATGACGTACAAAATGATTGTTCTCGATTTAGATGATACCTTGTTGACAAGTGATCATACGATTTCACCACGTACGAAAGAAGCCTTACTTGCTGCGCAACGTCGTGGGAAGAAAGTCGTTCTTGCAAGCGGTCGTCCGACATATGCGATGCTTGATCTTGCAGAAGAACTAGAACTCGCACGATACGGAAGCTACATCCTGAGCTTCAACGGAGCTTCGATCATCGATTGCAAAACGAACGAATCACTTTTCCTCAGTACCCTCTCTCCGGAGACGGTCCATCGTCTTTATGATGTAAGTAAACGGGAGGATGTCTACATTCACACGTATGTCGGACATGAGATTCTGACAGAACAACCGAACGAGTATACGACACTCGAAGGACAATTGACTGGTATGGACGTCATTCCCGTCGCTGATTTTAAAACAGTGATTCAAACACCTGTCGTCAAGTGTTTAATGATGGCAGAAGAGACACACCTCGCGCGGGTCGAGCAGACGCTTCAACAAGAGCTTGCAGGGGAACTCGCGGTTGCTCGCTCAAAGCCATTTTTCCTTGAATTCACGGAAGACGGTGTCACAAAAGGCACAAGCCTTGCCTTACTGTCTGAGAAGCTTGGTATCGCTCAGGAAGAAGTCATTGCTTGTGGAGACGGCAACAACGATCTATCGATGATCGAATGGGCAGGTCTTGGCGTCGCGATGGCGAATGCAGCCGATACCGTTAAAGAAAAAGCCCAGTATATGACTGCTTCGAACGATGAAGATGGTGTCGCCCTCGTCGTCGAAAAGTTCATGATGGATGAAGAACCGACTATCTCAAGTCACTGAGTAACTCAAAAAAGCGTGTGTTCCGCATTCAACGGAACACACGCTTTTGATTTACGATAAACACCAGTCAATTGGCTCTCTTCCCTGCTCTTTCAGCCAAGCATTCGTTTGCGAATAAGGTTTGCTACCGAAAAATCCTCGGCTCGCTGATAAGGGACTTGGATGAACGGCTTCGAGAACAAGATGACGATTCGTATCAATCAGCACCTTTTTACTCTTCGCGTGATTTCCCCATAGGATGAACACGATCGGTTGTGTCTGTGTTCCTAGGACTTCAATGACCCGATCCGTGAATGATGCCCAGCCTTTTTTAGCATGCGATCCCGCTTTTCCTTCTTCAACCGTGAGCGACGTATTCAGTAAAAAGACACCTTGTCGTGACCAAGCTTCGAGATTTCCGGATGTAGGAGCCGGACAACCGATATCCGCGACGAGTTCCTTATACATGTTTCGAAGGGACGGCGGGATCGGAACTCCGTCATGGACAGAAAAGCTGAGTCCGTTCGCTTGTCCTGGACCATGGTAGGGATCTTGTCCTAAAATGACGCACCGGACGTCTTCCGGTGCGACCGCATCAAACGCATGAAAGATCCGCTCTTTCGGAGGATAGACGGTCGTCGTTTGATAGGCTTCCTTCAAAAAAGCCCACAACTCCTGAAAATAAGGTTTTTCCTTTTCTTCTTTTAACACCGTTTGCCAAGATGTATGCACATGGATCCGCTCCTTTTTCAGTCTCAAGTCGCTGTTCGTACGTCTTGATTCTGCTATGATGGATGATGAGGTGGGAAACTATGATTCAGACAAAACAATTATTTGGACTACCATTCGTCGATGCGACACCTTCGCAATGGTATACCCATATTAAAACAATCTTACACGACCGCGGAAAAGCCTTTCTTGTCACGGCGAATCCTGAGCTCGTGTTGCGTGCATTGCGCGAACCTTCTTACGAAGCCATTTTACGGCAGGCGACGTTTATCACACCAGATGGAATTGGTGTGACCGCTGCCAGTAAACGAATGGGAGCGCCCCTCACTGCGACATTGCCAGGGATCGAGACGGCACGTGAACTATTGCGGACGGCAGATGCACTGAAGAAGCGTGTCTTTTTGCTTGGTGGACGCCCGGAAGTTATGAAATCGTTGATCCATCAGTTATCGATTCGTTTTCCGAACATCCGCTTCGTCGGAACGTTTCACGGTTTTGGAAGGACAGAGGAAGCAACGCAAGCGATCGCAGAAGTACAAGCTGATCTTATCCTCGTCGCACTCGGTGCGCCAAAACAGGAGGAATGGATCGCTTCTGTTTATGATCAAGTCGATCACGGCATCTTCATCGGTGTCGGTGGTGCATTCGATGTCTGGTCCGGACATAGTAAGCGTGCTCCAAAATTATTCCGTCGCCTCAAGCTAGAGTGGCTCTATCGTATCTCGACGCATCCCCGCGGCTTTGAGAAATTAAAAGATTTGTTGCTCTTCCTGACGCTTGTGCTTCGCAAAAAATCAACGCTCTCTTAACTCAATACAAATACAAAAAGGCTCCCGACACGGCGGGAGCCTTTTTTACGCTTATCTTATGCGTTGACAGTCGAGAATGAACGACCGAGTTCTTTCGCTTTTGCGATTGCTGCTTCTTTGATTTCTTCTGCTTTTTCTGGGTTCATCGCCATACCTTCGATGAAGAGGGCATCGTAGTCTGTTACACCAGTGAAAGCAAGTGCTTGACGGAGGTAGTCATCACCGAAGTTAAGACCAGATCCTGTGTACACGCCACCTGTCGCTTGGATGTGGAGTGCTTTTTTGCCTTCCATCAAACCTTTAGGACCTTCTGCAGTGTAAGCGAATGTTTTACCTGCAAGAAGTACGCTGTCGATGTACATTTTGAGACGTGCTGGGAAAGAGAAGTTCCACATTGGTGTGACGAAGACATACTCATCTGCTTCCATGTATTGTTCGAGATGTTTTGTCATCGTACCAACTTTTGCGATCTCCACTTCTGTTAATTCTTCGCCTGTTGCGAATTTGCCCCATGCGCTTAACACGTCTGTGTCGATTTCTTGGACTGTTTCGTTATATAGGTCAAGAACTTCTACTTCAGCTGAAGGATTCGCTGCTTTGTAGCTTTCGAGGAATGCTTCACCGACTTGAAGGCTGAAAGAGTGTTCTGTAGCTTTTGGGTTAACAGTTACATAAAGTAATTTAGTCATTATTATTTCTCCCTTTTATTTAAAGTAAATTCTGTAAATAAACATACCAACCACCTTTTCGTTTGTCAATTAGTTTGACTTTTGATTGTAGAAAAAAAAGCTCAAGTCCGTGACTTGAGCCTTTTCCATCATATGAGTGCTAATCCTTATGCATTTTCGAGCGGCGTATAATGTTCGGCTCGTAAACCGATTCGTTTCAATTGATCAATCAACTGTTCCTTTTCCGACACTGACAAATCCTTGAACAAGTCTGCTAAAAAGGCTTCATGCTTCGGGAATGTCTCTTCCATCAGTTCGCGTCCAGCTTCCGTTAATGTTCCAAACGTGACACGACGATCCGTCGCACATGATTTTCGCGCAATCAATCCACGCTTTTCGAGTTTATCGACGACATACGTCACACTGCCGCTCGTTAACAGAATTTTATCGCCAATCTGTTGTAAAGGCGTATCCCCTTTGTGGTAAAGCAATTCCAGGACTCCGAATTCCGATAAATTCAACTGATGTGTTTTGATGTCTGCCTTTACTTGCTCCGTCACCGCATGCATCGTCCGAGATAGAACAACGAGCATTTTTAATGCCAGCTTCGAGTCTGTCGATTCCATTTTACGTTCGCCCCTCTTTGTGTTGTATCGTCACAATCATAGACTTCTTTGTCTACTCGGTCAATTCTTGCTGAATTTTCTCAATCAATCCATTGCTCAAAAATAGTTCTTGCCGTGAAACGCGTTTCATACCCTATCGTCTTGATATACACTAAAAAGGAGGTAATCATCATGTCGATCCATACTCGGTTAACCCAGCTATTCAAGCGGAATGTTGCTTTTGAATGGGCGATTGAACAATTGCACACACCAGCAGGCTATTATTTGTGTCAACACACGTTGGTTGATCAATATCCTGATTTGTCTCCTCAAGAAAAAACACGACTGCTCTCAAAAATCAATGAATTGGCTGAACAGACATCTCCATTCTCGGCTCCCGTCTCCCGACAGGATTGGCGCCGACTTGAACAACGATTATCTCGCCAGACCTAAAGGAGGGATGCGCGATGACGAACATCCGAGACTTGGCACGTGAAGCAAACGTGTCCGTCACGACAGTCTCACGTGTACTAAATGATCACCCATACGTGGCGAACGAGAAGCGACAAGCTGTCCGAGAAGCGATAGTAAAACTTGGCTATATCCGTAATCAAACCGCTGTCCATCTTTCGACGGGCATGACGAAGACGGTCGGTGTCATGCTCCCATTCGTTGATCATCCATATCACGCCGCCATTCTCCAAGGCATCGCACAAGCGGCTTTTGACGCCAGTTATCGTTTCTTGACGTGGCAAACGAATTATGTGGAAACGCATGAGCAACTCGCTCTTGATGCGCTAGCGCAACAGGAGATCGACGCACTCATCGTCGTGTCGCACAGCCTTCCGTTATCAGCGATTTTACCGTACGAACGCTATGGACCGATTGTCTTTTGTGAACACCACGAAGACGTCGCTGCTGTCTATATCGATCACTATACGGCCTTTCAACAGGGACTTGCACATCTACGACAACAAGGACATACAAGCATTGGTATTTGTCTCTGGCGCCCCGACAGTACGAATAGTTTGGCGCGTAAACATGCGTATCAAGAAGTTGTCAGTGACGCGTTCGTCTATGAACAGACATTGACGATCGAAGATGGTGCGAACGTCGCAAGGCGCTGGATGCAACAGAAACAACGACCGAGCGCCATCTTGACTGCCAGTGATCACGTTGCCGCGGGACTGATCTTGGAACTACGAAAACAAGGCTATCAGGTCCCGGGAGATCTCTCTGTCATTGGCTTTGATGGAAGTGAACTCGCTGAAGTCTTATCGATGACGACGATCGCGATTCCGTATGCCACGATCGGACGACATGCTTTTCAGCTAACAGTTCGAAACGATATGAATATTCGTCCGCAAATCGAAGTACCGTCAACGTTCATTGCTGGAACGACCGTTCTTCCTTATACCTGAATCCATATAAAAAAGCGACGAGTTCATCGATTTGAATTCGTCGCTTCATTTCGTTTAAAGTGCCCCTGCCGCTACATACCGTGATCCCCAGTAGCCTCCACGGAACGATTCTTTGACAACTCTTCCATAGTACGAGTTCGCATTGATCATCGTACTCCCATCGACAGCGATCCCAACGTGCTGAATGCCACTACCGTGTGTAAAGAAGACGAGATCCCCGGCACCAGGAGCTGTACGTTTCGTCGATGAATACTGAGCAGCTGCTGTGCGCGGAAGTGATTTTCCTAGTGCTTGATAGACGTAACGTGTAAATCCAGAGCAATCAAAGCTAACTGGACCCGTCGCGCCAAAAACATAAGGACGTCCTTTAAGACCTTCCGCTACCGATACGATTGTTGACCCTGTTTTGCTCAATCCTTTTGTTGCTTTTGCATTGTATGCTTTCGTATACATCGAAGCGATATACGCTGTTTTTCCTTGATGACGAATTTGGTACCAATCTTTCACTTTTCCGCTCACTGCCACGGACTGTCCAAGTTTCAATTGACCGACTCGCTTACTCGATGCTGTCGCTTTCGCTCGGATATTTAACACATCCACGGAGATCGTGACTTTCTTACTCGTTGCGGCTTGTGTTGATGACGGAACGAGTGTCCAGCTACTGATTAGTAACGTTAAGGTTAGCAAAACGCGAGTGACAGTTTTCATCGATTCATTCTCCTCTTATGTATGAGTATAATATGCACTTGAATTGTCAGATAATTTATGTTTTTATCCTATCACGTTCCAGATTTTCATCATGTTACAGTTATTTAACGCGAATTCTTTCTTGTAATACTTTTGTAACAAAACAAAAAAACAGATATGCTGAATGGCTTATTCTCGCCATTTCTGCATATCTGTCCGTTTTAGTGATTTAATCGTTTTTTCAAGAATCAATTGACTTCTTTTTTCGGAAACGTGCTAAGAATTCGTACACGATTGGAACGATAAGAAGTGTCAACAATGTCGAACTTGTAAGTCCACCGATGACCGTCACGCCTAATCCTTTTGAAATTAATGCGCCACCTTCGAGTCCAAGGGCGAGTGGTGCAAGGGCACCGATCGTCGCAAGGGCTGTCATCAAGATTGGACGTAAACGTGTACCTGCTGCATCGAGTAGTGCTTGACGCGTCGATAAACCTTCTGCTTCTTTATGAATGACACGGTCGATCAAGACGATCGCATTTGTCACGACGATCCCAATCAACATCAAGGCACCGATTAAGGACGATACAGAAATCGTCTCGCCTGTAATCAGAAGTGCAACGAGCCCACCGATGATTGCGAATGGAAGTGAGAACAAGATGACGAGTGGCGTCAATGCTCCTCCGAACGTAATGACAAGGACGAGATAGACGATGGCTACAGCTGCTGCCATTGCTAGACCGAGTTGTGTGAATGATTCTTGGATCTGTTCAGTAACTCCGCCTTGCTCATACGAGACACCCGTTGGACGATCGATATTCTTGACGGATTTTTCAATCGCTTGAGAAGCTTCTGTTGCTTTATCCGTTTTCAGTTCTGCTGTCACAGTAGCAACGAGTTTTCCATCGCGTTCGTTGAGTGAGTCAGGTGTCGTTCCTTTTTTCACTTCAACAAAATCGGACAGTTTACGAACACCAAGTGGTGTCACGACATCTGTCTCTTCCAAGTCTCGTATCGAATCATATGTCGTTTGTTCGTTTGGAACGATGACATCGAGTTCCTTCCCATCCACCTTAATAGTAGAAAGTGGTTTTTCCTCACCTTGGACATTCGCGATACCTTGTGCGAGTTGTGCTGTTGAAATACCGAACTCAGCCGCTTTTTGCTGATCGACTTCGAACGTATACTGCGTATAAGCTTCTTTTAAATCTGTCGTTACTTTTCGAACATATTTCGTTTCGCCTTCGATCGCATCGACGAATTTCGGTGTAACTTTTTCTAAATCTTCAATGTTATTCGCGAAGATCGAGTACGAGACACCTGACGACGCAGCTCCACCACTAAAGTCTTGCTCTTTCCATTCTCCTGTCGGAATGTCGGCATTCAACTGCTTGATTGCTGTCTGTTTAACATCTGCGAAATCTTCTGTGTCTGGATCATACTGGACGATAAAGACACCTTGTTTTGTATTCCCTGGGTTCAATGGATTTTCTCCACCGACGGTAAACTGAAGATTGTCGATATTTTTTTGTTTGTTGAAATAATCTTCTGCTTGATCAGCTGCTTTTAACGAATCATCCAACGTTTGTCCTGGTTTTGGATTGTACGTGACATACAGTGTTTTTTCTCCTTCTTGATTCAAGAAGTTGACACCAATTGTTGGTACAAGTGCAAAACTTCCGATCAATAGTAGGACGGATAGTCCAAAGACGATGAATTTATGGTTCAACGACCAATTCAGCATACGACGATAACCGTTCGCTAACTTCCCACCTTCTTCTTTTTCTGGTTTTGGTGCCTTACCGCGCTTAAAGAGCGAGTCCGCAAACATCGGAACGACCGTGACCGCTACGATCAAGGACGCAAATAGTGCAAAGACGACTGTCAATGCGAACGGTAAGAAGAGTTCTCCAACGAATCCCGTAACAAATCCGAGTGGTAAGAATACAGCAATCGTAACGACCGTTGACGATGCGATTGGAATGAATACTTCTCGTGTTGCACTGATGATCAGTTCTTTTCCTTTTAACTTTTCTGTCGGATCCGTCAAACGACGGTAAATATTTTCGATGACGACGATGGAATCATCAACGACTCGACCAATTGCGACCGTCATTGCCCCAAGCGTCATGATATTTAAAGAAATATCCATCTGCTTCAGCACAAGAATCGCCATCAGAAGAGATAGTGGAATCGAAATGACTGCGATGATCGTTGATTTGATGTTTCGAAGGAACAGCAAAATGATGACGATGGCAAATAATGCACCAATCAGTGCCTTACTAATCATCGTTGAAACGGATTCCTCGATTGGTTTTCCTTGATCAAGTGTCACAGATGCATTGACCGAACCGTTTTCTTTTTCAAAGTCTTTAATCGTCTGCTTGACGCCATTGACGACATCAACCGTATTTGCGTCCTGCGATTTCGTCACTTGAACACCGATCGATCTTTCGCCATTCGAACGAGAAATCGATTCTTCAATCCCTTTGTCTTCAATCGTCGCGACTTGCGACAACGTGACAGTTGGTACTTGTGTTGGTGCTTGAGTTGCTTGTCCCGACGTAGCACCTGTCGACGGTGTCGTTTGGGATGCTGCCTCTGCCTCTCCTGTTGCTGATGGTGCTTGCCCTGCTTGCCCTGCTTGCCCTGCTTGCCCTGCTTGCCCTGCTTGCCCTGCTTGCCCTGCTTGCCCTGCTTGCCCTGCTTGCCCTGCTTCAGGAGTATTCGCTGCTGGCGGTGTATATGGAAGACGAAGATCTTTTAATTCTTTGACCGTCGTTGCTTTTCCATCTAGTACAACTGCCTGTTCTTTATCTCCTAGCTCGTACAAACCAAGCGCTAAACGTGAATCATTAGCTTGAATTAATTGTTTCGCATTCTCTTCTGTTAAACCGTAACGTTCGAGTTTTTTCTCATCAAATTGAATCTCAATTCGACGAATTTCTTGACCTGCAACTTGAACCGTTTGAGCACCTTCGATTCCCTCAAGCTTCGGTTGAAGTTCGTTTTCGACGAGTTTCGTCAACTCAGACAGAGAGCGTTCCTTGTCTGAGACAGCGAATCCGATGACTGGAAATGCATCAAAGGAAATCCGTGATACTTGTGGCTCTTGGACACCTTCTGGTAGTTCTACGTTTGAAAGAGCTTCTTTTACCTTTTGCTCTGCTTCTTCCATGTCTGTACTGAAGTTGTAGTCAATTTGTAAGTTCGATGCATTTTGGAAGGACGTCGAACGTACAGTATCGACACCTGGTAAATTTTCGACCTTACTTTCAAGTTCTCGACTGACTTCATCTAAAACCTGTTCTGGTGTAGCACCCGGATAAATTGTCGTCACGGACACGGTTGGTGTCGTGATGTCTGGCAATGTCTCAAGCTTCATCGATGTTCCCGCATAAATACCGGCAACTGTGATGATGATCGTCATAAGCCAGAGGGCAAACTTATTGTTCACCGAAAACTGGATGATCTTTTTCATCGTATGGTTCTCCTTCACTCTTCAATTTGCTTGTCTAATTGTCGTGCACGTTCTATTAATTGCTGAATCAATTGTTGTCGGATAGTCGGAGAAGGTGCACCAAACTGAAAATGCTCCGACAGTTTCAAACCGTCTAATGTAAAACGAATCGATAACACCTCAACCGGATCCATCTGTTCTGTCAGTTGGCGGAAGAAATGCTCAACTTGTCGCTTTCGTTCCTCGACGAACGTCGCGTGATCCTTTAACAAGGACAATAAGTAAAGAAGCGCATCCATATCGAGATGGAATTCCTCTTGCTGCTGGATTTGCAACGTCACGAACGCTTCCATCGGTCCCATCGTCAACTGATGCTGTTCGTACAGTTCAAATTGACGTGCTTCTTGCGCTTCGATGACTCCCATCAGCAACGCTTCTTTCGAAGCAAAATGATACAATAGTCCACCTTTCGAGACATTTGCCTGTTTCGCGACTTCATCGAGCGTTAGCTGAGTAAAGCCTTGTTGCAATATGATCGCTGTCGTTGCTTCAAGAATCCGGCGACGTGTCTCTTGTGCTTTTGCACTAGCCAAAAGCCTCCCCCTTTTCCTATCTATTTTACTGTACCGTCTGGACGGTTTCTTTTTATAGTGTACGGATTCTCATTTCGAGATGCAATCGCTTTGCTTATGTTTCACGTGAAACTTTCGTGAACAAAAAAACGCTTACGCATTTTATTATACGTAAGCGTTCTGAAGTGGATTATTCGTTTGCTTCACGTGCACTCTCTCGTAGCGCCGCTTGCATCGTTTCGAACAGGTGACGCTCCCGTAACACTTGGACACCACGATCCGTCGGTCCACCAGGTGCTGCAACGTCAGCAATGAGACGATCTGTGCTCTCATTAGAACGCATGAGAATTTCAGCTGAACCTTTCATCGCTTGAGCAACGATTCGACGTGCATTTCCCTCTTCAAAACCGGCATCCGTCAAAACTGGTACCATACCAGCTACGATTTCATAGAAGAATGCTGGACTACATCCAGCTGCCGCCATGAACGCTGGCATCGTTGTTTCATTTGCCTCCGCGATTTCTCCGACACGTTCAAATAATGCCTCGACTACACTTCGGATCTCTTCGTTCACGCGTGAGCCGAACCATAGTCCAGTCATTCCTAATCGATGGGCAACGGGTGTATTCGGCATGACAGCAACTGTCGGACGTTCTGTTAACCGTTCGATTTCGTCCGGTGTAATGTGAGCCGCAATCGAAACGATCGTTTGATGCGTCCATTGTTGGTTTGCTACGTAGGCAAGTACACCATCGGGTTGCATGCCAAGCATGACGACATCATATAAGGAGACATCTTCTTGCTCGACTGTTTGAATGCCGTGTCGCGCCGCGACTTCCGTCAAGCGTGCTCCACCACTGCGATTCGTCATCGTAATGTCCTCACGCTTAAATCCAGAAGCGACCCACCCTTGAACGAGCGCCTCACTCATCGCACCTGCTCCTACTACTAATAGTTTCATCGTCTATCCTTCCTTTCCCTCAAAAAAAGACCAGTCATGACTGGTCTTATGCGGGTCCATTATACACGAACAGCTAAATCTTCAACAGCGACGACACGAAGACCCTTGTCGTCAAGTTTCTTCACGATTTTTTTCTTCGTCTTCTCGTCACAATCCGTTGGTAACGTAATTAATACGCGACGCATGACACTACTCTTTGCATCGAGAGTCATCAGACTCGCCACCGTTGAATATTTGTTAACGATCTTCGAAATTTTCTCGAGCGCCCCTTTTTGTTCACTTAAGGCTACCGTTAAGACGTAACTTCCCGAATCACGATTCCACGCTTCCTCAAGCATTCCAAGCATCTTCCCGTGCGGTAAGATACCGAAGAAATGACCGTCGTCATTTAAGACCGCAATATACGGTAATTCCTTAATTGAGAAGAAGACTTCAAAGAAATTACTTCCTGTATAGATGTATTTGGATGTATTCTTAATCAGCGACATGACATTGTCGTCTAAACTGCCACCATTCATCCCATGACGATAAATGTGCATCTTATAGATATTCCCCTTGAAATCCTGTCCTGTCTGACTAAGAACCGGGACACATCGGTATCCGGTTTTTTCAAGCGTGTCAAGCGCTTCACGGATCGTCGCTGTTTCGGAAATCGTGACACATTGGTGCTTCGGGATACATAAACTTTGAACGAGCATAATAAAATCCTCCTCTTTTACCTAATTACGCAGACTTAATCATATCATTCGATTTTCATACGCCATATCCTCTTTTCCCACTTCTGATGCGCTTTTATTCTTACAATCACAAGACATTCGCTTGTAATCACAACGCAATCCAACCTATTTCAATTAAGTACACATGTAATCTCCTATTGTCAGATAATTTATTAAATCTACAATCACCTTCATATTAAGATTTATTAAGATTTCGTAAAGACGCTTCATAAATGTATTCTTTTACAATACCGTCTGCTACAATCGAACTCGTGAAGTTGCTTCACTATTCTATTCTTGTTCTTAATATGGAGGCAGAAGAAATGTTTAGTAAAAAACAAGATCCATTCGCAGTTAAATTATCAGAAATCGCAGGACACTTAAAAACGACTTCGCAATTCTTCGTTGACTTTAAAATCAACGGCATCGCGGATGTAAAAGAATTTGCACATAAAGTAAAAGACTTCGAAACAGCTGGGGACGATTTGATGCATCAGTTGATCATCGACTTGAACAACGCGTTCATCACGCCAATCGATCGCGAAGACTTACTCGCACTCGCTAACGCACTCGATGACGTCTTAGATGGCTTTGAAGAATGTTCTGCTATTTTCGAAATCTACAATATCGTTCAAGCAGACGAGCACATGATTAAGTTCGTTGATGAAATCAACATCGCTGTTTCAGAACTCGCAACGTCAATGGATCTTCTTGTTGCACGTAAATTGCAACCGATGCGTGAACACGTCATTAAAATCAAAGAACAAGAGACGATTTGTGACAACTTACGCCGTAAATCAATCAAAGCATTGTTCGCAACAGAAACAGATCCAATTAAAATCATTCAATACAAAGAAATCTATGAATCGCTCGAATCAATCGCGGACTACTGCCAAGACGCAGCTAACGTCATTGAAACGATCATCATGAAAAACGCTTAAGTGAGGAGCTAACGAGATGGATAGCCTGTTTATCATCACCGCCATAATCGTGATTCTCGCACTTAGCTTCGACTTCATCAACGGTTTCCACGATACAGCGAACTCAATCGCGACTGCTGTATCGACTCGCGCTTTGAAACCACGCCATGCCATCATTTTGGCTGCATCGATGAACTTCCTAGGTGCAATCACATTCACTGGAGTCGCAAAAACGATCTCTGGTGACATCGTTGACCCGTCAACACTTGAACACGGGAGCTATGTCGTCATCGCTGCCTTGATTTCAGCCATTGCTTGGAATCTCTTGACTTGGTACTTTGGTATTCCGTCAAGTTCGTCGCATACACTGATTGGTTCGATTGCTGGTGCAGCTGTTGCCTCTGTTGGATTTGGTGGCATCGAAGCAAAAGGGTTCTTGAAAATCGTTGAAGCTTTGCTGATTTCACCAGTACTCGCCTTTACACTCGGTTTCATCGTATATGCAGTCTTTAAAATCATCTTCAAAAAAGGAAATTTGGCGAAAACGAATCGTCGCTTCCGCCACGTCCAAATCGCAACTGCTGCATTACAATCGTACACACACGGTACGAATGATGCGCAAAAAGCGATGGGGATCATCACACTCGCTTTGATTTCGTCTGGTTTCCAAACGGATCACGAAGTTGCCACTTGGGTTAAACTTTCCTGTGCGATCGCAATGGGTCTCGGAACATCTGTCGGTGGATGGCGCATCATCAAAACCGTCGGTGGTCAAATTATGAAAATCCGTCCAGTCAATGGTGTAGCAGCTGACTTAACATCAGCAGCAATCATTTTTGGTGCAACGGCGATTCATCTTCCTGTTTCGACGACACACGTCATCTCATCTGCCATCTTAGGTGTAGGTACATCGCACCGTAAGAAAGGTGTCAAGTGGGGAACAGCGCAACGCATGCTTATCACATGGGTCATCACATTGCCGATTTCAATGGCTTTAGCTGCTATGATCTACTATATTCTCGACTTCTTATTCATTAAATAAGTACGCACCCCGCCTATTCAAGATAGGTGGGGTTTTGTCTACGCTAGAAGCGTCGACAGTTGTTGTTTTTCCCATAATTCGCTATCATGAAGAACAAGAAGGATTGTCTATTTCTTTAGGAGGAATGCCCCATGACAAAACGTAAAGCCTTAACGATTGCTGGTTCCGACACGAGTGGTGGAGCTGGCATTCAAGCTGATTTAAAGACGTTCCAAGAACTTGGCGTCTACGGAATGAATGCCTTGACGGTCATCGTCGCTCAAGATCCTGATCACTCTTGGCATCATGCGGTTTACCCAATCGACACAGAACTCGTCCGGACACAAATCCACACGGTCCTTGGAGGTATTGGTGTTGATGCGATGAAGACGGGAATGCTCCCGACTGTCGAAATCATTGAAGCCGTTGCCGAAAAAATCAAATCATCCGGCGTCCAAAACGTCGTCATCGATCCTGTTATGGTCTGTAAAGGCGAGGATGAGGTGCTAAACCCTGATACAGCGAACGCACTTCGTGATGTCTTGACACCACTTGCGACAGTCGTCACACCGAACGTCTTTGAAGCAGGTCAATTATCGGGTCTTGGTAAAACGCCAGCAACGATAGACGAAATGAAACTTGCAGCAGCGCGGATTCATGAAAAAGGTGCGCAATACGTTCTTGTTAAAGGTGGCAGTAAGATTGACCATCCACAAGCAGTTGACGTGCTTTATGACGGAAAAGAGTTTATCCTGATTGAGGACGAACGAATCGAGACACCGTACACGCACGGTGCCGGCTGCACGTACTCTGCAGCAATCACGGCCGAACTCGCAAAAGGTGCATCGGTAGAAGCTGCTGTCCGTACAGCAAAATCTTTTATCACTTCTGCGATTCGTCATTCATTCCGTTTGAATGAATACGTCGGACCAACTGATCACGCTGCACATCGTACAGTCCAGTCTTGATCCGCTTAAGAAGTCCGCGATATCCGCGGACTTCTTTCTGTATAGGAGAGGAGAATGATTTATGCAAGCCATTGATTTACAAGAGATACAGCGTTATATCGACGAACATGCGAATACACCGTTATACGTACACGTTGAGACGACGAACGGTGCCTACGCGACGCACCAAGATCCGACCTTCCATAGCGCAGGGATGTTTTTCCGTAATGCGGAAATCACTTACGAACGTGGTTTGATCACAGGAAACGGTCCTTACCGGATCGGTTTGAAACTTGCACACGGCTGGTTATACGGTGAGGGATTAACTGATTTCGAATTTGCTGGGGATCAATTGTTGATTGCCGGTCACGATGTCGAAGGACGTCTTGCGATTGCTTTTGAACTTAGCCCGACACCATTTGCTCAAGGTGCAGAGGAGGTAGACGCATGACACACGAAGATCATTTACTCGTCGTCTTCCCTCACCCGGATGACGAAGCCTTCAGTTCTGCTGGTACGATCATCGAGCACGCAGAAAATCGTGGTCCTGTCACATATGCTTGTTTGACGCTCGGTGAGATGGGCCGTAACATGGGACGCCCTGTCTTTACGAACCGGGAACAGCTCGCAACGATTCGCAAACGTGAGTTGATCGATGCAGCTGAAAAAATGAAGATTTCGGATCTCCAAATGTGGGGACTTCGCGATAAGACCGTTGAATTCGAGGATGAAGCGGCACTTGCTGACCGTATCCTTACGTTGATTCAACAGACGCGTCCGACTCGCTTGATTTCATTTTATCCGGGTTACGCGGTCCATCCCGATCACGAAGCGACAGCTCGCGCCGTCGTTCGTGCCCTTCGGATGATGGATCCTGCCGATCGCCCTGAGTTCCTTGCGGTCGCTTTTGCGAACAATACGAAAGAAGAGCTTGGAGAAGGAACATTCATTCACGATGTCAGTGCCTATACGGATCAAAAGATCAAGGCACTCGAAGCACACGCTTCTCAAACAGGTGGTTTGATGAAAGTCATCTCGGAAGACTCGAACATCCGTGACCTGCTCGTCAAAGAACGCTATTACCACTATCCGCTGTAATTTCCTATTAAGAGATGCCGATCGTCCGAGCGACAATCAGCATCTCTTTTTTGGCCTTCATTAGAAAACGTCGACTTTTTTGATGGCTTCTGCTAGTGTGAATAGTTGAGACTACGTCTCCGGAGTTCGTAACCTCCTCCGTTATAAAAACTAGGAATGGAAGTGTACATTATGAAAAACGAACGTGCTCTTGTCGTCTTTAGCGGCGGCCAAGACTCAACGACTTGTCTGTTTCAGGCACTGAAACAGTATGAAGAAGTCGAAGTCGTGACGTTTAATTACGGACAACGTCATGCACAAGAACTCGAAGTCGCACGCGACATCGCCTCTGAGCTCGGTGTCAAACACCATGAGCTTGATCTCTCTCTTCTCAGTCAACTAACGAGTAACGCCTTGACTGACCACAGCCAAACCATCACGACGAACGAAGATGGTCTACCTTCTACTTTTGTAGATGGACGGAACCACCTGTTTCTTTCGTTCGCAGCCGTCCTCGCGAAAGGACGCGGAATCCGTCATATCGTCACTGGCGTATGTGAAACGGACTTTTCTGGTTACCCAGACTGCCGTGATGCCTTCATCAAGTCACTGAATGTGACATTGAACCTTGCAATGGACTATCCATTCGTACTGCACACGCCACTCATGTGGCTCGACAAAAAAGAAACGTGGGCGCTTGCCGACTCGCTCGGTGCGTTTGATTTCGTTCGAAATCGCACGTTGACGTGTTACAACGGCGTCATTGGAGATGGTTGCGGCGAATGCCCGGCCTGTGAATTACGAAAAAATGGATTAGATGCATACATCAAGGAGGTTCAACACACATGACATTCAATTACGAAGCACCTGAAACGGTCGAGCGCCCGACTGGCGACTCGCTTATCTATACGAAATCTCGCGTCATGATCGTCAAAAAACTGACGTTTGACGCAGCGCACCACCTATATGATTACGATGGGAAATGCCGTGCGCTTCATGGTCATACGTACCATGTCGATATGGGCATCAGTGGTTTTCTTGATCACCGCGGTATGACACTTGATTTTGGTGATCTTAAGAAAATCTTTAAAACACATCTCGAACCACTTCTCGATCACCGTTATTTAAATGAATCATTACCATACATGAATACGACAGCTGAAAACATGGCGGCGTGGATTTTTGAGACGCTCGGACAACACCTTCCAGACGAACGTGGACTTCGTGTCGAATTCGTCAAACTTTATGAGACGCCGACTGCTTTTGCTGAAGTCCGTCGTGAGTGGATGAACGAAGCATGAGTGCCTTAACGAAAACGCCAAAAATTCCGGTTCTCGAGATTTTCGGACCAACGTTCCAAGGGGAAGGAAGATCAATCGGTCAAAAGACGATGTTCGTCCGAACCGGTGGCTGCGACTATTCCTGTTCATGGTGTGACTCCGCCTTCACATGGGATGGTTCTGAAAAACCTGAACTCTTGACGGCAGAGACGATCATGGAACGCCTCGATGCACTCGGCTCTTACGGACATGTCACGATTTCTGGTGGGAACCCGTTACTTCATGCTTCGATTGGTACGCTGGTTGAGGCATTAAAAGAACGAAACATCACGATGTCGGTTGAGACACAAGGTTCTTACTGGCAAAATTGGTTACTTGATATCGATGACGTCACACTCAGTCCTAAACCGCCTTCAAGTGGCATGAACATCGATTTTGATCGTTTGGATGTTTTTTTCAAGCGTCTACCAGAACAACAGCGTGCCGTTAAAATCGTCATTTTTGATGAAGCAGATCTTGATTTCGCGGCGATGATTTCAGAGCGATATGCCTTAAAAACGCTCTATCTATCACTCGGAAATCCGGATCCGCACGAAGAAGGTACGATCGCCCCACGGATGCTACACGATTTAAAAACACTTTGGGAACGCGTTGCTCGTGATGAACGTTTTAATCACGCACGTGTCCTACCACAACTACACGCCCTCGTTTTCGCGAACGATCGTGGCGTCTAAGGAGAAATGATTCATGCGCCCTGAAGATCTAAACGACTTATCGTTACTCGGCCAAAAAGCCGTTCCATACATTTTCGAATATCAACCAGAAGTACTCGAAGCGTTTCCGAACCGCCATCCGGAAAATGATTACTTCGTAAAATTCAATGCACCAGAATTTACGAGCCTTTGCCCGATTACGAATCAACCGGACTTCGCGACGATCTACATTTCGTATATCCCGGATGAAAAACTCGTCGAATCGAAATCACTTAAATTGTATCTATTCAGCTTCCGTAATCACGGTGATTTCCACGAGAACTGCATCAACGTCATCGGGAAAGATCTCGTGAAATTGATGGAACCGCGCTACCTCGAAGTGTGGGGAAAATTTACGCCACGTGGGGGAATTTCGATTGACCCGTACTACAACTACGGAAAACCTGGTACAAAATATGAACGAATGGCAGAACATCGTCTATTCAATCACGATCTCTATCCTGAGACTGTCGATAATCGTTAAACGCTCAAAAGAGGAACAGTGGACTTTTCCACCGTTCCTCTTTTTCATACCCATTAACTCGACGGGATGTCGATCAAGGTCGTACGATCGTGCTGACAGATGACTTCAGATGACCAAATATAAATATGCCGTAACAAATGATCCGCAGGAATCTGCAAAGCACGGACCAGCCGCTCAATCATTGAAAAAGACGGATCCATAATGCTATTTTCGATACATTGAATCATCTCAAGTGTCATTTTAGTCAATTCAGCTAATGTATGCTGATCTAACTGATGACGTTCTCGTAATGTACGAATCCGCTGACCGTACTGCCTGATCGGTTGAATCCCTTCTTTCATCCGCCCAACATCTTTTCTTTTTTGAAACCAAACAATGTTCACTGTAGCCTTTTTCTCTTTTTTTAAATTTGAATACCTTTCCGAACTGTCATTTTTCCACTGAAATAAATTTCCGAATGTTTTTCTTATAAAACACTAGCTTTTTAAAAAGTTATCGCTTACAATTCTATATGCAAACGGTTGCATTAATCGCTTACATTATTGCACTGTTCTTACACACATATTAGAGAAAAAGAGATAAAAAGGAGTGAATGATCTTGAAAAATGCTATTTCGTTCGATTTTTGGCAAAAACTCGGGAAAGCGTTGATGGTCGTCATCGCTGTTATGCCTGCTGCAGGAATCATGATCTCGGTCGGGAAACTGATCGGCATGTATGGAGGCGATATCGCGTTAATGCAAACGATTGCTCGAATCGTTGAAGATTTAGGTTGGGCCATCATTACGAACCTTCACGTCTTATTCGCCGTCGCGATTGGTGGGTCGTGGGCAAAAGAACGTGCTGGTGGTGCGTTCGCAGCGTTACTCGCCTTCATTTTGATCAACCGTGTCACAGGCGCTATCTTTGGCGTCAATGCTGACATGATCGCGGACCCAAAAGCAACAGTCGATTCATTGCTTGGTTCTGAGCTCATCGTAAAAGATTATTTCACTTCAGTTTTAGGGGCACCTGCGCTTAACATGGGGGTCTTCGTCGGAATCATTTCTGGTTTCCTTGGTGCCGTTCTCTTTAATAAATTTTATAACTTCAGTAAATTGCCAGATGCGCTCGCCTTCTTTAACGGAAAACGTTTTGTTCCATTCGTCGTCATCGGTGGATCGGTTGTTGCAGCATTCGCATTGTCACTCGTTTGGCCGTTCGTCCAAGGATTGTTGAATGACTTCGGGCGTTGGATTGCCTCTTCACGTGATTCTGCACCGATCATTGCACCGTTCGTATACGGTACACTGGAACGTCTATTACTTCCGTTCGGTCTGCACCATATGTTGACTGTACCGATGAACTACACGGAATTAGGTGGAACGTACAAAATCTTGACAGGTGCTGCTCAAGGATCGACGGTTGCTGGTCAAGATCCGCTTTGGCTCGCTTGGATCACTGACCTTGTCAACTTAAAGCAAGCCGGTAACACACAAGGATACAATGACTTAATCAACAGTGTCGTTCCTGCTCGTTTTAAAGAAGGACAAGTCGTCACATCACTTGCTTCATTGATCGGTATTGCTGTCGCAATGTACATGTCAGTCGATGAAGATAAGAAAAAAGCATACAAACCGGTCTTCTTATCTGCTGGACTCGCTGTCTTCTTGACAGGTGTCACAGAGCCAATCGAGTTCATGTTCATGTTCATCGCTCCTGTTCTTTACGTCATCTATGCTGTACTAACAGGTGTTGCCTTCGCACTAGCAGATGTCATGCATCTTCGGATTCACGCATTCGGTGCGATCGAACTCTTGACGCGGATTCCATTGATTGCAAAAGCTGGTTTGATTGGTGATTTAATTCGCTTCATCGGTGTGTGTGTGTTCTTCTTCTTCTTGAACTTCTTCACGTTCCGTTTCGTCATCAAGAAGTTCAACTATGCGACACCAGGTCGTAACGGGAACTATCTGGACGATATCAACGTATCGACTACTGAAGCTTCAGGTGAGGCTGCTGCGACATCCGCTCCTGCCGACGGTTCGCAAGCTTCACAAATCATCGATTTGCTGGGTGGACAGCAAAACATCGAGGACGTCGATGCCTGTATGACGCGTCTTCGTGTCACTGTCAAAGATCCAGCGCTTGTTGCAAAAGAAACAGACTGGAAAGCAAACGGTGCACTTGGTCTGATCCTTAAGAACAATGGCGTGCAAGCCATCTACGGTCCAAAAGCCGATATCTTAAAATCAGATATCCAAGACCGGATCGGCGCATAAACCTGCGAGATTAGGGAACTACCTAAAGGTGAAGCTCTTTCATAAGAGTTTCACCTTTCTTATTTGAAAAATCAGGAGGACCACTCATGCGTCTACTCACACTAAACTGTCATTCATGGCAGGAAGAACAGCCACTCGAAAAATTAAAGCAGATCGTTCAACAAATTCTCGCTCAAGATTATGATGTCATCGCACTGCAAGAAGTCAGTCAATTAATGGATACACCGATCGTCCATGATGAGGTGCGTAATGATAATTTTGCTTATTTAATTCAGCAAGCCTTAAAGGAACAAGGTCAAACCTACTCCCTCGTCTGGGATTTTGCTCATATCGGCTATGATAAGTATGAAGAAGGACTCGCTCTTTTGACGAAACATCCAATCTTAAAATCGGACAGTTATTATGTCAGCCGTAGTCAGGATACATTCGATTGGAAATCGCGAAAAATCGTCCGCGCGACGATCCAAGTCGACGGTACACCGATTACGTTCAATACCTGTCATCTAGGCTGGTGGGCAGATGAAGTCGAACCGTTCCAGGAACAATTCAACCACTTGATAGCTCGGATGGATCCACTCGAATGGACGTTTTTCCTCGGTGACTTCAATAATGATGCCTTAGAACGAAATACAGGGTATGACTATATGATGCAACGAGGATTGCACGACGTCTTCCTACTAGCTAAGGAAACGGTCGGAATTGAGACGATCAATGGCAACATCGATGGATGGGAAGACAATCAACAAGGATTGCGGATTGATCTCGTCTTATCGAATCGGAAAATTGACGTTGAACGCGTCGGTGTCGTGTTTGATGGGATTCACGGACCCGTCGTTTCCGATCACTACGGGGTTGAGGTTGATATTCGGATTCAAAAAAATGAAAATTGATTGTTGACAACGCTTTCTTTTCTGCTTTATGATGAAATCAAATCAATAGTGCGGATTGTGACAGTATGGCTGGCAAGACCGAAATGACACCTTCTTAGGAGAGGTGTCGTTCGGTCTTGCCTTTTTTTGTCTCATCTAGCGTGTTTCACGAAAAAAGGAGGACTTTTCCGATGGACTATCAACAAACTGCTAAACGTGTACTTGAACTTGTCGGTGGACGCGAGAACATCATTACTGCCGCTCACTGTGCGACACGCTTACGCCTTGTTTTACATGACGAATCAAAGGTAGATCAAGCGGCACTTGAAGATTTGGATGGTGTAAGTGGTGCCTTCTCGAGCTCTGGTCAATATCAAATCATCTTCGGGACCGGTACCGTTAATAAGGTATTCGCTGCGTTTGCACCACTCGCTGGTGTGAAGGTCGATGGAGAAGAGCCACTCGACGTTAAAAAGGCTGCATCTCAAAAATTAAATCCGTTCGCCCGTCTTGCCCGTTCCCTTTCGAACGTCTTCGTTCCACTCATTCCGGCCATTGTCGCAGCTGGTCTCTTGATGGGATTACTCGGTATGATCAAAGCATTCGGTTGGGTCGAGGGCGATTCGCCGATTGTTCAACTACTTGATATGTTCTCGTCTTCAGCCTTCATCATCTTACCGATTCTGATCGGTTTCTCGGCAGCTCGTGAATTCGGTGCAAATCCGTATCTCGGTGCCGTCATCGGGGGAATCATGACACACCCGTCCCTCTTGAATCCATGGACACTTGGGAACAGTGATCCTGAAGTCATGAAATTCCTCGGAATGAACATCGAGTTAATCGGATACCAAGGAACGGTCTTCCCGGTTCTCTTAACTGTCTGGGTCATGGCAAAGATTGAACAACAAGTCCGGAAACGAACACCTGAAACGCTCGACTTACTCGTTACACCATTCGTTACGGTCCTCGTCACTGGTTTCCTAGCGTTGATCGTCATCGGTCCAATCGGAACGTTGCTCGGGAAAGGAATCTCATTCGTACTCGTCTTCTTCTACGAACAGTTCTCAGTCGTCGCTGGTCTCCTCTTTGGTGGACTTTACTCGACGATTGTCATCACTGGGATGCATCACAGTTTCCATGCAATCGAAGCAGGGTTACTTGCCGATAAAAGTATCGGAAAGAACTTCCTTTTACCGATCTGGTCGATGGCGAACGTCGCTCAAGGCGGTGCCGGACTTGCCGTCTACTTCTTGACAAAGAACGTCAAACTCAAAGCACTTGCCCTACCGTCTGCGTTCTCAGCCTTTCTCGGTATCACGGAACCTGTCATCTACGGCGTCAACTTACGTCTTGGAAAACCATTCATCGGTGGTGCAATCGGTGGTGCGATTGGTGGCGGTTATGTCGTCTTGACGCAAGTCGCGGCGAACGCCTACGGACTAACTGGAATCCCGATGATCGCGATCGTCGCCCCGCTCGGTGCAACGAATTTGATCAACTACCTCGTTGGATTCGCGATTGCGGTCGTCACTGCTTTTGTTTCGACTGTCGTCTTGATGCGTCTTGATGCACGTAAACAAAAAGAAACAGACATTGCTGCTTAATCCTTCATGCGACCAAACCGGGTCCACTGACTCGGTGGTCGCATTTGTCGGTTCGCAAAGCTCTACGTTCGCTTTATAATAAAGAAAAGACTGGAAAGGAGGACGTCAGGCTGATTATTCATAAAATCCTCAACAACAATGCAGTTGTCGTTAAAGAAAATGGACAAGAACGCATCATCATGGGACCCGGTATCGCCTTTGGAAAAAAGAAAAAAGATCCGATCCAAGCGACGAAGATCGAAAAAATGTTCATCCCTTCGTTTGAAAATGCGGAACAGTTCAAAGAGATTCTGACGACGACACCACTTGAGATCATCGACTTATCCGAACGCATCATCTCGCATGCAGAAGGTGAACTTCAGACGCCGTTTCATGACTATATTCATGTCAGTCTGACGGATCACCTCGCTCATGCCGTACGGCTAGCACGTGAACAACTCGTCGTGCATAATCGACTAGCAGAAGAGATTCGTCTTTTATATGGACCAGAGTATGCGATCGGAGAATGGGCAGTCCTTGAAATCGAACGCGCGTTACAGGTCACCCTCCCTAAAGAAGAAGCAGCGAACATCGCGCTTCACTTATATAATGCACGCCAGACTCATCCGAACATGGCAACTGCTTTGCAGACGGTCACGTTACTCAATGAACTGCGTGAACAGATTGAAGTCTTTTTTGGAAAAACGATCGAGACATCGTCGATGACGTACTATCGTTTCTTCACGCATATGAAATTGGTCCTCGCTCGGATCGAACAGGGAGAAACGTTACACGACATGGATGACGTAATTCTATCAGCTGTCAAAACCCGTTATGCAGACGCCTACGCCTGTGCGAATCAGATGGGAGACTGGCTGGCAGTCGAACTCGATACGCGTGTCCCTGAATCAGAAATTGGTTATATGGCTTTACACATTGAACGGATTCGTCCCGACCTTGAAAGGAGTTCTACGTATGAAAATCTTTAGTTTAGGGGAAGCACTGATTGATTTGATTCCTCTTGATGCCGAAAACATGACATTTCAAAAAAATCCTGGGGGTGCTCCTGCCAATGTCTCCGTCGGACTCGCTCGATTAGGCGCAGACAGTTATTTTCTTGGAGCGGTCGGAGATGATTCGATGGGCCACTTCTTGAAAGATACGTTACATCACTATGGCGTCCGCACGGATTACCTCATCCATGATTCAACACAAAAGACAGGTCTTGTCCTCGTCACGAATGGGCAGGATGGCGAGCGGTCATTTGAGTTCATCAATGCGGAACGCGCTGATATGCATTTTCACGAAACACATGTACCAGAGGACTTCGAGTCTGTCGATTTATTACACATCGGCTCTATCTCTTTGATCACTGGTGAAGCCGTAAACGCTACACGAACAGCTATCGCTCGTGCGAAAGAACACCAAGTGCCTGTCTCGTATGATCCGAACTTGCGTGAATCGTTATGGCCAAATCTCGATGAAGCACGGACGACGATCCGGTCCGTCCTACCGGATGCACAAATCGTCAAACTTGCCGAGGAAGAGTTAACGTTTTTAACAGGACAAACAGACCTTGATGACGGGGCTGCCGAATTGTTAGCTGAATACCCGATCCGTCTTCTCGCTATCACGCGTGGAAGTGAAGGGTCGATTCTGTATACGGATCACGCGATGGCTGTCATCGATGCGATTACGGTCGACGCGATTGATACGACAGGAGCTGGGGATGCTTTCATGTCCGGGTTACTCTATCAATGTGCGTTACGTGATTTTTCATTCGCTTGGTCAGCAGATGAACTTCATGATATCGGACGATTCGCAGCGATTTCAGGTGGGCTTGCTGCTTCCGTCAAAGGTGCAATGGCTGCCTTGCCAACACTTGATGAAGTCGCTCATCGCTTGAGTTAAATCCGTAAAAAAAGACGGAGAGATTCCG
>NZ_DLMP01000014.1:0-138083 GCF_002479335.1 Exiguobacterium sp. UBA7533 | reverse complement strand
CGGAATCTCTCCGTCTTTTTCGTTTGGTTGATGAATCGTTTCTTCCTAAAGAATCGATCAAGGCATATCGATAAATTGTTTGATTTCGTCTAACGCCTCATCTTGTTGCTCTTTTGACGTCAATGGGCTCCTGTTGTCCCCTTTTTGTGGTCCATACATACCAAAGTTCGCATGATTTCCTTGTTTGATTTCATGGAATACCGCATCTTTTCGAACATTCTGCTTACTTTTTTCGATATCAGCGATTGGTAAGACACCATCTTGTCCACCATAGACCGTTAGTGAGGGCACATCAATCGAATCAATCGGATAGGATGCGAGGAAGATGATTCCTTTAATCTTCGAATGTTGTTCGACGATTGTCGAAGCCGCGCTTCCACCTAGTGAATGCCCGATCAGATACCACTTTTTGACCTGCGGATATTCCTCGACGATATCGAGTCCTTCGTTTGCATCGAGCAAGGCAATCCGAAACGGTAGCTTCGGTATGATGACAAAATGTCCATCTTTCGCTAGTTGATTACCATAATAACTGTAAGCAGCTGCATCAACTTTTGCCCCTTGATAAAAGATGAATCCGACGTCACTCGTCTCTTTTCCAAACGTGACTTCACGTGGTGTTTCCGTCTCCA
Organism: Exiguobacterium sp. UBA7533; assembly: GCF_002479335.1. Lineage (NCBI taxonomy): Bacteria > Bacillati > Bacillota > Bacilli > Caryophanales > Exiguobacterium > Exiguobacterium sp. UBA7533. The sequence continues at coordinate 137,451 of NZ_DLMP01000014.1, read as the reverse complement.
CGTAAGACGCCGCTTGCTGCGAAGCGTCATAATCGAATTGTGCCCAAATCATAAAGGCAAATACGAGTAGCGCAAGTACTGCAACAATCGTTCCAAGGATTCGTTTACTCCATTTTTTCATGTCATTCCCTCCCTATAGCGTTATACCCATTATTATGTGTTAAATCACATATGAAAACAAATGATAGAATTTTCAGTCATTGTAAGCATCCCTATCTCTTTTTCATGAATTGGTTTAAGATAAAGTCACTATTGTTTTTTCGAAAGGAGATTTACGTTTTGCCGCGTACCCTTGTGTCTACGATTCAATGGTTTTTATTCATCATCTGTACCAACATTGCCCCACCCCTTGCCATCGCAGCATCGTTTGAACTCTCGGGTGCCGAGACGCTTTCCTTTTTATCTCGTTGTCTATTCGTATTTGCCATCTTAAGTCTATTTCAAGTCCTACTCGGACACCGTCTTCCAATCATGGAAGGTCCTGCTGGAATTTGGTGGGGAGTATTCGCTCTCTATTCATCGATTGGTGTCACGCTGTACGGCAGTTATTCGAACACGCTACAATCGCTCGGATTCTTACTCTTACTCAGCGGAATCATCTGTATCATCTTGACGGTGACAGGTGTCTTACGACGCTTAGTTCCGCTCTTCACTCCACAAGTCATTGGTGTTTATATGTTATTGCTGTCGGCACAGCTGTCGGGATCCGTCATGAAAGGATTGTTGAATATCGAAGACGGACGGATTCAAGCATTACCTGCCGTCATCTCGATTTTGACCGTCTTGATCTCGCTCTATTTAGAACGCAGTGATCGCTTACGACAATATGCTTTATTGATTACACTACTCGTCGGTTGGAGTATGTTCGCACTGATCGGACGTGCTGAGATGCCGAGCTTTGATGGTCCACTGTTCACTTTACCGAGCCTATTACCATTCGGCGGTATTCATATCGATTGGAGCCTATTGCCGACTGCTATCATCATCTCGTTACTCTTGATGACGAACGTCTTAGCGAACATCAAGGTCATTGAACGAATCATCAGTGCGAAGCGCGGAGAAACGGTCAAAGGACAAGTCGGGACGGCTGGTATCACGGCTGGTATCGGACAACTCTTCGCCGGTCTGTTCGGTACAGTGGGTCCTGTTGCTATTTCCGGAACGGCTGGATTCATCGCCTCAACGGATAATACGGACCGCAAAGCGTTCGTTTATGCGAATATCATGTGTCTCTTCCTCAGTATCGTGACACCGTTCGTCGGTTTGATTGCTAAAATCCCTGTCGCTGTTGGTTATGCGATGGTCGCCCCGATCGTTGCCGGCATGGCAATCATCGGCGTCACGGAAGCGGCTCGCGATTTGAATCGTCAAACAGCGATGATCACAGTTGGTCTTCCAGTTCTCGTCGGCATCGGTGCGTTGTTGTTACCGAAAGAAGCAACGGCTGATTTACCACCACTCATGACGACACTGATGTCGAACGGTCTCGTCCTCGGAACGTTAGTCGCCTTGCTTGCAGAGGCCTTACGCCATATCCGGACGAATGATTAATAAAAAGACGCTTTCTCGATCGAGAAAGCGTCTTTTTTGAATATCTTAACGAATGCCGCGCATGTATTTTTGAAGTTTTGGTGCGAAAGCGAATAAGAGTAATCCGAAGATGACGGCAACGATACCTGTGATACCGAAATATAGAATCTCTGTATCCGCTTTATAGTACTTAACGATTTGCGCGTTGACCGCTTGTCCCGTTGCGTTCGTCAAGAACCATAGACTCATTGTTTGCGCTGAGAAGGCTGCCGGCGCCAATTTTGTCGTTGCCGATAAACCGACTGGTGACAAGAAGAGCTCACCGATGACGACGAGGAAGAAGCTGAGCGTCAGCCAGAGCGGACTAACTGTTGTTTCAACACCGAATAGGATACCTGGTAGTGTCATGACGATGAACGAAAGCCCTGCAAACAGAAGACCGAACGAGAACTTTTGCATCGTCGTCGGTTGACGATCCCCTAGCTTGACCCAGAAGCTTGCAAATACAGGTGCTAATACGATGATGAAGAGCGGATTCAACGATTGGAAGAATGCCGGTTGAATCTCAAATCCTAAGAATGAAAGGTTCGTCCGTTCACTTGCGAAGATCGAGAGGACATATGAACCTTGTTCTTGGATCGCCCAGAAAATCGCTGCTGCGATGAAGAGCGGAATATAAGCAATCAAGCGCGATCGTTCGTCATCTGTAATCTTTGGACTACGAAGCATGACTGTGAAATAGGCGATTGGAATCAAGATTCCGAGAATCGTGACCATCAAGGTAAAGCGAGAAATCGTCAACAATCCTGTCATCGATGCAATGACACCGAGAACCGCAATGACGACGACAACGATCGACGCAATCGTGATGAAGCGTTTTTTCTCGTCCCCTTTTAATGGGTTTAAGACATACGTACCTGCTTGACCAAGGTTTTTCTTTTTCGTCAGGACGAAGACGATAAGTCCTGCGAACATTCCGATGGCGGCGAGTGCGAAACCAGCATGGTACCCACCACGGTCAGCCACTTCACCGACGACGAGTGGTGAAAGGAATGCCCCAGCGTTGATCCCCATGTAGAAGATACTAAATCCAGCATCACGACGATTATCCGTCTTACTGTACAAATCTCCGACGATATTCGATACGTTCGGTTTCAAGAAACCGGTACCGATGACGATGAGTCCCATCGAGACGAAGAGTGCCGTAATGCCTGCTGGTAAAGCAAGAACGATATGCCCCAGCATTATCAAGATACCACCATAGAATACAGTTCGAGACGTACCGAGCAAACGGTCAGCTACCCATCCACCAATGATCCCAGACATGTAGACGAGTGAACCGTAAACGGCCATGATTGACGCAGCTGTCGTCTTGTCAATTCCTAGACCACCATTTGCGACTGAGTCGTACATATAGAAGATAAGGATGGCACGCATACCATAGTAGGAGAAACGCTCCCAAAACTCGGTGAAGAAGAGGGTGAATAACCCTTTCGGATTTCCAAAGAATCCTTTTTGCGGAACGGTCTTATAGACCTGATCGCGATCAAACTCTGCCATATGATTGGCTCCTTTCATCTGCCCTGAATAAGTGCATAATCCATCATCTTTTCCCGCTTTCCCCAAACGATAAGCGTGACGAAACAGATAGGATACGAATACACTGTTTTGCCTGAATTGTCTCACTTCTTTTTTTATATATGAGACAGCACTTTACCATTCAACCGCAAATCATTTGATGAGTCAAATATTATTTATATTACAAGAATAATAAAAGAGCAACCGACAAGTCGGCTGCTCAAGATTGCATCTGTTTTGATTCGATGATCGTAATTCCAGGCGGCGCATGTAGCGTTTCATGAATCATCGCCGCAGCGACTTGACCGGCTTCGATCGGAGCGATGGCACTGCGTTTTAATAACGGTCGTAACACCGTCGAAATTTTCGCAGCTGCCTGTTCGCCTAAACGAAACTCGTCTCTTTCTCCTAACAAGAGCGAAGGTCTGAAAATTAGTAATGCATCGTATCCTAGTACGCGTAGTCCATTTTCCGTATCCCCTTTTACGCGATTGTAGAAGGTTTTGGCATTCGGATGGGCACCAAGAGCTGAAATCAAAGCAAAACGTGTCGCACCGAGATCTAACAGTTCACGACCAAGTTCAACCGGATACGTATAATCAACTAGACGGAATGCATCTTGCGAGCCTGCTTGTTTAATCGTCGTACCTAGTGCACAGTAGACGTGATCAACGACAGGCAATTCGATTTCTGTCACACGATCAAAATCAATCACCCATTCTTCAAGTTTCGGATGAAAACGGCGTATCGGTCGGCGAACAAGAACATGTACCTCGCTATATGCCTCTTCTGCCAACAAACGGTCTACGAGTTCTTGGCCAACTAGACCGGATGCTCCTAAAATGGCTGCTCTCATATGTTTCTCCCTCCTTCATGCTGTCGACCGATTGGTACGAAATAGGAACGATTCCCAGTAATCCGTTCTCCAGCACGTACACCAATCGCACTCGGTCTTCCACCTAAAATAAAAACACCGTACATATACGCGACGTCTCCCTCTTCTTGAAGTGGATACGTCGGTAATTCTCGATACGCTTGATAGACAGCCGGTTGATCAAGAAACGTATGCTGTTCATTCTTTAGCAGCACTTCTCCCTGTCCGTCATGGACCGTTACAGTGTCCCCTTCGCGTCCAAAGATCGGTTTCTTGACGAACGGTTGTCGGCTTGAGATGAATGCATCTTCTGATAAGTATGTCGGTAAAAAATAACGTGCAATCATCGTATGATCCATTTCGCTCAAGTATGGATGCTTGGTTTCGTGTAACATCCAGATCAACGCAAGAACCGACTTGGCTTGCATTAAAAAAGCGGACGGTGGATTGATGATTTCTAGCCGCCCCGTCTCGACAAGTTGCAACAATAACTGTCCTAGGTTTCGCCCCTCTTCATCCCGGTCCAGCAAAGCCATCTCGATTGGAAAGGTTTGCCGATATAAAATATCAATTCTTTTACCTGTCTCATCGTACAAGCCCTCTTCCGGGCGAATCTCTAGTGCATCAAGCGGACAATAGACCGCGCTACTCCAGAACGACTGCAAATACTCAGACGTCAGCCGATCTTCGATATGGTCGCCATGTGAAGTGAAGACAACATGCGGATCCTGCTTCGTCCGATATGTCGCTGCTTCGATTGCACGACGGACAGCTTCCTTGAGCCATTCGTTTTCTCCATCATTGACACGTTTAAATCCTTGTTTCTCTGCTACGACATCGTTGACTTCAAATACTTCCTTAATGAAGGTCGGCGTATCGGCATTCCATTCCATGAGTGAAATGCGATCAGCCGTCACAATGAAATCAAAGCGCCCGATGACGGTCAGCGGTCGCATCGTCTCGAGTCGTAAGAAGGCAAGACTTTCGACTGGGAAACCAAGTTCAAGTAGTGCCTGATCATCCATTGAGCGAAGAATCGGAAGTACTTTTTCAAATATCCGATACACTTCTTGCGCTGCGATATGCAGTTGATCGATTCGTTTGTCCGAGATCGGCATGATTTCCGTGACAGCGTACGGTTCCCCGTCTAGCACATCCCAAAAACGATCGATGTCTCCATAAAAGGTCTGTCGTTTATTCATCCGCCGAAAAAGCCGGAGGACGAGCCCGTTCCGAATCCTTTTGTTTTCGTATTGTAACTCTTTACTTTTTTCGATTTCGGCGTATATCCTTTCGTTCGCATCGCACTGTGCATCAAGGCACGTGAAGCGAAATAACTACCACCCCAGTAATAGTAGCCTGAATGAGTCGACGAACTATCATCACAGTACCAGACACCTTCATCGTTATCATATTCATAGTCATCACAATCCGGATCATCTGGTCGTTCCGCTCGCGCATCATCCGATCCACACCCACTTAATGTCGTTCCGATCAACAGTGTCGCAGCTAGTGTAGCTTGTTTCATCCAATTCACCTTCTCAGTCCCCTTTCCTTTTACTCTCGTTATGGATAGTATACGCTTTTTCGAAGAGAAAAGTTTCTTTGTTCTGCCGGAACTTTTTTTATCAAAATGTGGTAATAGTATCTATAGAATGAAAAGGAGGATTTACGCATGTCACTTGCCTACTATGTTGAAGAAAATAGTGAATTCCAGCCGATCTATCAATATGATCGTTATGCGATCGAACCGGAAGAAATCATCGCCCACCAACTCTGCGAATTCCATATCATCGAAGGACATCAATACGAGCTTCGTTCCAATGAAATGGCAGGTGAATACGATCAATTGATTGTCGACCACATCAAAGCATCACCGCGTGCGACGGAAGAACGTGTTTATCCACCGCATCAAATTCATATTGAATTCAGACAGTATCTATCCGACAGCGCCCAACCGCTTTTAAAGACATCAACGGTTCCAAATCACATCCAAGCGATGCGTTTTTTGATCAAAGACAAGATTGAAGTCGAAGGACACGGTATTTTTGAGCGTGACAGCTGTGAAATTGATATCGATCGGAATTGTTATGTCGTCTATCTTGCAGATACACTTTGAGATGTAAAATCGAGTCTCTTCATTTCCAAGAGACGTTTTTTTTGGCATACTAGAAGGTAAGAACGAATCAATCGAGGTGAACGAACATGAGTGAACAACCAAAAAAACTATCATTGCAAGAGGCAATGATCGAGCGCTTGAAAGCAAAAAAACAAGCGCAAACTAAACGTCCGACTGGCTTACAAGGAACACAAACGAAACAATTGACGAGCCAACAGACGAAAAAAGCGAATAACCAGAAAAAACGGACAGGCGTCTAAGTCACAGGAATTCATGAAATAAGGAGCAATTATGAGTATTTTAACGGTATCTAACTTAAGTCACGGATTCGGTGACCGCGCCATTTTCGAAAATGTCTCCTTCCGCCTGTTAAAAGGCGAGCACATCGGTCTCGTTGGTGCGAACGGTGAGGGGAAATCGACGTTCATGAATATCATCACGTCGCAACTTGAGCCGGATGAAGGGAAAGTTGAATGGGCGAAGCATGTTCGCGTCGGCTATTTAGACCAGCACGCTGTCCTTGAAAAAGGATTAACGATTCGGGATGCTCTCAAAGGTGCATTCCAGTACATGTTCGATATCGAACAGGAAATCAATGATTTGTACGGTAAAATGGGCGAAGTCGAGCCAGAAGAACTCGAAAAAATGCTCGAAGAAGTCGGTGTCTTGCAAGACATTTTGACAAATAACGACTTCTATACGATTGATGCAAAAGTCGAAGAAATCGCACGCGGTCTTGGTCTCGATGAAATCGGACTTGACCGGGATGTACAGGAGCTCAGTGGTGGACAACGGACGAAAATTCTGCTTGCGAAACTCCTTCTTGAAAAACCAGATATTCTTTTACTTGATGAGCCGACCAACTATCTCGATGTCCAGCATATCGAGTGGTTAAAACGCTATTTAAATGAATATGAGAATGCATTCATCTTGATTTCGCACGATATTCCATTCCTCAATAGCGTCATCAACTTGATTTATCATATGGAAAATCAAGAATTGAACCGTTATGTCGGTGACTACGACAACTTCGTCACGATCCACGAAGCGAAGAAAAAACAACTTGAGTCTGCATTCAAGCGTCAACAGCAGGAAATCTCTGAGTTGAAGGATTTCGTTGCCCGGAACAAGGCGCGTGTCTCGACACGGAACATGGCGATGTCACGTCAGAAAAAACTTGATAAGATGGATGTCATCGAACTCGCACAGGAACGGCCAAAACCAGAGTTCCACTTCCTCCAAGCACGGACACCAAGTAAATTGATGTTCGAAGCAAAAGGTCTTGTCATCGGATACGATGAGCCACTGTCTCGTCCTCTTGATTTGACGATCGAACGCGGACAGAAGATCGCCTTGCACGGTGCGAACGGAATCGGGAAATCGACGTTGCTCAAGAGTTTACTCGGTGAAATCCCGGCTGTCTCGGGTGTCGTTGAGCGGGGAGAGAACTTGCATATCGGGTACTTCGAGCAAGAAGTCAAAGAGAAGAATTCGAATACGTGTATCGAAGAGATCTGGAATACGTTCCCGTCTCTGACACAACAGCAAGTCCGCGCCATGCTCGCGAAGTGTGGTTTGATGACGAAACACATCGAATCGAAAATCGAAGTACTCAGCGGTGGAGAAAAAGCGAAAGTCCGTCTTTGTAAATTGATGAACACGGAATCGAACATCCTCGTACTCGATGAGCCGACGAACCACTTGGACGTCGAAGCAAAAGAAGAATTAAAACGTGCGTTACAAGAGTACAAAGGAACCGTCCTCTTAATCTCACACGAACCAGAATTCTATGAAGCTGTTGCAACAGACTTATGGAACTGTGAATCATGGACGACAAAAGTATTCTAAGCCATGCTTTACAAAAGATGGGATGCCCAGACGGGTATCCCATCTTTTTAGTTCATACACTTAATCATTGCATGATTGTGCATCTTCACGCACACTAAGACTTAGAAAATGGTTATGAAGGAGCGTGTTTTTTTGGAAACGATCACGAAAAAAGCAACTTTATCCTATTTACATGTTCCAAGCGGTGGTTCGGAACAATTGATTGCCCGCCTCTATTCACCTGAACATACAGAGGATGCTCCATTAATTGTCCTCTTTCACGGATTTCCCGGGAAACAGTTAAACATGGACTGGGCAGTACAACTTCAAAGCGCAGGATACCATGTGCTTGTCACGTCATATCGTGGAACGATCGGAAGTCCCGGAACCTTCCGATTCCAACATGTTCTGGAAGACGCAACGGCAACTTTACGTTACGTCTGCTCCAAGTCTTTCACTACTGAACACGGTATCAAGGCTGATCAGATTACCGTTGTCGGTCATAGCATGGGTGGGTTCGCCGGTCTTCATGCTTTTGCTGAGACACCGGAGGTTGCACATTATGTCGGGATTTCTCCGTTTAATTTTGGACTCGTCGGTCAGCTCGTCCTCGAACATCCGGAATACGAGCCTGTGCTTCATGGTATTCTCGAGCGAGGAGCTGCTTTCCTAAATGACGCCACTGCTGACGCGTTACTTGACGAGTTAAAGCACCATCATACGACCTGGAACTTACTGACGCTAAAAGAACGTCTAGCCGATCGCTCGATGTTGCTCATGACGTCAGAACGAGACGAAACATCGATTAAAGCGCTCCATCATGACTTATTGGTATCGGACAGTCCGTTTGAGGAAGCGATCGTCGATAGTGATCACAACTATATTGAGAATCGGAATGCTGCCTTTAACGAATGGACAGCTTGGCTCGCCCGACAATGAAAAGAGCGCTCAGTGTACGACTGAGCGCTCTTTTGCTGAAGTTCGAGTCCGTTGCATAGGACGGATCCGCATCCGGTACAGAACAAGTGTGAACATCGTCAATGTCGAGACAGCGTACCAAACCGTCGTAAATAGTGTTCCGGTATCTGTACCGATGAAAAGACCATGTGCCGTCATCAATAGCCAGGCAGGTAAAACAAGCCAGTGTGTCAATTTCCAAAGCGTCTTGCCTAGCGTCTCCTTCAAGAAATCCGAAGTCACGAGAACGAACCCGAATAAGTAGAGACTGATCGTTCCAAATGCATTCCAAAGCGGTTCATAGGAAGCTTGTCCTGGAATCAAGACCTCGAAGATTGTCAGTGGTGCGTACGTATCCACAATGATGAGCGTCGCATGGAGGACGATTGCGAGCAATCCTGCCCAACCACTATATAAGTGCACGTGATGCAATCGTGCTTTTTGCTTTTTGAGAGCCGGGTAGGAACCAAGCAATCCTGCTAGGACTGAAATCGTCATGAAGAAGTGTCCGCTTAAGCCACTCAAGCGAATCATCGTCCATGTCGAGAACAACCATTTCATCCAGTCCATATCTCACTCACTCCTTTCTGTTCGCTTCGCCATTCTCCTGTAGTGTCTAAAATCAGTAATCGTCCTTTTGGAAACCAACGAAACAATTTTTCTTGACGTTCTGCTTCTGTCATCTGAAAGGCAAGCTTTGTCATGACTTCCGCTTCATAGAGTTGTGGAGCAGACGCCGTCGCTTGCAGAATCGGACTCCTCGTCGGACGCCCTGTTCGTCCATCTAACAAATGATGATGCGTCTGTCCGTCCGTCTTCCACGATCGATAGACACGGTTCGATGTCGCAATCGCACCTTGTCGTAATTGCACATCAGCGACGCGTTGTTCGGTCTCGGGATGCGTAATTGTGATATTCCATGGTTTCTCCTCAGACCAGACGATGACGTCACCTCCCGCTTCAATCAGTCCACGGTTCCAGGTTTTTCGTAGGCGTTGCGCCGCGATCATCGCGGCAGCACCTTTTCCGATTCCACCTAGATCGATAAAGCCGCCTCCGACTCGAGTCACGTCGCATCCTTCAATGATGAATGGTGCGATTTCCGGTGGAGCCGTTTCTTCATAAGCGATGGCTTGCGTGAACGGAAACGATTGCCGGTAACCATTAGCTTGTTGTTGAGCTAGCAGAAACGGAGAAAAATAATGTTCCGTCTGTTCGAAGTATCGTGTGGCGCGTGCCAGTAAGCGGGCTAACGGTAAGGACACCGATATCATGTCCCCGATCCGCAAACGATTCAATCGACTAACCTCACTTTGATCATCAAAGCGTGACCACTGTCGATCGACGTAATGAAAGAAACGGATGAGTTCCTCCCACTCGGCTTCATCAATCGGCTGATCCGTCACGAATCGCACCTGATTATGCATCGCATACAATTGTCGCTCCATTTTCTCCTCCTTACCTCGAATGACTGGACTGACCGTCACTCGACCCACCTGGTTGACTGAATCCAGACGATTCGTCGTCCTGCCATTGACCATCATCATCTTCGTAATATCCATCATCTTCTCCATATTCGTCTTCATCATCGCTATATTGATTTCCTTGGGATGGTAATGTCGTATCATTCGAATACGTATCGCCTGTCGAAACAGGTGTCGTCGAGGAATCGCTCGAACTGACACTCAACTGACCAATCGCAAGTCCGATGAAGACGGAACTACTAAGCCCGACGAGCCATTTCGCAAATGGTTTTGGTTTCATCTGTTTCCTCTCCCTTCTTGTTACGTTTACTGTATCGAAAAAAACTGACAACTAACTGACGGCAACTATGGGATAATGAGAAAAAAAGAGGAGCGATGTGCATGCGCGTTTTGGTAGCAGAAGATGATCAGCGTCTTGCGAAGATGTTACGCCTTCATTTGGAGCGGGCAGGATATCAGGTAGATGTTGCACGTGATGGAGTGGAGGCGCTCCTCCAATGTCAGACGTATCGCTATGACTTACTCGTTCTCGATTGGATGATGCCTCGCAAGAGCGGAGTCGAAGTCGCCGCTACTTTACGCCAAGAACAGTTTGAAGGCGGCATCTTGATGCTGACTGCTCGCGATACGGAAATTGATCTCGTCCATGGTCTTGATAGTGGAGCGGATGACTATCTCGTCAAACCGTTTCAATCAAATGAACTTTTGGCACGACTGCGCGCGCTCAGTCGTCGTCAACAAAAGGCATTCGTGTCGACGGTCACCTTCAATGGACTAGTCCTTGATCTGTCCTCACAAACGATTTCCTATGAACACCATCCGATTGATTTAACACGACGTGAATTCGAATTCCTTTCTTTGCTCCTAAGACGACCTGAACAGGTGATGAGTCGTGAATTAATCATCGAAGTCGTGTGGGGCATCGGTGCGGATATTACGGATAACGCGCTCGATGCGCTCGTCCGACTTGTTCGAAAAAAACTAGATGCGGTCGGTGCTCCTAATTTGATCAGGACAGTTCGCGGATTCGGTTATCGATTAGGTGATCCACATGCTTGACTCGATTCGAAAACGACTGACGTTATTATTCAGTGGTTCGTTCTTTTTTGTACTAGTGCTCATCCTGATTGGTGTGTATGTCACGAACGCTCAATTGCTGAATCGAATGGAATTGAATCAATTGAAGGGCATATCTGATCGCGATATCTTCGAACGGATCGAGCACGGAGAAGCTCAATTCATCCAAAATCCGATCTACTTTCAGTTACTCGATGATTCAGGAAACGAACGCTATGAAAGTCTGCCGCCAGACGTCGAGTCCAAAACACTGCGTCGTTTTTTAAGGTCAGATGATACGACGAAACAAGTGGACTGGGATGATCGACACTTCTTACTGTATCAACGGAGTACCGAAGAAGGACGACTACTGCTGATGAAGGACATCTCTCCGACAGAAGATACCTTACAGCGATTGATTGCCGTTCTTGCGGGGATTGCGGTTCTCGCAACGATTGTCCTGACACTAGTCGGATACATCCTTGCTGGTCGAGCCGTCATACCGGTGCAACAAGCATTCGATCGCCAACGTCGTTTTACGTCCGATGCTTCACATGAACTACGGACACCTTTGACAATCGTCTACAGCGGGATTGAATTGCTAGAAGCGGAATCACTTTCGAATGAAGGACGAACGATTCTAGAGGATATCAAAGCAGAAACGGCAAGCATGCAGTATTTAGTCTCTGATTTACTATTGCTTGCGCGAGAAGGACAACTTTCACCGAAACAGGAAGTTGACCTTAGTTCACTCGTTCAAAAGACCGTCGAACGTTTTCAGCATGCCTACTCGGATCGCATCATCCACGCTTCGATCGCGCCTGACTTACACATGAAAGGGGATGCCCATCAATTGAATCGCTTATTGACGGTCTTTCTTGAGAATGCTCTTGTCTACAGCGATAAAGTCATTGATGTCTCCCTCGAAGAAACTACTACAGAACGCCAGTTGACGATACAGGACTGTGGGATCGGTATCGCCTCCGATCAACAAACTAAAATATTCGAGCGTTTTTACCGGGGGGATCATTCACGTCACGGAACAGGTACGGGCCTCGGCTTATCGATTGCTCAATCGATTGTCGATCAACATGGCGGTACGATTTCTATTGATTCAACATCAGGTGAAGGCACACGCTTCATCATTCATTTCCCAACTCTTTAAAACGGTGTCAGTTAGCTGTCAGATAAGCAGGGTAAAGTGAAATTATTCTTTATCATACTTATCTAAGGAGGTCTTTGATATGTTGGGAAACGTACCGCTTCATCCACTTCTTGTCCATGCACCGATCGCACTTTTATTATTCGCAACGTTATTGTTACTCGTCAGTCTGAAATGGACGCAATTCAAATTGTTCGCCCTCTTTACGCTAGTCGTTGGTCTGATTTCTGGGGTCGCCGCCTATTTGTCTGGAGACGGAGCAGAAGAGTATGCGGAAGCGAACTTAAGTAGCGTTACCCATGCTGCTATCGAAAATCATGAGCATTTCGCGTTGTTCAGCCTTGTTGCCTTTGGTGTCTCGCTGTTATTTTTGTTATTGGGTTACCGCTCAAACAAAAAAATGTTTTTATTACTCAGTTTTGTCGTTGCCATCGTCGGTAGCGGATTACTTGCTTATACCGGTCATCTTGGTGGTCAGATGGTATATGCTAAATAAAAAAGAGCCGGTTCATTTTCTCTTTTTCAGAGAAAATGGACCGGCTCTTTTATCTTGTTTCTGTTTATTTACGATGTGCGCGTCCCGGGCGACGGTTATTCGAACGACGTGTGTTTCCACGTCCTTCTGTCGTCTTCCGTGATCCTTTACTCTGGTCGTGCTGTGCGCGAATCGCCTCTTCAGACAATTCGACGACGATTGGCGTGACCGAGATGTTCAATTCACGTTCCATATCACGGAACGTCCGACCATCTTTCGGCGTCACGATCGAGACGGCAATTCCATCGTTCCCAGCACGTCCTGTCCGACCGATCCGGTGAACATAACTTTCGGCATCGTCCGGTAAATCGTAGTTGAAGACGTGTGTCACACCTGTCACATCGAGACCACGGGAAGCGACGTCTGTTGCAATCAGGAATTGTGTTTTTCCTTGATAGAACTTCGCCATTGCCTTTTCTCGTTTCCCTTGCGTCAACCCACCATGCAGTTCATCCGTCGGATACCCTTGCATCTGCATTTCTTCGTTTAATTTACTGACACGACGTTGCGTACGGCAGAAAATGATGGCTGCATATGGACGCATCTCGTCAAGCATCGTCCGTAGTGTCGCCTGCTTGCGACGATCCGTCGTCTCGACGACGAACTGCTCGATCGCTTCTACAGTGATGCTTTCCGCTTCTACCTGCACTTCGACTGGGTTACGCAAATACGTTTTCGCCAGTTCCTCTACTTTAGGTGGCATCGTTGCTGATAACATGACGAACTGGCGATCAACAGGTGCTGCCTCGATGATATCTTCAATTTCTGGCAAGAAACCGATTTGAAGCATTTGGTCCGCCTCATCTAAGACGAGTGTACGTAATTCGCTTAAGTCTAGTGTGCCGCGACCGACATGATCGAGAATCCGTCCTGGTGTTCCGATGATGATTTGTGGCATCCGTCCGAGTCGTTGAATCTGTTTAAAGACGTCTTGCCCGCCATATACTGCAAGAGCACGGTACTGTTCCGTATTGCGAATCAGCTTATGGGTCTCATCTGCGATTTGACGCGCGAGTTCGCGAGTCGGTGCGACGATCAATGCTTGGACCGTTTGCGATTCGACATCGATTTGCTCAAGAATCGGTAAGAGGAACGCTAGTGTTTTTCCTGTTCCGGTTTGTGCCTGTCCAATCAAGTCGCGTCCGTCAAGTAATGATGGAATCGCTTGTTCTTGAATCGGTGTCGGCTCCTTGATGCCTTGTTTTTGTAATTTTTTTATCCACAGGTCACTGATGTGTAATGTTTCAAATGTTGACATAATATATCCTCCTAAAAATTATCCACAGAAAAAAGCTGTGGATAACCTGCTTCGCATAGACAAAAACAGTTATCCACAGCCGTGCTCTATTCAGTATACACAATTTACGCGTTTGTTGCTTCCTGTTTTAACTTCCGATCGAGTATGAACGTGCCGAACGGGATGAATGATGCGATGAACGCAATACCCGCCTTGATGATCGACCAATCGTATTTGAATTTCACAACGGCGAGCCAGATCGCGTACATGACGAATAAGACACCGTGAAGTGCACCAACGACCGAAACTGCTTGTGGAATGTCCGCCATATATTTCAACGGCATCGCAATCAACAGTAAGACTAAAAACGAAATTCCTTCTAATATCGCAATCATCCGGAATTGCCCAAGCGTAGTTCTTAACATCCCGTCACTCCTTTTTCCTGATTCCTGCTCTTAGTATACGGGATGGACGATCCATCTGTGACCTGTGTCACAGGATTGTCAGATTTCGAGTGGTCGTAACCGAGCTTCGATGGCAGCTCGTTTTGGCTCAAGAAACGGAGGTAACGCAAGTGTCTCCCCTAATGTTTCAACCGACTCATCCGTCGCAAATCCTGGTGTATCTGTCGAGAGTTCAAATAAGATATGATTCGGTTCCCGGAAGTAAAGGGCTTGGAAATAGTGACGATCGACTTTACCGGAGTTCGGTAAGTGATAAGCATTCAGACGTTCGACCCACTTCTCGTACTCCTCACTGTTCGGTACACGGAACGCGACATGGTGCACACCACCACGACCTAAACGTTCCCGATCAAGGTCTGGACGCGCTTCGACGTGGACTTCTGCTCCGATTCCCCCTTCTCCTGTCGCATAGACTTCGATTGGAGCAAAGTCACCTGCTAGTGAAGGATAGCGACCAACGTTCCGGAAACCCATCACTTCCGTCAGCACGCGGACCGTTAGTGTCGGATCGTTAACCGTCAATGTCACGGCTCCAAGTCCAACGATGGCATGTTCAGAAGGAATCTCTTCTTGCGGCCATGGGACACCGCCTGCGACACCTACTTCGCCATCTTCCGCGACAAGAATCAAACGCGTTCCTTCCTGATCACGAAACGCCAGTGTCTGTCGTCCAGCACGCTCAATAATTTCGTCATGCTCAACGTCCTTTTCCTCAAACCGTTTTTTCCAAAATTGAAGAGCGGCTGTTGTTTTGACACGAAGAGATGTCGAAGAAATACTCGATGCTCCTGGTACACCCGTTCCAAGATGTGGAATATCGAAAAACGTCAAATCTGTTCCAGGATTCCCTTCCGCATCTCCATAAAACAAATGATACGATGTCGTGTCATCTTGATTGACTGTTTTTTTAATCAAACGCATTCCGAGTACTTTCGTATAAAATTGATAATTTCGCTCTGCCATGCCTGTTAAGATTGATACATGATGAATTCCAAGTAGCTCCATCTTCGTCACTCCCTGTAAATGATTTGGTAATTGAAGTATAACGCACTAATATCTTGAATTCAAGATATTAGTCTAATAAAAAACCGCCCCTCCGAAAAGGGACGATTGAATAGTTGAAATTAAAGTTTTACGACGTTAGCAGCTTGTGCTCCACGTGCGCCTTCAGTGATTTCGAACTCAACTTCTTGACCTTCGTCAAGTGTTTTGAAGCCTTCACCAGTGATTGCTGAGAAATGTACGAATACGTCTTCTCCGCCTTCAACTTCGATGAAACCGAAACCTTTTTCTGCGTTAAACCATTTTACTTTACCTGTGTTCATGGGAACAACCTCCAAAAATAAATTACTTAATACATATGCTGAGCATATGAAAGGAATTCATTATTGTCCCGAAATACATGGAGCAACGAAAAGATTGTTCGTGACACGATGTGAATCCGTAATGACAATAACAATATTAAGCTAACGTAAGTATAAAATGGATGCGCTTTAAAAGTCAAGTTGCCTGACCAATGTTTTTCCAATTGATTCCACTTCTTCTACGTAACTCAAACAAAAAACAGGTTCAGCTGAAACTGAACCTGTTCTTCTGTTTTTAACGGTGGATCCAGACTGCTCCAGCAGAGTTATCTTTTGCTTCACCGATGACTTGAATTTTCAATCCATTGTTCGGAAGCAATTTCCCTGCATCCGGAATCAACTGGTTGATATACGATTTTGAATCATCAAACTTCGTCACACCTGGAAGACCTTTATAGTCGTAAAGTCCACGTGATGGCGAATCGATGAGCCATGCAGGTGCTTTATCATAACTGAAAGCAGCATCTGCGATTTGGTAACGTGTGCTGTCCTTAACCGTCGGTTGTCCTTTCAA
Source organism: Exiguobacterium sp. UBA7533 (assembly GCF_002479335.1). Taxonomy (NCBI): domain Bacteria; kingdom Bacillati; phylum Bacillota; class Bacilli; order Caryophanales; genus Exiguobacterium; species Exiguobacterium sp. UBA7533. Next base: position 120,750 of record NZ_DLMP01000014.1, on the reverse strand, counting down.
CGTGCCGACGATCGCTTCCGGATGCGAATCAACGACACCGAGGAATCCTTCACCTGGGTGCTTACCGACCCAGTTGTCGTCAAAGCTAGAATCACCATACCAAACGACAAGGCCTGTGTTGTACTTCACACCTCGTGCATGTTCGAGCGCTTTGTCCGAACCTGCATAGTTGCGCCATTCAAGGTAGTACGCGTTATCTGCATACGTGAAGCCGTTCGATGCGACGAAACCATCTAATTTGAATTTAGGTGTTCCCTCGGCATCATCTTCAAAGACGACTTTACCATCGACTGTCAGCGTAGCATTATCGAGCGCGAAACCATCAAGCGCGAGTCCTGCGTCAGTGACATATTCAAATTTCAGCGTGACTTTTTTACCAGCAAATTCACTGAGGTCGTATGATTTATCTACCCATGCGCCTTTAGTAGAATCGGCTCGCTCATCGCCATCCGTGTCCTTTTTACCGATCGTTTCCAGTACTTTTGACTGGCCATCGGCTGTAGCAGTGACTGTCAGGAAATCGTAGTTGAATTCAACGTCATAGTACGCTTTAAAGTCAAATTTTGCTTGTTTAGCATTCGTCAGATCAAATTCAGGAGACGTCATCGATGTATGAAGATCGTTCCCTTTTGTACTGTAGTAGTACTTCTTGCCGAACGCTGGAGCAATTCCTTTCACTGGCTTTTGTGGAAGATTGACTTTGATGATCCCTGGATTTTTTGATTTCGTGACACTCTGATCGAGGTACGAAGCTGTTCCAGCTTTCGTGAGCGAATCAAAATCGATTGTTTGGATGTTTGCCCAGTTTCCGCCCATGACTGTCTGGAAGAATTCCTTGTTTTGCGGAGAGAAGCTCGTCGGCTCTGTTCCGGCAATTTTACCATTCCAGCTACCACCACTCATGATGGACCAAGAAGCGACTGGCTCCCCTTGACCTGTGTATTGCGTATCGTATTCATCGGGAAGTCCGAGGTCATGTCCGAATTCGTGCGCGAAGACTCCGACTGCGCCGTCCTCAGGTTGAATCGTATAGTCGTAAGCTGCCATCTTCCCACCCCAGCGTGTCGGAACGTTTGATGTCGTGTTTTCGACTGGATAAACGCTATCGAGCGTCCAGCGGTGCGACCAGATTGCGTCATCCCCTAATTTACCGCCACCCGCTTCTTGCCCCGTTCCTGCGTGAATGATCATCAAGTGATCAACGAGACCATCTGGTTCATTTAAGTTACCGTCGCCATCTAAGTCATACTGGTCGAACTGATCGTACTCAGCTAAATTGATGCCTGCCTTGACGGCAGCATTCAAGGCATCCTTGACGAGTCCACGCGGCCCTTTTGCTCCTGGCAAGTTATCATTTCCGCCTTTTGGACTATCAGCACCATAATCCTTAGCTGTTCCCGGAACTTTTAACCAGTTCGAAACCGTTCCATCGACCGAATAGCTTCCACCCGATTGTTCTTCATAATACTGCTTGAACGTTTTAACCTTTTCTCCGTTGAACAGTTCAAATTCTTTATCCCCGAACATCAAATCTTGATAATGCTTTTGGTTAAAGTCTTTAGCGTACATATAACCTGGCTCTTGAACGACGTTATTGTGCGCGAAGTCACTGTACTCGACAAGCAGTACCAATACCTTGTCCGTCCGTGTCGTACCGTTATACTTTGCTTGCTTAGCTTTGTCTACTTTGACGAAGCCGTTCGGATTGCCTTTTTTGTAGTTATCATGCTTTTTGTCCAGCTGTTTTGCTAACTTCTCCTTTTGCTTCGTCAAGAAATCCTTTGTTTTCTTGTCGAAGGCTGCTTCTTTACCCGATGCATGCGCATGATCAGGAGCTGGTTTTCCGTTCGCCTTTTGGTCAAGATACTTTTGGACTGCTTTTTGCTTCGCTTCTACGGAAGCGGCTTTTGAAACGACCCCACGTTTTTCCAAGACTTTCAACAATCTGTCTTGATCGACTGTGCTTAAATCCATTGGTGCACCAGAGGCTGCTTTTTCTGCTGCTTGTACGGATTTTACCTGCCCACCAGGTAAGACCGGACCGACAGCAAAAGCAGCTGCCGTAATTCCAGACAGTACGGCTAAGCTAAGCTGTTTCTTTTTTCCCACGTGAATTGACCCCCTATGTAGTAGTGAAAAGTAAAAGATTACTATACTTTTCTGAATATTCAAATCTTAGTTTATTTTACTTCCTTAATCAATCTTTTTTAAGATAATTAGTGCTTTATGACCATACCTATTTTTGAGTATTAATTTCAAAAGATTTTCAAAAGATTCTTTCACCTTTTTTTCAAAAAAACATCCTTCCACCGTTTTAGAAAACGGTACGCTGAAAGCACTCTAATTCACTAAAGGGAGGATACAATGAGCGCTTTACAACGTTTTGAACGCCACTTACTAAGAAACTATCTGCTCGGTTCATTCATCGCGGTGTTCGGCGTCGGGTGTCTGTTTATTTTTGAGACCCTTACTTTCACGAGGAATGAACAGTTGATTTTAATGGGTATCATGGGTTTATCTGTCAGTCTGATGGTTTTACTCGAATATATGCTTTATTCTCGGCACATCGGTGCCTTACGACGCTTCTTCCAAAACGAGATTCCTTCACTCGCCTCTTTCCAAGAGGCTTATCAAACAACCCATCACTTTCCGGTTCTGACTGTTCAACGCATCATGGGACCACACTTCTTAGGTCTCTCAGTTCCCGCATCACTCCTGACAGCACTCGCAATCTCTCAAGAGTGGTTAAAGATGCCGTACTACTTGATTGGTCTCGCCTGTTTTGGTGCTGTTCTCGTCGCGATTTTACACGGTCTGATTGAATTTTTTCTAACCTACCGCGTTACGGAGCATATGCTCCTCACGTTAGAGAAGTATGCCTTCGAACATGGCTTTGATGTTCCAAGAAAAACGACGGTCGTCACGTTAAAGCAAAAAATGCTGATCAGCACATTGATTATCGGTGTTTTTCCGATCATGTTGTTCGTGCTCGCCTCAGCCGTTCAGTTAACGGAAAATGAAAGCCTCCGCTCTTATTGGAGCTGGTCGACGCTTATTCTGATCGTCATCTTGTCCGTCGCGACGTTTTGTAGTCTTCTTCTTTATGAGAACATTCGAAAACCGATTGCGATTCTTCAACAAGGTATTCAAGATGTCGAAAACAATCGTCTCGTCTCGTTACCAAATCCGTATTCTGATGAATTCTCGCACCTCGTCTCTGGTTTTAATCTGATGATGGAAGGAATCAAAAAACGCGATGAACAGAATGAGCAATTGCTGGACAGTCTGTTTACGTTATTTGCCGCAACACTTGATGCCCGGGATCCTTATACGGCAGGACACTCGCTTCGTGTCGCTGCTTATTCAGTGGAAATCGCTACGGCTGCCAACCTGCCGTATGAACAAATCGAGCTGTTACGCAAATCAGCTTTGTTGCACGATATCGGAAAAATCGGCATTCGTGACGATGTGTTATTAAAAGAAGGTCGCCTGACTGACGAAGAGTTCCAGATCATTCAGCAACACCCTGTCATCGGTGTGCATATTCTATCCCAAGTTCAGCTGCCAAAGACGTTACAACCAATTCTTCCTGGGGTAAAGTACCATCACGAACGCTATGACGGAAAGGGGTATCCGGAAGGACTCGCAGGAGAGGACATCCCACTCTTCGGTCGGATCATGGCGATTGCTGATGCCTACGATGCGATGACATCTGACCGTCCTTATCGTAAGGGAATGCCAGTGGAAAAAGCTTTATCCATTTTAGAAGAGGGCATGGGTACACAATGGGACGCCACCTTTACGCGTCTTTTTCTAGACTTGAAACGTTCGCCGATTGAAGACGTGTCGTAAGTACGGAAAGGAGTTTCTCATGCATCCTAAAATCGTGGAACGTCATGAATTTTATTTTGTTGGTCTTGGACTAACATGTGAAGAAAACGAATTGCATACGTTAATGCCGGAACTCTGGCGTGAATTTTCAAGACGCTCACATGAGATTCCTGCAAAACCAGATAGCTATCCGCTCGATATCTCACTCGAACGAAACGGAACCAAATACTCGCAATGTGTCGGGTATCCGGTCTCGTCACTCGACGATATTCCAAAAGGAATGAAAGGTCACCGTATTCCTGCTGCACGTTATATTTTTTGGAAACATGAAGGACCTGATATCGAAATTTGGAAGTCCTTCGAAAAAATTCAACGTTTTGCCTCGAAACAAGGGATTGAACTTGATCCTAATGACTTTAAGATTGATGAGACACGAGATGATGTCCACCATCTCTACCAACGGATTCGTTGAACCATTCGCTTGAATGGTTCTTTTTTTTTTTGCGTTGAAATATCTTTCATACTTAATAATTCAGTACAGGTACTACGGACTATATTCAGAAAATTCGATTTAATTCGAATGACTTATTCTCGCTTTCTTAATTCTTTGGCATAGTTAGACTCAACCCAAACAAGGAGGCGATTTATTTTGAAAAAGTTTCTCGCTACATCGCTTGTCGCAAGTGTACTTGTTGTTCCTACGGTCGTAGGTGCAGAAGGTCTTCAAGCTGGTAAACTCACGAAAGCTTCGTCAGAACCAGCTGCAACAATCGTTAAAGATTTCGTGAACAAAAAAGGTGACTTTGCTGTTCAGAATGTCGAAAAAGACGGATCTTCACAAATCGTACGTCTCCAACAAGAAGTGGATGGCGTCCCTGTCTTTGGTAGTGTCGTCGTCGGGAACGTCGCGAAAGACGGTACTTTGAAAGCAATCGTAAACGATGCGATCAACGTCAAAGGAAAACCAGGTCTCGCGAAAAAAGCAACTCTTTCTGAAAAGAAAGCAATCAAGTTATACCAAAAAGCAATCAAGGCTTCTGAATTCGAAGTCGCTCCAAAAGCAGAACTCGTCATCTATCCTGTTAAAAATGATGCAGTCTATGCGTATAAAGTGACATCGACAGTCCTCGCTGGTAAAGAACCATCACGCTGGACATATTTCATTGATGCAAACTCAGGTAAAGTACTTAACAAGTTCGACCAACTAGCACATGCGAAGCCAGTCAACACAGTTACGGGAACAAATGCAGTCGGTACAGGAACAACAGTTCTTGGCACGAGCGCATCATTTAATACAGTGAAGAGTGGCTCGTACTACTATCTTCAAGATTCAACTCGCGGTAAAGGCATCTACACATATGATGCGAAGAACCGCAACACACTTCCAGGAACACTCTGGTCTGACCTCGATAACCAGTTCAATACGACATATGACCGCGCTGCTGTCAGCGCACATGTCAACGCTGCGAAAACATATGATTTCTACAAAAACACATATGGTCGCAACAGTTATGACAACGCAGGCGCTGCCTTAAACTCATCTGTCCACTATTCAACAAGCTATAACAATGCATTCTGGGATGGAACGAAGATGGTCTACGGTGACGGAGACGGTTCAACGTTCACATACCTCTCAGGCGCACTTGACGTCGTAGCGCATGAATTGACACACGCTGTCACAGAATACACAGCTGGTCTCGTTTACCAAAACGAATCAGGTGCAATCAACGAAGCTGTTTCGGATATCATGGGTACGGTTGCTGAATACTCAGTCGGTTCGAACTTCGACTGGCTCGTAGGAGAAGACATCTACACTCCTGGTGTCAGCGGTGACGCACTCCGTTCAATGTCGAACCCAGCTGCTTACGGCGATCCGGATCACTACTCAAAACGCTACACAGGTACACAAGATAACGGTGGTGTCCACACGAACTCTGGTATCGTCAACAAAGCTGCTTACCTTCTCGGTAATGGTGGAACTCATTACAACGTGACTGTCACAGGTGTCGGCGTACCGAAACTTGGAGCAATCTACTACCGTGCTCTTAGCGTCTATTTGACTCCGAACTCGAACTTCAGCGCACTTCGCGCAGCAGTCGTTCAATCGGCGAAAGACCTTTACGGTTCAACAAGTGCAGAAGCAACAGCTGCAGCGAAATCATTTGATGCAGTAGGCGTCTACTAAGAAAATCTCCTCCCAAAGGATTTTCATATTTCCTCCCGAGTGTCGGACTCGGGAGGTTTTTTTATGCGCAAAAAAGACGGATTCGCTTGGAGCAAATCCGTCTTTCCATTAGTCTTGTCCAGGATCACGGGCAAGACGTAAGCGCATCTTTCCGTTGTCCGGGAATACTTTCAATTGTAAAGATTCTCCCTCGTACCATGTCCCGTAGCTCGTATCGACGACAGGTTCACCGAGCGTTGACAAGGCGTTCGTTGAGGCATTCGTCCAGTCGATCGCTTCAATGATTCCGTCCGAGACGACGAGCAGGTATCCGGCGTTTGAGAAGTAATACGTATTGACCGCGTCCTGTTGCGTATTACCAACAGCACCATATTTTGCTTCGAACTCAGCAATTGGTTTTCCGAGATACTGCTCCGGCTTATCAATCGGTTGGTTGGCAACTGCTTGCGAGAGTGCCGTAAGGACTGCTTTATCTGATGTTCCTTTTGGTGCTTCTAATCGGACATCGGTCTCAGGCAAATACCCTTCGATACTATCGTTTAGTTTCAAGTGGACCATTCCGTCTTTTGCATCCAATACCTCATAGACATCACCTAAATCTGCTTTATAAATGACACTACTTCGACTTGCATCGCGATAGACGTTCGCGAACGGACGTGTCACCCAAGCTGCTTGCGCATACTCTGCCGCCTTTTTCTTTGATTTCTTCTTCTCTTTTTTCGCTTCTTTTGGATCCTTTGTCGAGGCTGCCTCTTTCTTCGACTTTTCGTTTTTCGTTGCTTGATCCGTCGTTTTCGGCTTCTCAAGCGTCGATGTTGCTTGAGAGGCATCGTTATTCGTCAACATATACAACCAGCCACCTACGATGAATAGCGTTGCTAAAATACCGCCAAACGCAATCCCTCGGCGATTACGTTTCTGTTTCCGTCGTTCTTGTCGAGACTGTCGTTCTTGTTGGTGTTCACTCATGTATGGTTCCTCCTGAAAAGTCGACACAGTTTTTCCCCACTATACCACCAATGTTTACTCGAAATATTTAAATTTCGATGACAGTTCGACCACGATGACGAGAAGTCAGCAGAGCTTCTGCAATTTTAGGTAAGTCGTTCAGTGTTTTGACGTCGACTTCTGGTTCAAGATCGACACGCCACTCATCCGCCAGCCGTTGCCATAAGATCTCTCGATATGCAATTGGTGTTTGTACCGCATCGATTCCGATCAAACGAATGCCACGCAGGATGAAGGGATAGACTGTCAGCGTCATCTCTGCCCCACCGACGTTACCACACGTCGTCACGACACCACCATACTGTACGAAGCGAATGACGGATGCGAGCAATGGACCCCCTACCGTATCAATGACACCTGCATACGTTCCTTTTTTTAATGGACGGTCTGTTTCTTCTAAGAACGTAGTGCGGTCTAATACCTCCGCCACACCTTTTTTAAGTAATCGTTCTTGTTCTACTCGTTTCCCGGTTACGGCGTGTACTGTATAGCCTAATCGAATCAGTAAGGCGATCGCAATCGTACCGACACCTCCTGTCGCTCCAGTCACAAGGATGGGTCCTGTCTCCTTTGAGACAATTCGTGATAGTTCATCGACTGATTGCGCTGCTGTCAATCCTGCCGTTCCATGTCGCATCGCTTCTAATGGACGAATGGATTCTGGAAGTGGCGTCACCCAATCGGCTGGTACACGTATGTATTCTTGAAATCCACCCGAGGTATTCATTCCAAAATCAAAGCCATTGACGACGACCGCTTGACCGGTTTGAAACCGTGCATCTGTCGTTTGTTCGATATATCCTGCTGCGTCAACGCCTGGTGTGTGCGGATAGGATTTCGTCACCCCTCGATTACCCGACATCGATAAGGCATCCTTATAATTGACACAGGAATGCGTGACACGAATTAAGACGTCTCCTTCCGGTAAATCATCGACTTGTTTCGCCTCAACCTTCCCTTCATAGTTCCCATCCACCTCTCGTACGACGAATGCTGAAAAAGTGTGTTTCATGATGTCTCTCCTTTCTCTTGTGCTTCTCTATACCCTGTTGTTTCCATCGACACACTAAAAATCCCTGTCGTTTCTCAAAGAAACGACAGGGAGCGGGGACGGAAAAAAATATCAGCGTTCCATAGGTGGTCAAAGGTAACAGGTCAGTCTGTCAATGGTTCATGGTCATCGGTTTGCCGTCGCCATCTCTTCTCCACAGAGGAAAATTGAGGTCCGTCCCCTCTCCTTGACGTGGAGTCTCACCACGTCAAGGAGTTACATATAACGTCCACCATCAAAGTCAATTGTCGTTTGATAGTTCGCGGCATTGATCGCATTCGATACTTTGTGTGCTTGCCGTTCCACTTCCTCCGCTTTTAAGCGATAGGCATCTGGATCGAATAAGGCATGACGAATGATCGTCGTCCCTTCAAATCCGTATTGGAACTCGCGTTTTGGTCGACTTGCGAGCATCTGATAATTTTGTGCCTTTGCCCGCAATTGGGTCGCCCACTCGATTGCTTCGACGAGCGGCATTTCTCCTTCGTCCGTCACGATGACAGTTTCTAGATTCGCCGCATAGACGAGACGATCCAAGACTCGCATATCATGACGCACGATGTCCATGGCGGCTTCGACGTCGGTTAAGCTCCGGCCTTGTTGTGCGGGGAGTGCTTCTCCCTTTTCTAAATCAATGAACGCTACGCGCTCCATTTCTTCAATCAGCTGATCAAGCTGTTTCCTCAGAATACTCTTTAATTTCACGGCATCTGCTAGGTACATCATCAACTCCCCTTTCCTATTCCATTTACGTCATTCCTTTCAAAAGGTTTCAATCAAACTGATGGACGAAGGCTCCAAATTCCCCCTGAATCGTTTGCTTGTCCATCTCCGATATCGTAGTAGCTCGGTCTGTATAGCGTTCTAAGAGATAGGCTTTTATTAGGACATGTGACGGTTGGAATCCGATACGCAGGCACCATTCCTGAAGTGTTTCTGTATCATGTCGCCGTAAGCGGGTCGGGAGTATCTGATTGAACTGGATGAGTTGTTTACGAATCCAGGCATCTGGCAGATCGATTTGTTTCTCGATCGAAACATAATCGTTGTCTGAAGACTGCAACGGAATATCAGTTCTTATCCATACTTCATCTTGTTTCTTGGTCTTTCGACGTTTCCGCCAAACGATATAGCTTATGATGAATAGAGGTAGAACAATCAGACTCATCAGTAACATCGATGAGGACGATTCCCCTTTTTCATTCATACCTCGCTTAGCATTTTCAACCCCTACAACGATGAGCTTATTCTTTTTCGGTTTGAGGTCTTTCTGCTTTTTGGGCTTTTCATTCGTGTCCCAAACACGTAAATCTTCGTCATTCTTCGTCTGCTTTTTAGGCAACCACGAAAGAAATGGAATGTTTAACAGCTTGCCGTTGTTCTTGCAGTTCGGTTTACACGATCCGTTCATTTCGACTCCTGACATCTTTATCGCTTGTGGCTTCAATGCTTGAAAAGCCGCTTCCGTCAGCGGCTTACTGATCCCTAATATCAGCAAAATCAATCCGATACCAATTACGAGTCGTTTGCGAAGTGACATCAAAAGCCCTCCTTTTTATAAATCCATTATAATCCAAATTTATATTTTTAGTGTATTTTTATGGATGTTATGAAACAAGGAATGATTGTTCAATTAGAGGGGAAAAGGTAGACAGACCTATTCAGAGAGGAGAACTATTTCATGTTGAAACTCGATCACACGCATGATCCGTATCAAAATGCGGCGCTGATTCAAGAATACGTTGAAACATCAAGCAACGAACAGGCTGTTCGACAAGCAGAACAACTATTACACGATAGTACATTTATTGCACCACGACGTGATCCTAACCTCAGTCGAACACTTCGTTCGATGATCTCACCGTTATTTTTGACAAACCGTGATAAACATATTTTACCGCTGACACCAGCTTTCGTAACGCCACACGATGAGATTCGACCGAGTTGGTTCGGGCGGCTCAATCATGAGTTCGAACGTTTGATCAGTGAAGTCGAAATCGTTGATATCACTTCCTATGGTGCGGTCGGTGATGGACAGACAGATGATACACAAGCGTTCATCGAAGCGCTCGGTGATGGACATCGACAAGTCCATGTTCCAGCCGGTACGTACATCGTTCGAGGAATTCGTTTACCTAGTTATACGATTTTAACGGGAGCTGGCAAAGGGAAAACGATTATAAAGATGCACGATGACGCACCTAAAGGACGACGTCTTGTAACGAACCAAAATTATCTCCTTGGCAATCATCACCTGCTTGTTGAGAAAATGACGCTTGATTGGAACATCAAACGAATCGGTGACGCAAAGAAAAGTAGCACATGGGGCAATCACTCCAGTTGTCTCACATACGCACATGTGACTTATGGTTGGGTCTTTGATGTCGAAGCTGTCAATCCAGGACTCCATTGTTTTGATATCTCGACACCGTATTACAATTACAACGGGGACGGTGCTCGAGCGAACTTAAGTAGTTCATTCATCTGGTTCGATGGATTAACCGGTTACGGGTTCGGAGACGACGGGATCACGACACATCATAGTGACCATCTCTTCATCTCGAACTGCTTTATGCATGACCCAAGTGGACGTGCCCATGCAGAAGGTTTTTCCAATTCGAACGGGATTGAAATCGATGATGGGTCACGCGATGTCTGGTTATTCAATAACGCATCAAGTCGTTGCTTCGGTGGACTTGAAATCAAGGCGCATGCGACCTCTTCTGCTGCCTCAACCGTTAAAATCGTTGGTCATTTATCAATTGATGACCACCGTGCCTTTAATTTTCGCCATATCGGGCATCATCAAGCAAGTGATCCAACGTCTCAGACGGCTTACAATATCATCGCAACACGCTTGATTGCTCAGACTCCTCAATATACGGAGCTCTATGCGAATTCAAAACCGCGCGCACTCGTCGTTTCCGCTTATCGTAATGTCGTCATTCATGATTTCACGGTGCTCGGTGATCCGTATTATGACTACCAAGAACAGCCAATGATCGGAATACAATATAAGGCACGCAACGTTACGATCAGTCAGTTGAAGATGAGCGGATTCCGACAAGCGAAAACGGATATCCAAATCTTTGGTGGAGAAAATGGAGCTGAGGATGTATGCCTTCGGGATATCCGGATCGAGGATTCTGCCAAACACGGGATTACGATCGGTCCTGACATCAATCGCGTCAAGTTAACGAATGTGGCACTAAAAGGAGAGGGGACAGTTGGCTTGAATGCTAAATCGGAACCGGAAATGGAACGGTTCATCGCGACCGGATTTAAAGTACCGATTCGTGCTCAGTCGACGCAAGCATGAACAAAACGACAGGATGGACCGTGGTCCATCCTGTCGTTTTCATTGGGATCGAATGTACGCGAGGACACGTGTATCAATCGCCCGATCCGCTTGTTCGCGCATCTCAAAGTTTTCCGTATGCAGATATGTCCGGAGCGCTTCTTCGAAATCACCGCGGTAGCCAAGTGTCAATAATTTATCCATCAACTCCGACTCTAACGCATCATCGATGGGCTTGATTTCTTCCGGCTTACTCGGTTGTAGGTAAAGTGTGTGCAATTGATAGATACGTTCGAGTTCTTCAATTGGATTCGGGTGATCATCAACACGTAGATCAATATAGCGATCGTTGAATCCACCGTACCCGCCACCTTCCTTAACGACGAGCAGTGCTGCTGATTGCATCCCACGCGAGTCCCCGCCTGCTGCTTGCCCCGCAGCCAACGCACGCAACAACCGTTCTGCGAGTGGCCCTTGCGTCGATTCAAAGACACGTGCCATCTCTTTGACCGTATTGCCATCTACAAGAATATTCCCTTGCGCCGCAAAATGTTTCCCCGCAATTCCGCCTGCCCAGTCGTTACATCTCTCTCCCGTAAAAGTCGCACTTTTGCCCTGCGCATCGATGATTCCGACTTGACGATCTGCTCGCCCTTCATCCGCTTCCGTTAATCGACGAAGCACTTCATCCGCTGAATCGCCTTGTTCGATCATCTGCAACCCTTCAGGACCATACGTCGTATTTGCAAATGATTGTGTCGCTAAAGCACCTACTCCCGCTTTCGCAAACGGAACAGCACTCCCAACAGCTAAAAATTTCGATTGGACAGCAACACCCCATGCTTGTTCTTTCTCGCAATAACCAACGATTGAATATGTCACTTCAGTTCCCCCTTTAGTCACTTCTCTACCCGTTCGTGATAACGCTTCCCGATTCCTGCAACATAAAAACCTTCCGGACAGATGTCCGAAAGGTCGACTTCATTGAATACCGAGCGTCACAGCAAGTAATAAGGCGGCACATGCTAAAGCAATCCAAATCGCGAAGAGTTTCCAGACGAAACGTAACCATTGCTCATACGGAATACCTGCGATCGCAAGAAACGCCATCAAATGCGCACTTGTCGGAAAAATCATGTTCGTCAATCCATCTCCGTATTGAAATGCTAAAACAGCTACTTGACGCTCGATACCGAGTAAGTCAGATAAAGGTGCCATGATTGGCATCGTTGTCGCGGCTTGCCCGCTCCCCGATGGAATGAAGAAATTCGTGATCAGTTGTACGATGTACATTCCGATGACAGCGAAGAACGTTGGTAAATGTCCTACGGCATTCGATAAGCCGTAAATGACCGTGTCAATGACACGACCTTCTTCAAGAATGACGACAATGGCACGGGCAAAGCCAACGATCAATGCACCGAACGTCACGGCTTTCGCCCCGTCAATCAGACTCTCAAAAGTACCGTTCACACCGAGTGTGATGATCCCAGCAATCAGTCCAATGATCAAGAACGAGGCTGTCAGTTCCGTCAAATACCAGCCCCACTCGAAAATTCCGATGACGTTGAGCGTGATTCCACCGATCAAAATCAGTAAAACAAAAGCATGACGTTTCGAAAAGCGTGAAATCGTCGTTGCTGCTTCTTCCGCACGACGTTGTTCGAGATCATAAACGAGGCTACGCGTTGGATCCTGTTTGACTTTCCGTGCGTAAGTCATGACATAAAGAATCGTTACGACTAAGAAAACGATATAAACGGCGGTTCGATAACCAAGACCGCTAAAGAGTGGAACTTCCGCGATCGATTGAGCAACACCTACCGTAAACGGATTCAGCATCCCGCCAGCAAAACCAACCGCCGCTCCTAAACTAACGATTGCAGCTCCTGTCATCGCGTCATAACCGAGTGCACGCGCGAGCATGATACCAATCGGTACAAAGATGATTGTTTCCTCTGCCATCCCGATTGTTGCTCCGGCAATCGAAAAGACGAACATCGTCATCGGAATCATGATGTGTCCCTTTTGACCAAACCGACGAATCAATTGATTGATTCCCGCTTCGATGGCACCCGTTTGACGAATGATGCCAAAGACACCACCGACTAAGAAAATGTAAAAGATGATCGCAGCGCCTGCTTCCATTCCTTTCGGGATCGCTTCGAATAAACCAAAGAAATTGACAGGTGCAGACTCCACCGCGCGATAGGTACCATCGATAACGACGGTCTGACCATCCTGTTTTTCACGGTCGAATTGTCCTGCTGGAAGCGTGTACGTCAAGATGACTGAAATAATGAGAATCGCCATGATGATGGCATATGTATGAGGCATCTTGAAGAATGATTGCTTCGACTGTGTGGCATCTGTTCGATCATTCATGATAAAGGCCTCCTTTTCGTGTCTTTATAAGAATAATGCCCTATTCAGGGAAAAACTAACAGTTTTAATGAAATGTTATGTGATTGTAAAAGAAAAGTGGAACATTTTTCATCAAATCTTCATCTGAAGATAAACTAGCGAAGGAGCGCGTTGTATAAAACAAAAAAGAAAGATATCCTAGATCAACAAAACCTAGAATACCTTCCTTATGTGTTACATTCGCTTCTAACTCGTTTCATTATGCTTGGAATGATTGAACGTCCAATGGTTTAGCAAGAGCTGTTTGAGCAAATGCAACGAATTGTCCGAAATGAGCACTTGTGTTATGAGCTTCGATCGCAGCTTGGTCTTCCCATTTTTCAATCATCATGAAGACATTTTCGTCTTCTGTACTTTGGAACAGATCGTAGCTGATGTTTCCAGCTTCAGCACGCGATCCTTCTACTAATGTTTTAGTTGCTGCTAAAAATTCTTCTCGTTTTGCGGGTTGTACTTCTAACTTTGCTTCGATGGCGATCATCGGAAAGCCTCCTTTGTAATTTCGTTAACTTAAGCATCGTAGCACCTCCCGATTCGTTACGCCATAAAGATGCTCGGACGATTGATGATATTTAAATACGGGTAATTACAGAGGGAATTATTACTTTGTACCACATCAGAGAAGGGAGCAACGAAGATGCGTGTTGAGGTATTTTACTTTGAGGATGACGGACATATTCCGAATAACCCTAATTTTCCGGTGTTGATTTATCGGCATGCATTTGAAGAACCGTCACGCATCGAACAGACTTTCCATTCACATGACTGGCGCAATAGCTGGGTGGATGGCATTTTTGATTTTCATCATTATCATAGCATCGCCCATGAAGTGATTGGTATCCTCGAAGGACATGCGACTGTCCAACTCGGTGGTCCACTCGGTAAGACCTTCACCTTGACGAGTGGAGATGTTCTCTTACTTCCTGCAGGCACAGGACACAAAGCGCTTGATACAAGTCGACACTTCCGTGTGGTCGGTGCCTATCCGAATGGTCAAGACTACGATACGTTGACCGGGCAAACAAGTGAACGCCCGGAAAACCTTCAGCGTATCCGCCAGGTAATGCGTCCCAAAAAAGATCCCGTCCTCGGCGATCATGGTCCCTTATTTGAGCATTGGTGACGTCTCTTTCTCTTGAAGAAGACGTTTTTGTTCAGAGTTCGCGTGGTAAACCCTACTATTGTCTCTCTACTTAAAGGAGGAATTCGATGAACGCAACAGAAAAGACGCTAATACTTGCTGCATTAAAGCAAAAAACAGTGACGTTTCCCGATCAGACACATGTGCGCGCACTCGGACAAGGCACGTGGCGGATGGGGGAAGAGTCGGAGAAGCACGAAGCAGAAATCGAAGCACTCCGTGTCGGTCTCGATAGCGGAATGGAACTCATCGATACGGCAGAGATGTACGGGGAAGGCGCCTCTGAAGAATTGATTCGCGACGCAATCGCTGATCGACGCGAAGAAGTCTTTCTTGTCTCGAAAGTCTATCCTCATCACGCTGGTGGGGAAGCGTTAAAAAAAGCTTGTTCCAAATCGCTTGAACGTCTCGGTACGGATTATCTTGATCTCTATCTTCTTCACTGGCGTGGCGACATTCCACTAAAGGAAACCGTTGAAGGATTGGAAGCCTTAAAACAAGAGGGTAAGATTCGCCGTTGGGGTGTATCGAACTTTGACGTATCAGACATGAAAGAACTGTTAGCATTACCGAACGGTGACCAGTGTGCTGTCAATCAGGTACTTTATCACCTCGGCTCACGCGGAATCGAGTATGAACTGCTCCCGTTACTACGCGAACATGGTATTCCAGTAATGGCGTATTGCCCATTAGCTGAAGGTGGTTCACTGCGTGATCAACTCCTGAATCATCCGACCGTCGAGGAACTCGCTGAGACACATGGTGTTGAACCGGCACAGATCTTACTTGCTTGGGCGATGCGTGAAGGTGACGTCATCGCAATTCCTAAAGCAGGACAAGCACATCATGTCGAAGCCAACGGTCGCGCCGCACTTTTGAATTTAACAAAAGAAGAGCTAGCTGCACTTGATCAAGCGTTCCCAGCACCAACAAAAAAAGAACCACTCGATATCGTTTAAGGAGGTCATTTTCATGACAAAACATGTTCAACTCGGTCAATCTAACCTATTCGTTCACCCAATCGGTCTCGGTACGAATGCTGTCGGTGGACACAACTTGTATCCAAATCTCGATGAGCAAGCAGGACGCGATCTCGTTCGTGTCGCGTTACAGCAAGGGATCAATTTCCTCGACACAGCTTTCATCTACGGACCAGAACGTTCAGAGGAACTCGTCGGTGAAGTCTGGCACGACACGGTCGCTCGAGAAGATGTCGTCCTCGCGACGAAAGGTGCGCATCAGTTCGTTGACGGAAACGTCGTCATGAACAACTCACCTGACTTTCTCCGTCAATCGGTCGAAGAGAGTTTAAAACGTCTTAAAACAGACTATATCGATTTATATTACATCCATTTCCCAGATGAGTCGACACCGAAGGACGAAGCCGTCGCTGCACTTGCTGAACTGAAAAAAGAAGGAAAAATTCGCGCGATTGGTGTCTCGAATTTTTCACTCGAACAACTGAAGGAAGCGAACAAGGACGGACATGTCGACGTCTATCAAGGAGAATACAATCTGTTTAAACGGGATGCGGAAAAAGAGTTACTTCCGTACATCGTTGAGAACGGTATGTCCTTCGTTCCGTACTTCCCACTCGCCGCTGGGTTATTGGCAGGGAAATATACGAAAGAGACGACGTTTGATGATTTACGAAAAAACGACCCGTTGTTCCAAAAAGACGTCTTTGAACAAAACCTCGCAAAAGTCGATCAATTGCGTCCGATCGCAGAAGCACACGATGCGGAAGTCGCACACGTCGTACTCGCCTGGTATTTGGCACAAGATGGCATCGATGCCATCATTCCTGGTGCGAAACGCCCGGATCAGGTGACAGATACGTTGCGTACGTTAGACGTTCAGTTGTCGCAAGAGGATATCGAAAAAATCGACCAAATTTTTAGCTGATCGTTCTCTTCTTATGCAAATGAGCAGAATAGGCGAAAAATCATGCTGAACTTCGTATGATGGAGGCATGGAGGCGATTGATCATGAAGCACCATTTTCATTTAACTGCAAACTGGCCGGGAAATCGCAATGATGTCGGTCAGATCGAGACAGGTGAGTTAAAAACAAAAATTTCAATTCCGGACGCTATGGATGGTCCAGGGGTTGGCACGAATCCAGATGAGATGTTGCTTGGGGCAGCTGCTACATGCTATATCATCACGCTTGCCGCAATGCTTGAGCGTAGTAACATCCCAAAAGTCTCCTTAACGATGGAATCTGAAGGCATCGTTGATGTCACGAACGGCGTCTTCACATACGATGCGATCATTCATCGTCCGAAACTCTTATTACCAGCCGATCTGTCGGATCGTGATGTGGAGAAGGCGCAACGTCTCGCTGAAAAAGCAGAAGGTTCGTGTATGATTACGCGGGCACTGGCTGGTAATGTCAAAGTATCGCTTGAGGCTGTGGTAGAGAGAATCTCAAATTAACAAACAAAAATCATCGTTTAACTTTTTAGTTGAACGATGATTTTTTACTTTATTTATCTACTTATTGGTATATTATTGATGATTTAATCATTTTAAATACCATTTACTATTATTCGGAGGATAACCATGTCTTATTATGAAACATTACGTTCTTCAACTGAAACTAACTCACAATCCGATGCAATAAGTGTATCTGTACCAGCACATGACTACACAACAGAATTACTTACACACCTCAATCAAGTACTGTATCAATCTTTAGACCATTTCCAAAAACAAGATAAACCTGATCAAATGGTTGAAACGGTCAATGAATGGCTCATGCATTTAAATCAACCTCTGATCGACTTGCCACTTCATCGTGAACTCACTACTAGCACAACACATGCTTTACCTACACAATATAAAAATTCTTTGCGTGCTTGGGAACTCATTGCTCCTGGCCAACTGGAACAAGAACAGTTATTGCATCATATTAGTCAAGAATTATGGACAGCATCTGCTGCCGATTGGATGGTGAGTTTTACACGTCATTCTGGAGTACAGACGCTTGTCCCAGCTTTGAAGGAAGCAGAAGCTCAAAGCAAATCAATCCGCATTTTGACTTCATTTTATATGAATATTACAGAAGCGAAGGCTATCCGACAGTTGATGGAATTCAGAAATATTGAAGTAAAAATTTATGAACCGATAAAAAAAAATCATGCGTTCCATCCGAAAGCCTATTTATTTTCTCGTCCTGATCAGTTGGATAGTGCTATTGTTGGGTCCTCTAATTTATCAAAGTCGGCTTTAACGCACGGTATGGAATGGAATATTCGTATACCTTCTACACCCGTCACAACATTAGTCACTCAAGCGAAAAACTTATTTGAACAACTTTGGAACAGCCCAGAAGCGACTATTTGTACAGAAGAATTATTACTTCAATACGAACAGTACCAACAAGAAACACCACCTATAAAATCATTTTCTATCCGCGATACAATTGCCGAACCCGCTGTCGATTACAACGTTATTGAACCGAACCTCATGCAGATTCCGGCTTTAGAAGAACTGGATCGTTTACGCGAGCGAAAAGAAACAAAAGCAATGGTTATTGCGGCAACTGGGACTGGAAAAACGTATTTAGCAGCATTTGATGTCCGTCAAACTCAGGCTAAAAAAGTATTATTTGTTGCACATCGTGGAAAATTACTATCACAAGCTGAGCATACATTTAAACAAGTTTTTTCAAATGAAAATTATACATTTGGTAGATATTCAGGATCACAACAAATTCAAGATGCACAATTTACCTTTGCTACCGTTCAAACACTTTCAAAAGAGGTTCACCTTAATCAATTTTTACGGGATGCGTTTGACTACATCATTATTGATGAATTCCATCACGCTTCATCTGCTTCTTACCAAAACATTCTTGACTATTTTACGCCTCAATTTTTGCTTGGAGTAACAGCAACACCAGAGCGTATGGATGGTCAAAATATCTTCCAGCTTGTTGACTATAATATTGCTTACGAAGTTCGTCTGTATGATGCCTTAGCACAAGATTTACTTTCACCATTCCATTATTTTGGCATTCAAGATGATGAATCAATTGATTATTCTCTTATTCCTCAACAAAACGGCTTTTATGTAGAACAGGATCTGGTTGTTGCACTCGAACGCTCAACGCGAACAGATTATATTGTTGAAATGATTCGTAAATTTGGGTTCAGTGGTAATCAGGCTGTTGGATTAGGATTCTGTGTCAATATCAATCATGCAGAGTTTATGGAGAAGGAATTTAAACGACATCAGATTGAAGCAATGGCTGTTACAAGTAAACAGTCCGAAGAAGCACGCGAAGAAGCCATTCGCCGACTAGAGGATGATCAAGACCCACTGCAATATATTTTTACCGTTGACTTGTTTAACGAAGGAGTCGATATTCCAAAAGTCAATCTAATGCTATTTTTACGTCCAACGGAATCCCCTACTATTTTTATTCAACAATTGGGTCGAGGCTTACGTAAACACAGCTCAAAAGAATTTGTTACGATTTTAGATTTTATCGGAAATAGTCAAAAAGCTTTTGTTGCACCACTTGTGTTATCTGGTCAACAATCGTTTCATTCTATTGATCGTTATAAAATCGCTACTGCTGTAAAACAACATTTTCCGATTCTACCCGAAGGATCTTTAGCTATTCTGGATTCAATTACAGAAAGATTTATTATTGAACAAATGAAAAAAATAGAGTTTTCAGCTAGCAAACAGCTTCGTGAAAGTTATCAACGATTGACACGTATGATCGGAAATCCTCCGAGTTTAAATGATTTAGTTACGCACAAAGACGCACCAGCTATTGAGAGTATTGTTCAGCAATGGAGAAGTACATTACGTCTTAAACAACTTGAAAAACATGCTACCGATGAAGAACTACGTTTACTGCAAGATGATACTACACGCAAAATTGTTGAACAGCTCGAAGGACTATTCCCAATTCGTGAGCCTTTCAGCTTACTGATTTTAAAACAGTTACTGCGTCATTCTTCTGCTTCAGTACAAGATATTGAACAAGAAGTTTTCAAAGAATTTGCCTTATCGACGAAGCATTCTTTTTCAAAGCGCCCTATTATTCATCATCTTTTTAAACGCTGGTCTACTGCGTTAAAAAATGATCGTATTCAATTACTAGATGCTGTATCAGAAGAGCACTATCGCTTTTCAAATACAGTCGTCCAAGCACTTCAGCAATCAACTGAATTGCTTTCATATATGATGCATTTTATCCAAGCAGGTCTACTTGCATTTCATCAACTACCAGATCGAATTAATTGGTTGATCGAAGACCAGGCGTTTCTATTACATCAAACATACAATCGTTCTGTTATCCAACGTCTTCTATGTTCACCAAGTCAGGAAGGTTCTTGGCGTGAAGGTGTAGCTCAAGCTGGTAACGACTACATTTTATTTGTGAATTTACACAAAGATGAAGCCATTGATGAGCAACTGAAATATAACGATTATTTCTTAGATCAATATCGTTTCCATTGGCAGTCTCAAAGTAATGCAACTGCTACAGGTAAAGCGGGTACTTTATATCAAAACCATGAGAGCGAAGGAATTCGTATTCATTTGTTTATGCGTAAAGCAGATAAAGAACAAGGAAAAACGCTACCGTTCACATACTTTGGCCAGTTAAAGCATCTTCAAAGTACAGGTTCTAAACCGATTAGTGTGACTTGGTCACTTCATTCTCCACTATCAATTGAACTGTTTAAGGAGTGGCAAACTCTTTCTTAATGTACTCAACTGCAGGAATATCGGCAGGAGCCCATTCAAGCTGATCAAGGTCTGAAACAGCCACCCAGCGAAGCTCTGCATGTTCTACGGCAATCGGTTCTCCTGTTACGATTTCAGCTTCAAACGTATGCAATGTAACAATAATAGCATCGTACTCGTAAGTCGTTTTTTCGATTGGTTGCTTGACCTTAATATTACATTTTAATTCTTCATTGATTTCACGAACTAACGACTGTGATGGCGTTTCATGTAACTCAATTTTCCCACCAGGAAACTCCCATAAGTTGGGCAATGACATTTGGCTACTACGAAGTGCACATAATATTTCATTATGATCGTTGCGAATGACAGCACCTACGACTTGAACTTGTTTTTTCATTTTTTATGTTTCACTCCAAATCATTATAGATTTTTTAGTTCTCTGCTTATCATAACAAAAACCGTTATTCCTTTGACTTATGCAAAGAATAGCGGTTTTATTTATATACCAGTTATCCACATGTGGATAACTCCATTTATGGTATAATTATGCCACTTATCCACAAGTAGAAATGAGGAAACTTACATGTCTCGTGAACTTTATCCGATCGTTGTCAAACCAGAATGGATTGAATCGATTCGAAGCGGGTATCCCGCGTTACGCAAGGAAATGTTCGAAGCCTTACAACATGTCAAAGAGGCAGGCGGACTGCTCCATCTGATGACAGAACATAAAGAATACCTCGCGACTGGTTATTTTGGCAAGCAAGAAAAAGGTGTCGGTTGGACTCTCTCAATGGACGAGCAAAAAGCGATTGATGTCGACTTCTTCAAACAACTTTTTGAACAAGCATTAGACAAACGAAACGAATTTTTTGAAGAGTATTCAGAAGCCTTCCGTATTTTTAACGGTGCAGGAGATGGTATCGGTGGTTTGACAATTGATTGTTACGATCATCATTACCTTATTACATTCGAAAATGAAGGCATCTATACATTCCGTCCATTGATTCTTGAAGCTCTTGAATCACTACTGAATTACAGAAGCATTTATGAAAAACGAGATTTCCTCGTCGATCTTCAACCCGTCAAAGGCGACGACTTTTTGAAAGGGGAACGAGGCGATTTTCCTGAAGTCGCACAAGAATACGGTGTGTTGTATGAGTATGACTTGGATGCTGGTATGCGGACTGGTTTTGACATTGCCCAACGTGAACTTCGCCGAATCCTTCTCGATTCCGTCGAACGAAAAACCGTACTTAATCTCTTTTCTGATACAGGAACATTAACGGTAGCTGCCCTTTATGGTGAGGCTACTCAAACGACAAGCGTTGATTTCTCGACACGTAGTCGAAATAAGACAAAAGATAATCTTGTGTTGAACAGTTTTACTCCTGAGAAACAGAAGATTTTAGTTCAGGATGCGTTCGACTACATCGAACAAGCGGATAAGAAGACTCGTTTTGACGTCGTCTTGTTCCATCCGCCCGTACAAGTCAATACACGAACACGTCAGTTTCGGACCGAACAGGATCTCGCTCTTTGGATCCAAAAAGTCATTCATTTGACGAATCGCGGAGGACTGCTTGCGATTACGACAGATAGTCCCGTTCTTGATGCGTCACAATTGAAAAAAGCTGTGGAGCAGGCGTTCAACAAGTTGCGTCAAAAATTTGAAGTCGTATGGGAGCAGCCGGAGCAGAAAGATTTCCCGACTCCTCCTTCCATGCCACAACTCAATCCAAAAAGTATTCTTGTTCGCCGTAAATGACGTGTTATCTAAAAAATCCGCTACTGAATTTTTCAGTAACGGATTTTTTATATTTTAACAGGAAATGTAAAATGAATGGAGAATCATTTTTAATGGGTTGGATATACACTCACTTTACCAAAGTGTGATGTTTGATCAAATCGTTGATAGAGATCGTTTAACGCATCGCGTTCATAGGGAATCTGCTCTTCAATCCGTATTTCAATCACTCCTTCTTCCACTAAACGAATGAGTTCTGCTAAGTGATGTTGCTGTTGCTTCATCTCCTCTACTTTTCCTTTTAGCAACGGGAGCGCGACGAACACAGCTTCGAGTGACAAGGCTTTACTATGCATCATCGTTAAATCTTGTGTCGTCCGTGTCGCGATCGAAATGATGCGTCCCCGCTCTTTTGCGAGTATGAACGATTCTTGTAAATGGTCACCACCCACTGTATCAATGATGACGTCGAATCCATCCAGATCGAGTCGTTTGAGCAATGTTTCAGCTGATTCTTCCTTGTACCGGTGAATGCGAATCCCTTTTGCTTCTAGCCAAGCTGCCTTCTCGTCAGAAGAGGCGCTCGCTGTAACGTCACATCCATAATGACGAGCCAGTTGAACGGTAAGATGTCCTACTCCACCCGTTCCGCCTGCTACATATACGCGGATTCCTGGGGTAATCGCGATTCGCTCTTTTAAAATTTCCATTGCTGTCAATCCAATCACCGGTAAACAACCAGCAACCTCAGCCGATACCCCTTCCGGTCGTAAGACTGCCATTTGTTCAGGCACAAGCATTTCTTCCGCTAACGCACCGGCGCGTTTTCCAAGTCCACCGCCGAATGCGACGATGCGATCGCCGACAGAAAAAGACGTCACACCCTCCCCGATTTCAATCACTTTCCCCGTTACATCACCCTGGAGAATTCCAGTCGTTGAAGCCGCCGCCACATGTCCGAAAAACATCTTCGTATCAAGTGGATTGATGCTTGACCCCTCGATTTGAACCCGTAATTCGTACTTCCCCGCTTTTTCGGGTGTGACGTCTTTTTCTGTAAGTGATGCATTTTTTCCGTACTGATCGACTACGAATGCTCTCATGAAGAATTCCCCCTTTTTCAATATTATTCTATCATGATTCAGAATTCTCTCACATTAGTCGTTCATGCTATGATGAAGATATCTTATGACGAGAAGGGACGTTTTTGATTTGAAACAAGAATTGATTGATCGTCTAACTACATACGTGAAAGTCGATACACAGTCGAACTATGAGAGTATGACTGTTCCAACGACAGAAGGGCAATGGACACTAGCTCGTTTGCTCGTAGAAGAATTAAAGACAATTGGCATGGAAGAAGTCACCGTTGATGATAATGGTTATGTCATGGCGACATTACCTGCCAATACAGACGCAGACATTCCAACAATCGGTTTTCTCGCTCATCTCGATACAGCGACAGACTTCACAGGTACGAATGTCCGTCCACAACTCGTGGAAGCATATGACGGAAATCCCATCACATTAAGTGAAGTGCCATCCGTCATTCTATCGCCAACTGATTTTCCTGCACTGCACAACTACGTCGGTCACACCTTGATGACGACAGATGGGACGACATTACTCGGAGCCGATAATAAAGCCGGAATCGCAGAAATCATGACAGCCATGCATCATTTGATTTCACATCCGGAAATTAAGCATGGTCGCATTCGTGTTGCCTTCACACCTGACGAAGAGATTGGTCGTGGACCACATCACTTTAATGTCGAAGCGTTCGATGCCACGTATGCTTATACGGTCGACGGCGGTCCGCTTGGTGAGCTTGAATACGAGAGCTTTAATGCGGCGGCGGCTAAAATCGTCTTCCACGGAACAAATGTCCATCCGGGAACAGCAAAAGATAAGATGGTAAATTCGCAGAAACATGCGATGGCGTTCCACGATCGTCTTCCCGGAGAAGAGTCTCCTGAATTCACGGATGGTTTTGAAGGATTCTTCCATCTGATTTCATTTGACGGTTCGGTCGAAAAAACGACGCTCGACTACATCATTCGTGATTTTGATCGTGAAGCCTTCGAGGGACGGAAACACTTCTTGTCTGCCCTTGTCGATGAGTGGAACAAAAAGTATGGTGCTGGTAGTGTGGAAATCGACTTACACGATCAGTACTACAACATGCGTGAAAAAATCGAGCCCCACATGCACATCGTTGATATTGCTCATGCAGCGATGGAGTCGCTTGATATTACGCCAATCGTTAAACCGATTCGTGGTGGAACAGATGGATCACAACTCTCATACATGGGACTTCCGACACCGAACATTTTTACCGGCGGTGAGAACTATCATGGCAAGTTCGAGTTCGTCTCTGTGGATAACATGGTGAAAGCAACACAAGTCATCATTGCCATCGCTCAAGGTTTTGAACAAGCTTCGCACTAATCAAAAAGCAGATTCTCAGCGCTGAGAATCTGCTTTTTTCACGTCTACCATTGTGGTCTTTAAGCGGTTTATCTTAGACATATTTCAATTAGTTTTTTTCTTGTGTCGTACCGTCAGGAATCGGTAGTTGAACCATACTCCCTGATCCACTGACGAGTGGAGATTTCCCGTCCCACTTCTTGACAGCTTCGTATTGAATCATTTCTTTCGTCAACGTCTTCTGTAATTCTTTTTGTGCTTTTGCCAACCCTTGAGCTTCGATCAAACGCGCATCGGCTGCTCCTTTTGCTTCTACGCGAAGACGTTCTGCCTCTGCTTTAGCGATTTCAAGATCCGTTTTCTTTTTATCGAGTTCCTGCGACGCTTTGACACGCGCATCGATTGCTTCCTGTGTCTTTTCATCTGGTTTTGGTGCACCGAGTGCGACATCCTCGATGATGAAACCGATGTCCTTGACGTCTTCTGCAAACTGCGTCTGAATGCTCGTCGAGACGTTTCCTGATTTTTCACCGAACAGTTCAAGGACGGTAACTTTCGAGATTTGCTCACGCGACGCATCATAGAGTCGTTGTTTCAAGTAACCTTTGGCAATCTCATCGATTTCGATCGGTCCGAACTTGTTGAAGACTTTTGTCACCTTATCCGGCGAAACGGAGAAGCTGTATGTAAAGTCGACGACGATGTTCTTTCCGTCTTTAGTCGCAAGCGTCATGTTATCAAGCGATTTCGTCTGTGTACGGATCGGATACTCCGTCACCCGTGTGATTGGTGAAACGACATGCCAGCCTTGCGATAACGTCTCATCTTTGACACCGCTTGACGGGGTATAAACGACACCAACTTGTCCGGGTTCGATTTGTTCGACGACGAACGGCGTTGTAGCCAGCAGGGCTAATACAAGTACACCAGCGATGATCATCGATGGACGAATTTTTTTCTTCGGTTTGATTTCTCTCATTCTGAATCTCCTTTATCAATCTTTTCTTGGATATAGCGATAGAGTTCCATGCCAAGCAAAACGATGAGGGCGAAAAACAATAACGTGAAAAAGATGGCCATCTAACCCCTCCTCTAGCGAATTCCTTACTTTCTTCTACGCATCCATCTGGAAAATGTTTCATTATTTTAAATATCCGGTTGCTTATTTTTAATTTCTGTCCTAATATGGAAAGAACTTTGCCTGCTCTACGACAGATCATGATTTGTGGTACACTCGAATGAGCACATCACTTACTAGAAACGAGGGTTCATCTCTATATGATTACAGTACAAAACGTCGGTCTTCGCTTTGCGGACCGAAAATTATTCGAAGACGTTAACATCAAGTTCACGCCAGGTAACTGTTACGGTCTGATCGGTGCGAACGGTGCCGGTAAATCAACGTTCTTGAAAATTCTCGCTGGTGACATTGAAGCACAACAAGGCGATGTCATCATCACACCAGGCGAACGCTTAGGCGTCCTTCGCCAGAACCATTACGAATACGAAGAATTCCAAGTCATCGAAACAGTCATGATGGGACACAAACGTCTCTATGAAGTCATGAAAGAAAAAGATGCGATTTATATGAAAGAAGATTTTTCAGATGAGGACGGCATGCGTGCTGCTGAACTCGAAGGTGAATTCGCTGAAATGAACGGTTGGGAAGCGGAGTCGGAAGCAGCGATGCTTCTACAAGGACTTGGCATCAAGGAAGACCTTCACTCGAAAACGATGGCTGAGCTGACAGGATCTGAAAAAGTTAAAGTCTTGCTTGCCCAAGCATTGTTCGGTAAACCTGACATTCTTTTACTCGATGAGCCGACAAACGGACTCGACCTGAAAGCTGTCAAATGGCTTGAAGAATTCTTGATCGGATTCGAAAACACGGTCATCGTCATTTCCCACGACCGTCACTTCTTGAACAACGTCTGTACGCACATGGCGGATCTTGATTACGGTAAGATCCAACTGTATATCGGAAACTATGATTTCTGGTATGAATCAAGTCAGCTTGCTTCGCGTATGGCAAGTGACCAAAACAAGAAAAAAGAAGAGAAGATTAAAGAACTTCAAGCCTTCATCGCACGTTTCAGCTCAAACGCTTCGAAAGCGAAACAAGCGACGTCACGGAAGAAATTGCTTGATAAAATCACACTCGACGACATTCGTCCATCATCACGTCGTTATCCGTTCGTTGGCTTTACGCCAGAACGCGAAATCGGAAATGATCTCTTGATGGTCGATGGTCTCTCGAAGACGATCGATGGCGTCAAAGTCCTTGATAATGTCCGCTTCTCGTTGAACAAGACGGATAAAGTCGCGTTCATCAGCCAGAGCGATATCGCGATCACGACACTATTCAAAATCCTTATGGGTGAGATGGAACCGGACAGCGGTACATTCAAATGGGGCGTCACGACTTCCCAATCATACTTGCCGAAAGACAACTCGGAATTCTTCGAAGGCTCGGATAAGACGATCCTCGATTGGCTCCGTCAGTATTCACCGGCAGATGAGAGCGATACGTTCCTCCGTGGATTCCTCGGTCGGATGCTCTTCTCAGGAGAAGAAGTCATGAAAAAAGCATCTGTCTTATCCGGGGGCGAAAAAGTCCGTTGTATGCTTTCAAAAGCGATGCTCAGTGGTGCTAACGTCCTTGTACTCGACGATCCAACGAACCACTTGGATCTCGAATCGATCACGGCACTCAACGATGGTTTGATCGCTTATAAAGGCGCAATGCTCTTCAGCTCGCATGACCACCAGTTCGTCGAAACGATCGCGAACCGCATCATCGAGTTGACACCAAACGGTATCGTCGATAAAGAAACGACATACGATGAGTATTTGAACAACGATACGATCCAACAGCAATTAACAGCGTTATACGCACAATGATTTTAAAAGAGACCGGAACTGTCGTTTCGGTCTCTTTTTTGAACACGTTGAAGGAGGAATGCGATATGCGACATCGCGTATGCGCTGCGTTGATTGAAGAGCAACAGATTCTAATGGTCGAGTTACATACCCCTTCCCGGACATTTTGGACGTTACCCGGCGGAGGTGTCGAGAACGGTGAAACTAAAGAGCATGCCGTCGTGCGAGAAGTGTTAGAAGAAACGCATCTTCACGTCACGGTCGAACGGAAACTTTACGAGATTTCAATGGATCAAGGAACAGAGACATGTTTTCTCGTTCGCCGTGTCTTAGATAGTCCTGAACCTCGACTCGGGATCGATCCTGAACTATCGCTTGATCAACAAGAATTACGAGCTGTTCGGTTTCGACCATTAAAGGAGCTTCAAGATGATTCACAGATTTCTCGTTTGCGTCGACTATCGTAACGATATAATTTTTGGATTAAATGAAAATTTAATAACCGTTTTTATACTTAAAAATAGTAGTCGGTAACTAAGCTTTTTGATAATCCAAAATCGCTCGATCCAGCGATAGAAAACGAGAACGTTATCAAGGTGTCGACTGCCTATCCGTTTTACCGAGTGGTCACAAATCGTATACGAATCGATAAGATATGAAAAAACGGATTCTCAGGTGCGGGAATCCGTTTTTTCATGCATTGTTCTTCTTTTGTTTTGCTGCCTCTTCTTCGACACGTTGCAACAAGCCCTGAACAATTTTCTCGTTTTCTCGTTCGCCACCGAGTGACAAGAGACTTTTCCCAACGAAGTTTGCCCCTTCATTTTTTCCTGTATAAATCAACAGACAACGAGCGTGTCCAAGTGGTTTGAGCGTAAACGTCATCTCAATCTTAAATATTTTAGCTAACGTGAATCCAATCGTATTTTGTTTAAAGTCCGGCTCATTCGTATAGGCTAAATCGGTCACGATGTAGGTTTCGAGTCGGTTGCCCTGCATGTACGTTTGACGATACGTCGAACCGACGACACCCGGTTTTCGTTCAATCACCTCATGCTGGACGACGTTCGGAATCAGACGTTGCAGCCGCGTGTGATCAAACAAGTGCCATGCTTCCTCAATCGGGATATCGAGCTGTCGTTCTTCTCTCCACGTAATCATAGATTCGCCCCCTTTCTATACAAATACCCTGTCATCCGGTCTTGTAACGTCCGGTGACAGGGCGGGAGCCGATTCTTATTTTACTGTGCTTGTTTCAAGAGCAGCTCCGAGGAACTTTGCCAGTTCAAGCATGCCGTAGCGTCCTGCAGCAGCTTCGGCATCGGAATTATAGTTCGTATTCGTATTGACATCATACGTATAGATCGTACCTGACGCATCCTTAATGAACTCGATACCTGCGACCGCAATCTGGTTCGCTTGGAGGAACGCTTCGTACTTTTCAATGATTGGATCATCGAAGCCTTCAACGATTTGGAACTTCATCGGTGTTTGCGGCGCTTCTTCACCAACTGGGCAAAACAAGTCGTCAATCACACACGCATCAGCTGGGCAAAGTTCGAATCCTTCCGACGTATCGACTCGGACCGCATAGACAAATTTTCCACCTACGAACTCACACCGCGTGATGTACGGTTCTGGTGCTTGGATGTACTCTTGAATCAACGTGATGCCATCGACTGGTTCGTCGAATGTCGAACCATCGAGATAAGCTTCAAGTGCTTCAATCGAATGGAATAACTGGACGCCGAGACCTTTCCCGGCACGGTTATGTTTCGTGATGAATGACGAAACACCGATTTCTTTTGCTGCTTGTACGATTTGATCACGTCCGACAGCAGCCGTTGTCTTTGGTACACGAATCCCAGCCTTACGTAACGCTGTGTATTGATTAACTTTGCTGACTTCAAGACGGAGCGCACGCGTTCCGTTAAAGACAGTGCGGTCATGCTCTTCTAACCAAGCGAGGACCCCTTCCGTCAACTCTGGCGCATAACGATGCCCCCGCGTATGCGAAGACGCACTCATACGACTGTAAAAGACACCTTCTGGCGGCAGTTCATCTAACGGTACGATTCCTTCATTTAAGTGCCACTGCTCGTACGGCAACTTGAGTTCTTCGAGACGTTTGATGAGATGATCCGTCCATTCTTGGTTTTCGTGGAGAATATGAATTTTTGTCATGATTGTTGACCTACCTTTCGTTTCGCTTCGACCAGTGGCATTACGTCACGGGCAAAGCGTTCCATTTCTTCAAGTTGTGGTGAGAATTGTAACAAGAGCAACGTGACACCAGCGGCTTCGAACGCTAGAATCCGTTCGGCAATCTGTTCTGGTGTTCCGATCAAGTTCGGTCGCAGACCACGGTTCGAGACGGAATAATCATTTCGTTCGACCTGTTGTTCGAGTTGCGATTTACTGATGAAATCTTGATAACCGGCATAACCGGCGCTGTCTTCCTTGACGTCCGTGATGCGTTGCCACTCAAGAAGCGCTTCTTCTTCCGTATCCCGACAAATGATGTAGGCAGCAAGACCGAAGCTCTCAAGCGGTGCGTGTCCCGTCGCTTCCCGGCGTACTTTCATATCATTGATTTTATGAGCTACTTCTTCAACAGTGCCTCCATGCATGACGTAGGCATCACAATGTTCGACGATCGTCCGTTTTCCGGCTTCACTCTCTCCACCAGCGTAGAGCTTAATCCCCGGACGCTGGACGGGTTTCGGATGGAGTTCTGCCTGTTCGATCGTGTAGTGATTGCCGGAGAAGCTGTACGGTGACGCATCTGCCCATAGTCCTTTCATGACCGTGACGAACTCTTCCGTTCGGGCATAGCGTTCATCGTGTGCAGTAAAAATACCGTTGTATTGTTTTGCTTCTTCTGCCCACCAGGCCGAGACGACATTGAGCGTAAATCGTCCTCCACTCAACTGATCGATGTTTGC
This sequence comes from Exiguobacterium sp. UBA7533, assembly GCF_002479335.1. Lineage (NCBI taxonomy): Bacteria > Bacillati > Bacillota > Bacilli > Caryophanales > Exiguobacterium > Exiguobacterium sp. UBA7533. Next base: position 90,102 of record NZ_DLMP01000014.1, on the reverse strand, counting down.
CGCCATCTTCGCCGTCGTCGCCGGATTATGGAACCCGGGACGAACCGCTGTCATGATTTCAAGGCGTTCTGTTGTTGCAGCAATCGCCGCTGCCGTTGTCCATGCCTCAAGACTCGGTTCCTTGATGCCTTTGATATCGTTCAAGTTCAATTCCGCAATCAACGTCGTCGAGAAGCCGATCCGTTCAGCTGTTTGTGCGACTTGTTTCGCATAATCGAATGTCGCTGGCATCTGTTCATCCTCGACGTTACGTAGCCATCCCCCAAAAATCGGTAACCAAAAACCATACTCCACTCCATCGTCCCCCTTATCATAAAAAAACGCTCTTTTCGAAGTTCGAAAAGAGCGACGGTATCTTGTCCTGTCCGCTCTTATCTTCAGAAGGTATTCCTTCCTGGAAGTAGCACCTTCCGCCATAGCGGGGTTGCTGAAGTGTCTTCGGGCCAGTCCCTCGACTTCTCTAGATAAGATGTGTTGCATTCATCGTACAGAATTCATTGAACTAAAGCAACCATTAAACCGTCTTTTCCTATCGGATTTATTCCAAAGAAAAATCCCGACGTAGTGTCGGGATTCGGAATTAGTATGGTGCGACGAAATCTGATGTCTGCTCTGGCGCCTGCTCCCCACGAATACGATCGTAGAATTTGGCAAGCGTGACACTGAAGTATGGTCCGACCCATAGGACAGCAAGACCAAGCGTAACGATAACAAGCAACGCCCAACCGATAAACGATAAGAAGAGCAAGAATGCTTCCATCTTGTGTCCATCCATGAGTTGCCGTGAGCGTGTAATTGCCTCGAGAATACCGATTGACGGCTCATCCCGAAGGATGTAGTACGTCAACAAGTAAGAGAATGACTTGATGATACCAGGGATGATTAAGAGTAACGTCCAGAGCGCGATAAAGATGAACTGAACAATGGCCAGCCCCACCACTTTCAGGAACATACCATATGGCTCAAACAAATCCGTCACTTTCGTTTCTTCGCCACGAGCAATCGACATGGCAATCCATGTCCAACCGACTCCTACTGGAATCAATAAAATCGACACCAATGATACAACGAGATCTATACTACTAGACGGCTCATCGATATCCGATCCAAATAAATTAGGAACACCCTGAATAATACTAAACAGCAGAAAAGCTAGGACTGCAAATCCCCAACGACCGCTGAGCGACTCCTTCGCTGCTTTCTTTAATTGAGATGACATGAGTAAGGTCCTCCTTGAAAAATAAGTTCTCACCTTACTCTACGGCTTAAAACTTCTAATGTTTCACTCTTTTTTCAATAATTTCCCGTCTCGTCACTGGTTGAGCCAAACACGCTCAAGTTGTCGTCCACATGTTAGAACGAACGTTGAACATCGAAGCGCTTCATCGCAAACGAAATGTCATGTTTTTCGTCTATGTACGCTGATATATCTCCACAGCCGGATCCTGTTGCTTGTATTTCGCGACGATGACGATCAGGACCGTGATGATCACAAGCAGGAACCAAGAAGACAACTTTCCGAGATCAACGACTTCCCATCCTCTTTCCTGATGTGGATAGACCCACCCTTTAAAGAACGTCACGATATTCTCAGCGATCCAAATAAAGAACGCGATCAGTAAAAAAGACAGGACGAGCGGCATGCGGTAGATTGTCTGCTCGATCGTAAAATGAACCCATGACTTATAGAAGACAAGGACGACGAGGACCATCAATAGCCAGCGTGCATCGAAGATCCAGTGGTGGGTGAAGAAGTTGAGATAGACGAGACTGCCTACGCTGATCGCAAGCCAAGGTGGTGGAAATGCTGTGAAGCGTAAATGAAATCTTCGGAACGCTTGACAGACATAACTTGCGACACTTGCATACATGAATCCTGCATACAAAGGAACACCAGCCACTTTCGTTAGAGCCTGTTCCGGATAACTCCAAGACCCAACGTTCACTTTGAACAGTTCAAGTGCTAGACCAATCACGTGAAAGAGTAAGATCAGTTTGAACTCTTCCAGCGTTTCATAACGCGTGACAAGTAAGACGATTTGGACGAGAAGACACCATAGCAACAGGAGATCGTATCGAGCGATCGGTTCAGCAGGAAGATAACGTGAAAGAGCAAGCGCTGCGAAAATCATGACGGGAAAGACGCAACAGATGGCTTCTATGTATGTAAAACGAATCAGGTGCCGGATCGCTTTCATCCTGTCATCTCCTTTTTTCTTCAGTATACGTTTCTCTTTCGACCTTCCCCTCCTTCTTAAGATGGAAAAAACGGAAAATTTCGTCTTTCTTCTTCTACTTTCCTCATGATACAGTTAACGAATCAATTATTTTTAAGAAATGAGGTGTTAGACATGACGCGTCATCGTGCTTCCTGGTTATTACGCGCTACGTTAAAGTGGGGACTCTTCCTACTCGGTTTATTTTTACTCGCTCTCGGCTCATCGATGATGATCACTGCTGAACTCGGTGTCTCGACGTGGGATGTATTGCATCTCGGTCTCCAAAAGAAAACACCACTGTCCGTCGGAACGATTATTTTGCTCGTTGGTCTATTACTCGTGTTCGTTAAGTACACATTAGACCGCGTCACACCACAAATTGGAACACTCGTCAACGCGATTTTCGTCGGTGTCTTCATGAATCTTGTCCTTAATTCTCATCTCTTACCCTCTTTTGAGTCGATTTGGTTGAATACGATCTGGTTGATTTTCGGCATCTTCATCATCGGCATGGGGGCAGGTCTTTATGTTGCTGTCGGATATGGAGCCGGTCCACGCGATGGGTTGACGCTGACACTTGCAGAGCGATTTGGAACGTCGATTCGTCTGATGCGGACGATCATGGAGGTCACGGCATGCGGCATTGGCTGGTTGCTCGGTGGTCCTGTTTTCTTCGGTACAATCCTCTCGATTTTCTTAATCGGACCATTCCTACAATTTTGGTTATTCTATTTCCGTCGGATCATTGCAGCGATCGATGCAAAAGGAATTCCAGCGTCTAAACGCCAAATTAGCTAAGTCGCCTGACTCGATATCATTCCGCGTGAATGATATCTCTTTTTATGTTAAAAGCAAATAAGTTGCGTCATCAAATTAAACACGTTATATTCGTTTACATATCAATCTTTGATACGTCAAAGGTTTCTTCGAACGAAGGGAAGGATGTGATGGATTGAGTATCTCCTGCACTGAAAAAGGACGGTTGATCTATGCACTCGTTTCTGTCAATAAGACGATTGCTCAAAAATTCGATCTCTGTACGGATGGTTTTAGTCAGACTCGAATGGATCTACTCGCTCAACTACAAGTCGATCAAACGATTAGCCAAAAAGAGTTACAAAAACGCGTCAATGTGGATCATGCGGCAGTGACCCGTCATCTCAAGCACCTGGAATCGACCGGGATGATTGCTCGCGAGCGTTCAGCTGCTGACAATCGGGTGATTCTTGTTTCTTTAACGGAACAAGGGGCGACGCGCATCGCTCAATTACGCGAACAAAAAGATGAGTTTCTCGAGGATCTACTCGAAGGATTCTCTGCTGAAGAACAACGGACGTTAGCTGAGATGATTCAGCGCATCGAAGCAAACGCTGACGCATTACCTAAACTAAAAGAGGAGTCGATTTAATATGGCAACGCAAACTCAAACAGACTTCATGGAAATCGTTAAAGGACGTCGCTCGATTCGTAACTACGACACGAACGTAAAAATTTCAAAAGAAGAAATGACACAAATCCTTGAAGAAGCAACACTTGCACCTTCTTCCGTCAACATGCAACCATGGCGTTTCCTCGTCATCGATAGCGAAGAAGGAAAAGCAACACTTGCACCACTCGCGAAATTCAACCAAGTCCAAGTCGAGACATCTTCTGCTGTCATCGCTGTCTTCGGTGACATGAACGCAGTCGATCAACTCGAAAACATCTACGACACAGCTGTTGCGAAAGGGCTCATGCCACAAGAAGTACGCGATCGCCAAGTACCTGCGATCCAAGGCATGTACAGTAGTATCTCAGCAAACGATTTGAAAGATAGCATCTTGATCGACTCAGGTCTCGTTTCGATGCAATTGATGCTCGTCGCTCGTGCGCACGGATATGATACGAACCCAATCGGTGGTTACGAGAAAGATCAAATCGCAGAAGCATTCGGTCTTGAAAAAGAGCGTTATGTACCAGTCATGTTGCTATCGATTGGTAAAGCGGTTGACGCAGGATACCCATCGGTTCGTCTACCAATCGCTGACATCGCAGAATGGAAATAAGCGATCTCACTCAGTCCGGATTCCTTTTATAGGAATCCGGCTTTTTTGTATACTCAGAGAAAAGGAGGCGTCTGTAATGTATGATGTGACGATTATCGGAGCCGGTGTAGCGGGAATCTTCCTTGCTCATCAGCTCGTTGAAGATGGGCAATGCGTCTTACTGCTCGATGCCGGAAAACCAATCCGCAAGCGAACAGTAGAAGATGCGTATCTTGGATTTGCAGGGCTTGGAAAATCAGAAGGAAAATTCAATTATGCGATGGGATTCGGCGGAGAGCTCGTCTCAAAAATCGGTGAAGAGACGACACGACGACTGTTCCAAGAAGTCGATAATCTTTTATGTACATACGGTGCCGATATGATCGAGACCTACTCGACGCATTCACCTGCTGTCGCAATTCGCGCCCGTCGTGCTGGTCTCCATACGGTCGAGACGACCGTCCGTCATTTAGGCACAGCACGAACAGTTGGCGTCTTCACGGCGTTTGAGGATGCTTTATTGCCACGACTCGATGCTCGTTTCGAAACGACGATCGAACAGATCACGAAGTCGGAGGCGTTTACGATTAAAACAGCGGACGAAACCTTCGTAAGTCGACGGATCGTGTTCGCGACAGGTCGTTCCGGTGCAGACTTTACGTTGCAACAGTTAGCGACGCTTGGTGTCATCCCACAGCGGACCCGACTTGATCTCGGAGTGCGGGTCGAGACGGATGAGGCACTATTTCGAACATTACTACAGGAAACGTTCGAGACAAAGCTCGGTTACGACTCACCTTATGGTAAAGCCGTCACCTATTGCATGAATCCATGCGGACGGATCATCCGCAAATATCAAGAAGGACTCGTCATGCCGGACGGTCAAAACGTCCATGAGACGGCAGATGGATCAATGAATTTGAACTTTACACTGTTTCTCCCGCGTTATTTTTCGACGTTAGCACAAGCCAATGCATACGCCACACGCGTTATCGGAGGAATCAATCAAGGACAGGATCGCATCGTTGTCCAGCGCCTCAGTGACTTTCGAAAATCGCGAGCGACAACAACGGATCAATTGCTTCATAACGGAATCATCCCTTCGCTAGCTGCTTCCCCTGGAGATTTACACGCGGAAGTACCTGTGGAAGACCTCCTCGTCTTAGAAGGTTTTTTAAAACGCCTCGAGCGACTCCTTGAGACGGAACTTCCAGCAGATACGTTACTTTATGGACTAGATGGTAAGTTTTACGCACCGATGCTTGAGACGTCAGAAACATTTGAGACGACATGCTCCGGTGTCTATGCGATCGGTGATTGCTCTGGTGCAACGCACTCTCTTGCCCAAGCAGCCGCTAGCGGACTTCATCTCGGACATGCTTTGACGCAAACAAGCCGGTCCCTCTTCGCCTAGGCGGAGATGGACCGGCTTGTTTTACTTCTTGAATGCTTCATACACCTTCAATTGTTTCCCTTTGACTTTCGTCGTCTTCATCGCTCGTAAGACAAGCGGACCTTTGCCGTTCAGGATATCGACATACGTCAACGTATCCTGAATCGAGATAATCCCGATATCGTCTGCTGTGACGCCTTCAATCTTCGCGATCGTTCCAACGAAGTCGACGGCACGAAGTTTCTTTTTCTTTCCGCCGTTAAAGAACAACTTCATGATGTCGGCATCGAGCTGTTCCGTTTTCGACGAACGCGTATCTGCCGTCGCCATTTTCTCTTCGAACGCATCCGCTGTCCGCATCAAGTCCTTTTCCGTCGGTGCTTGGCGGCGTGTCAGCTTCCCGTGATATTGCTCGATTTCCTTCAGGCGACGTTCGTCTGCTGGTGTGACGAGACTAATTGCTTGTCCAGTTGCTCCTGCACGACCCGTCCGACCGGTCCGGTGAACGTAGCTTTCTCGTTCGACAGGGAGATCATACTGGATGACATGCGTGATGTTCTCGATATCGATACCGCGTGCTGCGACGTCTGTTGCAACGAGAATCCGGAATTTACCGGCACGGAACGCCTTCATCGCATCGAGTCGATCGTCTTGTTCCATTCCTCCGTGAATCGCTTCAACCGGATAGTCATGTGCACGGAGACCATTCGCAACGAAATCGACATGTTCTTTCGTCCGACAGAAAATCATACAGCGATCCGGGTTTTCAGCGACGAGGACATCTTTTAGAATCGCGAATTTCGTCTTATCCGTCACCGGAATATAACTATGCGTAATCGTTGAGACGACGGTTTCACCCGCTTCGATTCGTTTCGGTGCATCCATGTAACGATTGCTCAACTGTGCGATATCTTCCGGGAAGGTCGCAGAGAATAAGAGTGTCATCCGATCTTTTGGTAACTCGGACAAGATGGCGTCGACTTGATCGAGGAAGCCCATATTCAGCATTTCATCGGCTTCATCCAAGACGACGTAACGGATTTTCTCAAGCGATAGCGTGCCCCGCTCGATATGATCGCGTACACGTCCCGGTGTACCGACGACGACGTGTGTCTTTTGTTTGAGTTCCGTGACTTGTCCACGGAACGGTTGCTTGCCGAAGACGGCCGTCGCTTTGATCCGCTTATAGCGTCCGATGTTCATGATGTCTTCTTTGACCTGCAAGGCAAGCTCACGTGTTGGCGTCAAGACTAAGACTTGTGGTTTGTTTTCTTCCCACTCGACGAGTTCACAAAGGGGGATTGCGAAGGAAGCCGTCTTCCCACTTCCTGTCCGTGATTTGACGATGACGTCTTTTCCGGATAATACAACGGGAATGACCGATTGCTGGACTTCGGTTGGTGCCGTGTATCCAAGTTGCTCGATCGAGTCGAGAATCGGTGTGCTTAAGTTAAAATCATTGAATCGTATACGTGTCATAGGATGTCCTCATTTCTTATCGTAAAAAAAGCTTCCCACCGAAACGATGAGAAGCCCAACGAATTATTTGGATGCTACTTTATCTTTTTTGATTTGCTTACTACGTAATTGACCACACGCAGCATCGATATCTGTTCCGTGCTCAAGACGAACACCACAGTTCAAGCCGTTCTTCTTCAACGTATCGTAGAACGTCGTGATATCTTCAGACGTACTGCGTTGATATTGACCGTGCTCATCGACTGGGTTGTACGGAATCAAGTTGACATACGTCAAATGACGTTTGTCTTCAAACAATTTCGCGAGTTCGACCGCGTGTTCTTTTTGGTCGTTGACGCCACGAAGCAAGATATACTCGATCGTGATTTTACGGTTCGTTGTTTGAACGTAATAATCGATTGCTGGCATCAATTTCTCAAGCGGAATCGCCCGGTTGATTTTCATGATTTGCGTACGCAATTCATTGTTTGGTGCGTGAAGCGAGATAGCTAAGTTGACTTGGAGTTTTAAGTCAGCGAACTTGTAGATCTTGTCTGCCAAACCACTTGTTGAAACCGTGATGTGACGCGCACCGATTGCAAGACCATTGTGGTCCTTGATGACGTTCAAGAAGTCGACCATGTTGTCGAAGTTATCGAACGGTTCACCGATACCCATGACGACGACGTGGCTGACACGTTCTTCGTTTCCGACTGCATCGAGGTGATGTTGAACGTTCATGATCTGCTCAACGATTTCGCCTGCTGACAAGTCGCGGCTCTTCTTGATGAGACCACTTGCACAGAAGCTACAGCCGATGTTACAGCCAACCTGTGTCGTAACACAGACAGAAAGACCGTATTTATGACGCATCAAAACCGTTTCGATCAAGTTGCCATCATATAATTTGAAGAGGAACTTGATTGTTCCGTCCGCTGATTCTTGCTTGACCGCTTCTGTCATCGAGTCAATCGTAAAACTCTGATCTAACAACTCAAGGCAATCCTTGTTGACATTCGTCATTTCCGCGAAAGTCGTGACACGTTTACGGTAGAGCCAATCCCATACTTGTTTGGCACGGAATGGTTTGTGCCCTTGATTCGATAACCATTCTGTCATCTGCTCAAGCGTTAATCCATAAATGGATGGTTTATTCATTTCAAAAGACCTCATTTCTTTTTCCAGAACTACAACATTCCTTTATCTTAGTAAAAATCAGCGCGTGACGCAACGTTCAAATCCTAAATGTTCAGTTTCTGTAAATTTTTTTCGTCACTTTCGATCAAATCGACAGACTTCGACGCCCGAATTGAACGAATGCTCCAGTCAAGAAAATGAGAAATAGGACGAATAGGATGACCGAATGGAGCAGAAAATGATTCGTTCCTTCTAGTAATTGCGTCGTATTGAATAAGGAGAAGACGGATAGATAACGGAGCCACTCTGTCTTGTCACTCAGTTCAGACAGAATCGTCAAGACGATCGATAGGATGAGTACACTACCAGCAAGCGAAAAAGCACGTCGTTCTTCATCGAATAACGTCGCAATGAATAACGTAAATGTACCAATTGCAAAGAGTAACATTAGCGCATTGAGTTGAATTCGCCATAATACCATAGTATCGATCGTAATTCCGCTCATCCACCAATCCGCTACCATCAATACGAGACCGTTCAGCGTGACGAGAAGAAGACTAGCGAGTCCGATGACGCTTGCAACTGCTAACGTATAGTCATTTCGTGTGATCGGTGCCGCTAGGTAGACGATCAATTCTCCATTGTCGATTGGTCGCGCGACGAGTCGTGCTGCTAGCGAGAGTAAAAATAGACTCGCGATGACTTGGAAGATCAATCCGTAATAATTCCCACCGAGCAGATCAAGCACATTATTGAATCCTGTCACCTTATCGTATTGAAAGGCTTTCAAGACTTCCGGAGGTAACGCTTCTAGCTTTGCTTCTAGTAAACCTGTCTTCATCATCGATGGATAAAGCAACGCAAGCATCAACAAATAAAGACTCGTTCCAATCGAATAAGCAAGAACAGGCTTTCTGACTTGCTTGAATAAAGAGCGGATTAGCAACATCACGATGGTTCCTCCTCGCCGTAATAATGCAAAAAGACCTGTTCTAAATCATCCGCCGATTGTCGGATCAATCGCACATCATACTGCGTTAAATAAGCAATCACCTGGTTTAAGGTTAACGTCTCATCCGTTTGAAAACTGACTTCTGTCCGCTTCGGTTCAACGCCGACTTGCCTCGCGAATTGCGCCGCCTCCGTCTCACTTTGAAAAACGATCGTGTACACCTTTCGACTCGATCGAATCAACGCATGAATATCGGATTCGACGATGATGCGGCCCGCTTTGATTAAAGCGGCTCGATCACACGACTTTTCCATCTCTGGAAAGTGATGCGAACTCATCAAGATCGCTTTTCCCGCTTGTTTCTCCTGTTCAATCCACTCTAAAAAACGCTCTTGCATCAAGGGATCAAGTCCACTTGTCGGCTCATCGAGTAGGTAGACCGGCGCATCCTTCATGAAACAACCGACAAGTGCCAGTTTTTGTTTCATTCCTTTTGACATCTTTCGGATTTTTGTCTTCGTCTCAAAGGGAAACCGTTTCAACAACAATTGCCGCCGTGCCGGATCGCTGCCGTGTAGTCGCTGCATCAAATCCAGCATGTCTGCTCCTGTCATCTCTCCAGGCAGACTAATTTCACCCGGTAAATAACCGACCAACTGCTTTACTTCTTTACTTTGATTCCAGCAATCAAAACCGCCGACGGTTGCTTTTCCATCGTCCGCAGCCAGTAGTCCCATTAAATGCCGGAGCGTCGTTGATTTTCCGGAGCCATTTGGTCCGATAAAACCGAATATCATACCCGGCTCAACCGTAAAACTGACATCGAATATCCCGCGTCCCGGCGCAAATTCCTTCGTCACATGCTCCAAACGGATCATCATCCGACCTCCTCATCCTTTATTTCGCTCATCACTGTATTCATACCCGTTTTGAAGCAGTTTGTTCGGATCAAAACGATAGATGACGAATCGCTCGTCGTGATTTTTGTCATAAAGATCCTGCAATCGAATCTCATCAACTTGATCAAATACGGTATGGCGCTCTAGATATTCCCGGTATTCATCAGTTGGGTAATACAAAATGAGATCAACTGAACGCGAGGAGCGCTCGACTGAATCTAGGATGTGATCGACTATTTTCATGAAAATTTGCGAAGAGAATGGATTGAAAAAATAAAACTTGTTTGCCTCATCCGGAATGACGTACTGCTCGGCATACGCCTGTTCAAATCGTAAACCTCCGGAACGCCGCTTCCGTCGACTTTGGTAGTTCCCCATATTCCGGATCGCGTCTTCGTAAAATTGTCCGTTCATCTCGATTCCGATGACGGAGCAGTCAAAACGGTCGTGTAAGTAAAAGTTCAAGCGCCCTTTCCCACATCCGAAGTCAATGACAGTATCCTGTTTTTGAAACAAATACGTTTCGCACAGTTCGTCTAATGCTGCATAGGGCGTTGGTTCATATCGATTGTAGTGACTGAACACACTATAAAGATGTTGCATCTCAATGGTCTCAATTCGTAGTCGTTGATCGTATTCCTGTTCATTCATCGTTTGTTCCTTCTTTCCGGCATTCTTTCCTTCATCGTACTATACTGAAGAAGTACATTATTCGTTTTTTGAAAGGGGATTTCATAATGATCGTCGTTACGAACCGTATTAAAGTCAAAAAAGGAATGGCTGCTGCCCTCGCTCCTCGTTTTACACGTCCAAGTGGACTTGATACGATGGATGGATTCATCCGCGTCGAGGTCTTGTTGACACAAAACATCGAAGAACATGATGAGATGAACGTCAACATGTACTGGGAAGATATGAAGAGTTTCCAAGCATGGCGGGAAAGTGACGATTTCAAAGCGTCCCATAGTCGACCGGCGAATAGTGAAGCGGGAGAATCGCCAATGCTCGGTAGCGAGATTCTGACGTACGAAGTCGCTTCGGTCAAAGAACGCGCGCAATAAACTAAAAAGGACTCGTCTTGAGTCCTTTTTGTGTGCCCATATCAAAATAGTGAAAGGGTGTATTTGTCTCAAATGGTATTATTTGTTATTATAGTGCCAATACAGAGAGAAGAGGACCTTTCATGAATTCGTTAACTATATTTGAACAAGTCATTCGTAGCTTACCTGACGATCGTACGTTACGACGTGATGAATTATGGACGGATGATTTTTTATTGCAACAGGAGAATAATCTAACCGTCTATTATTCTCCGATCGGTGAATATATCAATACTGAGGCTAAAGTCGTCATCGTCGGGATCACACCTGGCTTTGAACAGATGCGAATCGCCTTTGAGGAAGCGACGGATGCGCTCCATCATGGTGCTTCGCTAGAAGAGACGGCACGGCTCGTCAAATATACAGCCAGTTTTGCTGGAACGATGCGACGTAATCTCGTCCAGATGTTAGATGCACTTGAGCTTCCAGCATTGCTTGGAATCGAGACGACGGCTAGCTTATTTCATCAACATCAGGAATTATTACATCCGACGTCACTGTTAAAGCAACCCGTCTTCTATCGGGAAAAAAATTATTCGGGGCATCAACCGAAGATCAGTCGCAGTCCTTTATTGAGACATTATGCGGAGGAACACTTCGTCGCTGAAATCAATCAGCTACGAAAACCGACACTGTTGATTCCACTTGGTCGTGTCGTCGAAGCACAAGTCCGTAGTTTGATTCATGATGGACGAATCGAACAGCATCAGCTTCTTTCAGACTTCCCTCATCCATCTGGTGCGAATGGTCATCGGAAAAAACAGTTTGAAGAGAATCAACCGTACTTAATGAAACAGCTCATTCAGCATTTTGCGGAGTAGCTCATTCTTTTTTTGAAAAATGACGCCATCCTCATACGGATAGCGTCATTTCAATTTAAACCATTAATAAACACACATCATTCGCGAATGCTACTGGATCCTCGAGTGGGAGTCCTTCGACAAGCAATGCTTGTTGATACATCAGTTTTGTATAGCGCTCAAATTTCGAACGGTCGTTTTGATAAGCTGATTCAAGAGATTTAAACACCAGGTGTGACGGGTTCAACTCGAGAATCTTGACCGCTTCTACCCCTTCATTATTCGGCATCGCTTTCAAGATTTTCTCCATCTCAATTGAGACGGCGCCGTCTGTCGCAAAGCAGACAGGATGCGATTTTAGACGCGTCGATGCTTTGACTTCCTTGACCTGTCCACTTAAGATCTCCTGCATCGCTTGGAACATTTCTACTTGTGCCTCTGTCGTCTCTGCTTCTTCTGCTTCGATTCCTAAGTCACTGCTCGTAACTGATTTGAATGTTTTCTCGTCATACGTCATCAGCATCTGAATCGCGAACTCATCGATCTCTTCCGTGAAGTACAAGATGTCATATCCTTTATCACGGACGAGCTCGGATTGCGGTAATTTATCCAAACGATTTGTGCTCTCACCAGCGGCGTAGTAGATATGCGCTTGGTCTTCCGGCATCGCTGCGACGTATTCTGCGAGCGTGATCAACTTCTTCTCCTTCGCTGAGTAGAAGAGGATCAGGTCCTGTACCTGTTCTTTATGCATGCCATAATCATTGTACATACCAAACTTCAGCTGACGTCCGAACGCTTGATAGAACGTTTCGTACTTCGCGCGATCTTCGCGCAAAAGTGCTTCGAGTTGTGTTTTAATTTTACTTTGGATATTTTTCGCGATCAGTTTCAATTGACGATCGTGTTGCAACAACTCACGCGAGATGTTAAGCGATAAGTCCTCCGAGTCGACCATTCCTTTGACGAAACTGAAGTGATCCGGCAACAAATCACTGCATTTTTCCATGATCAACACACCATTCGCGTAAAGCTCGAGTCCTTTTTCAAATTCTTTCGAATAATAATCGTACGGTGCCTGTTCCGGAATGAATAAGATCGATTGATAACGAACGGCGCCATCGACGCTGATATGAATGTGTTTTGCCGGTTTGTCAAAACCATACCGCTTCTCTTGGTAGAAATTCGCATAGTCTTCGTCTGTCAATTCTCGTTTGTTCTTCCGCCAGATCGGCACCATACTGTTGATCGTCTTGACGACCTCTACCTCTTCCGTCTCATCACTGCCTTCGATCGGCTGACGTTCGAGTTCCTTCATCTCGATCGGATAACGGATGAAATCCGAGTATTTCTTGATGATGCTGCGCAGACGATACGTCTCGAGGTATTCGTCATACGATTCTTCTTCCTCGTTCGCCTTGATGTGGAGCGTAATCTCCGTTCCGACGGTTTCTTTGTCGACTTCCTCGATCGTATAACCTTCGACACCACGCGATTCCCATTTATAAGCGACTGCACTGCCGTACGGTTTCGTAACGACAGTGACGACGTCTGCGACCATGAAGGCAGAATAGAATCCGACACCGAATTGACCGATGATATCATGACCATCTTGTGCTTCATTCTCTGCCTTGAAGGCAAGCGACCCACTCTTTGCGATCGTACCGAGATTCTCTTCTAGTTCTTCCTTCGTCATTCCGATTCCCGTATCACGAATGATGAGTTGACGTGCTTCTTTATTTGGTTCGATCGTAATTTTGTAGTGTTCCTTTTCGAACGAAATCGTCTCGTCCGTCAATGCTTTGTAGTACATCTTATCCATGGCGTCACTAGCATTCGAGATCAATTCGCGCAGGAAAATCTCCTTATGCGTATAGATGGAATGAATCATCATCTCCAGCAATCGTTTTGATTCCGCCTTAAATTGTTTCGTTTCCATGCTCATTCTGCCTCCCTTTTTTAGCACTCAATCATACAGAGTGCTAATTCATCTCCTATTATTAGGGAGTTCGAAATATCTGTCAATCACCTTTTTCACTGTATGTCGCGACTTTTTCACGGACGATTTTTCCGATTTGACGTAAGTGTTCCGCTGACCCATAGGTGCCATGGCTGACGCCTTTTTCATCCTTTCGATTACCGAGACCGATGAACTGCTCACTCGGTTTGAAGTGGAGTCCGACGACGGGGACCTGAAATCGTGACGAGAAGCCGATTTGAAAAATCGCGTCTGGATAATCCGTTGGTCGATAGGTTGTCCAATCGATATCTGGTTCGAGCTTCGCAAATCGTTCCGTGTGTTCCTTACCGAGCAGGATGATTCCTTTTATCGAAAACAGTTCAAGCAGGCGTAACAAAAATGTCTGACCGAACGGACTATCTTCCAACACGCTGCGTTCTTTGATCGCTCCCATGTAGTGGTGCGTCGGAAACGGAAAAAAATCCAAGTGAATGACTGGATCAAACGTCTTTTCGTAAAACGACGCACCGAGTCCGTTCAAGAATCCTTCGAGCTTACCCCCACCTGGTCGACCGAACCAGGTCCGGTACACATTTGGTTGTTTAAAGTAACGATTGAAGCGCCGGATTGAATCTGTCAGCGTCTCCTCCTGCAGATAATCCTCCCATGACATCGACTTCGGACGAATAAAGAGCGGACCGGTCTCGTCGAATCGTAATGCGCCCGTCCGGTCTAAAAACTGCGTTCGGGATGGGTTCGTCGCGATCGTCACCCAACTGCTACGCGTCGCATCACCAAACCAAAGGACAGGTGTCGTTTGATCAATCAGTTGATCTGCGAACGCACTTTTCTCGAGCGTCATTTGATACTCGACAGCTTCCTGTAATAATTTTTTAGCAAGTTGCCATTGATCGGATGTCAGCGTTCTCATCTCCCTTTTTACAGCGATTATGCTGTTGTAGATGTACCCCTTATCTTCTATTACTAGACGCATCGATGGGTTTAATCTCCATTTCTCCGGGAATGTTTCATAAGGTGAACGATACGACTTAGGAGGGATTTAGCAATGGGTAGACTGGATCAAAAAATAGCTGTCATTACCGGCTCGGCAACAGGGATTGGACAAGCGACTGCGCTTGTATTCGCAGAACAAGGAGCAACGGTCGTTTGTGCCGATGTCTCACTTGAAAAAGCAAAACAAACAGTAGAACAGATTACACAACAAGGCGGGAAAGCGGAAGCCGTCCATGTCGACGTCTCAGACGTCGAGAGTGTTGAGCAACTTGCGAAGCATGTCAAAGAGACATACGGTACGGTCGACGTCCTCTTCAACAATGCCGGAATCGATGAACAAGGCGGGAAAGTCCACGAGTATCCAATCGATCTCTTCGACCGGATCATCGCTGTCGATTTACGCGGTACATTCCTCGTCAGTAAATTCTTGATTCCACTCATGCTGGATAACGGTGGTTCGATCATCAACACGTCATCGATGTCGGGTCGCGCAGCTGACTTGAACCGGTCTGGTTATAACGCGGCGAAAGGCGGGATCGCGAACTTCACTCGCGCGATGGCAATCGATTACGCGCGTCATGGTATTCGTGTCAATTCGTTATCGCCAGGAACGATTGAAACACCACTCATCGATACACTCGTCGGTGAAAAAGAAAAAGAACAAGGCAAACAGTTCCGCGATGCGAACGCCTGGATCACACCACTCGGTCGACTCGGTAAACCACGCGAGATGGCAACGGTCGCCCTCTTCCTTGCTTCTGACGACAGCTCATATGTCACAGGTGAGGACATCACGGCGGATGGCGGCATCATGGCTTATACATGGCCGGGAGAGATGTTAATCGATTCGAAGTGGAAAGACGAAGCAGAAAAAAGTGAATGAGCAATGCGCGGTGTAACCCTTTAGTTGCACCGCTTTTCTTTTACCTCAAGACGTTCAGTACCGTAAATTATTTTCTGAATTAGTTTACCTCCCTGAAGTATTTTTATCAGGGTACACTACAGGTAAAGGGGGAAAAATTCATGCAAACAGCGATTACTTACTTACAACGGTGTCTTCAAATTCCAAGTGTCAATCCGATGGACGGAGAAGAAGCCGTCGCACGTTACGTATACGATGTATTGGTCGATCATCAGATCTCGACAGAATGGATTGAAGTTTCACCAAAACGAATTTGTCTCGTCGCGACCGTCCCTGCGAGCGAGGATGTTTCACGTCCTGCCGTCCTCGGTCTATCTGGTCATCTCGATACGGTTCCAGTTCAAGAAGACGGCTGGACGAAAGATCCATATGGTGGCGAAATCGAAGACGGCCGCATCTATGGTCGTGGGGCTTCTGATATGAAATCAGGTGTCATGGCAATGGTGCAAGCACTGATTCAATATAGAGAACGTCAAGAACGACCAAACACTATCAAACTTCTGATTACATCCGATGAGGAGAATGGAATGACGGGTGCTCGTCATTTGACCGAACAAGGACACGCGGATGATTTAGACGCTTTACTGATCACAGAACCAACAAGCGGAATGATCGGTTATGCACAAAAAGGTGTCGTTGGGATCGAAGTGACATGTCGTGGGAAAAGTGCACACAGCTCTGCCCCTCAACTCGGACGTAATGCGATCGATGACGTCTATCGCGTCATCCAGGAAGTGAAGTCGGAACGCTTCTCGATTACAGCGAATCATCATCCGGCGCTTGGTCCAGTCGTTGCGTCGATCACCTCGATTTCAGGAGGCGAAGGACCGAATGTCGTTCCGAGTCAGGCTTCCTTTTATATGGATATCCGGACGATTCCCGGGTTCGGTCGAGCGGACGTTCTTGCTGCCTTTACAGCTATCGAGCGTCGTCTTGTAGCAGAAGATTCCGAGTTTGATATGAACGTGACCGTCATCAAGGATATTCCTTCTTGTGAAACCGATGAACAGGCGCCTTTCTTGCAACAGGTCGCGGATACGATGGAGCAGGTTAGCGGCGTGACACCACGAAAAATCGCTATTCCAGGTGGAACGGATGGTGCGATGTTCAGCCAAGCGAAAAAGTCATTTCCAATCGCAATCGCTTCATTCCATGATTTCCGTCTCGCACACCAAGTGGATGAATCGATTCCGTTATCCGAATATGAACAAACGATTGCGTTTTGCTTCAACTTGATCAACACACCATTACATCAATCGCTCCCATCACATTAAAAAAAGAAGGAACGACATTCGATATTGTAACCGAATGTCGTCCCTTCTTTTTGTGTTAGCGCCTTTCATCAGCTGATTCAGTAGACGCCAAGTTGTGCTAACGCCTCACTTAAATAACTTTGATCACTGCGAAACTGGTGACTCGTTTGTCCGTCAGACCAACTGATGAAGACACGACCAAGTCGGTCATAGCGTAAGCGGAGTCGAATTACTCCCTGCTCGAATACGACTTCACCGTGTAACGACTCATGGACGTGAGCAAAGTTACGGATGAACGCATCATATTGATTGAATGTAACTGAAAACTGGTGTTCACTATTCCGCCCTACCATCTGAATCGTTAGTTCTTCTTGCGTTGGATATACGTGTAAGATTTCCCATAGTACACTGCTTTCTTCTCCTCGAAACACGATACGATGCTTCATTCGATTTCCACCTCTGAGCCACAGGATATTTACTAGCACTTCTCGAAAGTAACCCATATCTTCTTCATCCGAAAGGAGTCTGCTTATGCCTGATACGCCAAAGACAGGTCCTACCGAACAGTCCGTTGATGCCTTTCTGACACAAGTCGAACCGCCGCAACGTCAAGCAGATGGTATCACACTACGTCAGTTCTTCGAAAATGTCACGGGATATGAAGCCGTCCTTTGGGGTTCATCCTTGATTGGTTTTGGTTCCTACCATTACCGTTACGCCTCCGGCCGCGAGGGCGACAGCTTTTATGTCGGCTTTTCTCCGCGGAAGACGAACCTCGTCCTTTATCTCGCGCTTGGTGAAGACGCAGTCTCAGAACGACTGCTTGCCAGTCTCGGTACGTATCGACGCGGTAAGTCCTGCATTTACGTCAAACGACTGACTGACATCGACTTAGGCGTACTTCGGGAAATGATCGAGCACTCGATCCGCACGTTAAGAACCATGTACCCCTCTTGATTTCAATCAAAAACAGCCGAAGCGAATGCGCTTCGGCTGTCTTGTTATCGAATTAATGTCCGCCTTCCGTCCGGTCGATATGGCGAATGTGTTTGAGATTGACCCCGATGATGATGACGGATAAGAGGACGAAGCCACTTCCGACATAAAAGGGTAGATTTGCGTTGAAGATTTCAGCCAATTTACCGGCCATGAATGGCGCGATGGCTGCCCCGAGAAAACGTAGGAAACTGTATGCCGCAGATGCTGTCGAACGTTCGACAGGTGCTGCATCCATGACAGCTGTCGTGATGAGCGTGTTGTTATTCCCAAGCACAGCTCCCGCCAAGATGACACAGACGATGACGACGGCTGGAGTTTCCGTGAAGATTCCCATTAAAAGAAGCAAGATCGCGAATGTGATCAACATCATGATCATCGCTTTGATCGTTCCGAACCATTGTTTCAGTTTCGGAGCCGTTAAGACTGATGTGATCGCAAGCAACATCCCCCAACCGAGGAAGACGAATCCGAGTCCTTTCGCTGGTAGTTTCATGACGAATGGTGCATAGGCCATGATCGTAAAGAACCCAACGTTATAAAGCGCCGCAACGATCCCGAGTGTCAAGAGCGAACGATGCTTCATCGCTTGGAACGGTGCTTTTAATGATAACTTTTGTTTTGGTGCAGCAGATGCTGCTGGTTTTGGCATCAAGAAGAGCAAGACGAGAAACGCGATGACCATGATTGTCGCAACACCCATGAATGGGGCGCGCCATGTGATCGAACCGAGTGTTCCGCCTAATAGCGGTCCAATCGAAATCCCAAGACCAACGGCTGCTTCATACAAAATGATGGCTTTTGCTGTTCCGCCTGACGACAGCGAAACGATCGCAGCCAGTGCGGTTGCAACGAACAAAGCGTTCCCAAGTCCCCATCCACCGCGTAACGCGACGAGCGTCCAAATGCTGTCTGCTTGTGAAGCAAAACCAGCAACAGTTGCGATGACGGCGATCCCGAGCATTAATGTTCCTTTTTGACCAATCCGTGATGAGATCGCGCCTGTAATTAACATCGCGAATGCCATGACGGCGTTATAACTTGTAAATAAGAGCGTTACTTCACTTTTGGACGCTTCTAAATTCTCGGCAATCGTCGGTAACACGGGATTGACGAGTCCCATTCCCATGAATGCTGTAATACTGGCGAAAAAGACTGCCCAAACAGCAACCGGTTGATGGAATAATCCATGTTTGCTTTCCGCTAATACCGTTTCCGGCTCAAGCGTCGTTGTTTTTTCAGCAAGTGCCATAGTGTCCCTTCTTTCTATTGAATGTATTATATGAACTGTTTAAACGAATGGCGGATGACGTCGCCTCGACTAATGATCCCAACAAGACGTCCTGCCTTAAGGATTGGAAGCTTTTTGATCCGTTTTGCGCCAAGTGTTGCTGCAATCTCTTCCATTTCTGTATCAGCGTCTGCTGTTACAACCTTCCGGCGTGCAAGTTCCATGACAGGTCGATTCAAGATATGACGAATTCGATCTTCATAATCTTCTTCGTCTCCTTTGATGACATCTACATATAAGAATGTATCGACGATGATGTCCTTGTGTTTTCCGATCGCGCGCATGATATCTCCGTCACTGATATAACCGACGACCTCTTGCTCGGCATTGATGACGGGTACGCCGCTAATACCAGATTGAATGAATCGTTCGATGACCGTACGAATCAGATCTGTATCGTTTACCGTAATGACCTCTTGTTTCATCGATTCATAAGCTTTCATCTGAATTCTCCTTTGTCGTTCGTTTCTCATCTACGAAAGTTGTATGATACAATTAAAAGAACAAAAATGATTGTATAATACAACTACAACTCTGTCAAGCCTCCTGCTTTTCGCATTGACAGCTTATCCACATTGGGTAATCATGAGGGACAGAGAGACTTTTTTGAAAGGGGAGATACCCGATGTCTCAACAATCACTCGAAACCATTGAACTCGAGTTAGCGATCCTGATCCGGCGCTTAACGACGGCGACGGCAGACAATCGTAATTTGGACCGTGCTTCTTATCTCTTACTGCGACAATTAGCGGATTCCGGCAACGTCGGTGTTAAAACACTTGCCCGTGAACTTCAGCTCGATGTCTCGACCGTCAGTCGCCAAGCAGCGGCACTCGATCAGAAGCAACTCGTTGAAAAAGTAAAAGATCCGACAGATGGGCGAGCCTTCTTCTATCATATTACAGATAAAGGACAACAAGAACTCACCATCTACCGAACCGCACGTCTCGCGAGCATCGAACGTCTACTGACAGACTGGCCAGCGGATGATGCAGAAGATTTCGGACGCCTATTGCAACAATTCAATCGCGCCTTGCGCGAACGGTAATGGAATCACACCATTAAAAAAACGGACACGAAATCAATCGATTTCGTGTCCGTTTTTTCGTCATCATTCATCACGTATGAGAAACCTGGCAAACCGAACGAATTTGCGCGATATGTTCCGGTGAAGTTCTACAACAACCGCCAATCAATCGTGCTCCAGCTTCATACCATGTCTTTGCGATGGCTTGGAACGACGTGCACTGATTCGTACCCGACCACGTCTTTGCGACCGGATCATAGACTTCACCGGAGTTCGGATAGACAATGATTGGAACACTCGTCAACGTCTTAACGTGACGGATGAAGTCGGTCGCGTAGGATGCCGGAAAACAATTTGCACCGATTGCTGCAAGTTGCGGATGCTGTCCGATTGTCTCGATGCATATCGCAAGCGGTGTTCCCTCACTGATGTGCGTCGCATCTTGAAGCGAGAACGTCAGCCAAGCAGATACTTCCGGGAACGCTTCGAGAATCCCGAACAACACGACAGCTTCCTCAAGCGACGGAATCGTCTCGAATGCCAGCAGATCAGCCCCCGCTTCAATCAATGCTTCGATGCGCGGTCTGTGGAAGGCTTCTAGCACATCTGCTGACACACCATAATGACCGCGATACTCAGAACCATCTGCTAAGTAGGCACCATAAGGACCAACTGATCCCGCAATCAATGCGGCACTCTTTCCGCTACGCGTCCGTGCATCTTGCGCTAAGGTAACCGTTTGTCGAATTAACGCTTGTGCTTCCTCGGTCGTGATGTGACGTTGCTTGAATCCTTCGATACTTGCTTGATAGCTTGAGGTGATCGCAACATCGGCGCCCACTTCAAAGTAATCGTGATGGACACGCTCAATCTGTTCCGGTGCTTCGATTAAGAGGCGTGCTGACCAGAGTGCATCGTTCAGGTCGAATCCCTTTTGTTCGAGTTCAGTCGCAAGCGCACCATCTAAAATTAGGAAAGGAACTTCCTGTAATCGTTGATCAACTGGATTTTTGATTCGGGACATCTTCAACACTCCGTTTCTGAGAAGAATTCGTGAACGCATGAACGACATAACAGATCACGATGAATGGGATACCGCAATACAAGGCGACTCGTTGCGTCGGATCAAATCCGATACCAATCAGGGAAATCAAACAGACGACGAAAGCGGCGATCGGTACCAATGGAAAGAGTGGTGTACGATAGACCAATTCGTCGACCGTATGCCCTTCGCGGAGGAATTGTTTCCGGAAGCGATACTGCGCAACGCTGATACTCATCCAGACGACGACGACAGCAAGGCCGGAAATCGAGACGAGCGCAATATAGACACTTCCTGCTGCATAGATGCTAGACAGCAAAGCAAGTCCTCCGCCAAGCATGCTGAACAATACAGCTCGAAGTGGAACCCCACTTGGCGTCACCTGGGCGAAGAAGCGCGGAATCATGCGTTCGTTCGCAAGCGACCAAAGCATCCGGGAGGCAGCGTAAAGCCCAGAGTTCGCTGCCGACAAGATCGCTGTCAGAATGACGAAGTTCATCACGTCTGCCGCATACGGAATTCCGATTCGTTCGAACACCGCAACGAACGGACTTTCGAGCACGCCCTTCCCTTCCGTTGGCAATAAGACGGCTAATACGATGATCGTACCGACGAAAAAGAGGACGAGTCGCAAAATCGTTGTTCGGATCGCAAGCGGAATCGTCCGCTTCGGATCGACCGCTTCACCCGCTGCGACGCCGATCAATTCCGTTCCTGAGTAAGCAAAGTTCACAGCAAGCATCGTCATGAAGATCGCAAATGCTCCATTTGGAAACAATCCTCCTTCCGTTAAGGAAGAAAAGAATGGTGCTGGGCTACCATCTTGTAATGGGATGAAGCCAACGATGGCTCCCGCACCAAGTAAAATGAAAGCAATGATCGTTACGACCTTAATGGCGGAGAACCAAAACTCGACTTCAGCAAATACGCGGACCTTCAAGACGTTGATACCAAGGATCATCGCAGCGAATAATGCACTGAACACCCAGACTGGAATCGACGGGAACCAACGTTGCATTAAAATGCCTGCTGCCGTGAATTCTGAACCAAGGGCGACCGTCCACGTCAGCCAGTAGAGCCAGGCCACCGTATAACCGGTACCGGGTCCGATATACTTCGTTGCGTACTTATGGAATGATCCGGTTTCCGGCATGTGTACAGCGAGTTCGCCAAGACTTAGCATGACTAAGTAGACGACGACGGCTCCTATCAAATACGACAAAATCGTTCCGACACGTCCCGCTTGTTCCAACGTATAACCTGTACTTAAAAATAATCCTGTTCCAATGACGCCTCCTAACGACAGCATGATCAGATGACGTGATTCCATCTTGCGTCGAAAAGCTCCGCTCGTTTTCATGAATCCATTTCCTCCTCGTTCCACCTATTTCAAACAAAAAACGCATCCTCACGGATGCGTCGGTCGACAATTCGGAAATCTTATCGATCGGGTGCAACACCCGCAGGAATTAGCACAGTATCTTTCGACCTGTTGCTGAGGTTTCATAGGGCCAGTCCCTCCACCTCTCTGGATAAGTATGTAATTGTTCCTAACCCTATCAAGTCTTTTCCGAATTGTCAACGCAATTCAGAATACTCCTATTAAAAAACATTCCGTATCGTAATGATCCGGAATGTTAGAACGTTTTATTTTTTAGCAAATAAATCCGCTGTCTTTAAGGCTGCCCGAACCGCTTTCCGGTTCAATGTTCCTTGCTGATGCTTCATTTTCTTCGTTTGAGCAGCCAGTTGTGCTTTGAGCGCCGCAATTTCCTGATCTTTTTGAGTCGTCGTTGTCTGTTTCTGCAATGCTTTGATTTTCTTATCTTTTTCGGCCAATTGCGCTTTTGCCTGTTTTTGCGCATCCGCGATCTTCTTCTCTTGTTCCGGGAAGAAGCGTTCGAAACGAGCTACTGCTTCTTCGAGACTCACGCCAGAAATCGGTTGAACCGGTGGAAGTAGTTCCGCTTGCGCCATTTGACGGTCAAACGGTACATTCTCAGGATAGTTCGTCTCTTGATAAATGTGTTCAAGATCATTCACGTTCAAGAAATCAACGAAGTTGTCGAAGTTACGTGCTTGAACACGTGCCGGACTTTGGAAATCAGCATTGGCTACGACGTCGGATAATTGTGTATCCGCTTTGATGTCGTTCGCCCAAATATGCGTCAACTGATGATAATCCGTTAGTTCGCGCATTCGTGCATCCTTTGGAATGAGGATACTCGGCGTACCCGCAAGCGTTGCTGTGATATTTCCATGCAAGCGCGCACCAAAACTGAGGTCTGCCTGCCCGATGAAATCGAACCATGTTTGTGCGTTCAAGAAGAAACGAACACGATCGTTCATGTAAGCAGGATCCGACATCTTCACCGGATAGTTCGTCACGGACAAATCTGCGATCGGATGCGTTCCTGTATACGTCAATTTCAGTTCCTTCATCCATTGGGGAATGAAGTAATGATTCGGATACTCTTCCATTCCGCGCGTAATGAAATCAAGAACATTTTGTGGTGCTAAACGTGACGAGTTGACCGTAATCATCGACTCGGGCGTAATGTTCGTTTCACGAATATGTAAGTCGCGACCAAACGCGTACATCGAAGGACATCCGATGACACGATGATCAATGCCTTCGCGAAAACCAAGACGCGTCAAGTATTTCGACGTGATTTCCCCACGAAGACCAAGCATGCTTGAGCGCTCAAGTACAGCGCTGACGAATGCTTTGACATCTTCATCGAACGGGAATCCGCCGTCTAGATCTGGTTCAAACGGTGCACGTAAGCCTACACCGATGACGACGACTGGAATTTTTAATTTCTTGATAAGGCGGGTGTACTTCCGCAACGTCGGTACGAATTCTTTTCGGAATGCATCCGCTAACGGAATGACATAAAGATCAAAGTTGGCATTGATTTCGTCCGCCCGTTCTTCATCGTAATAGTAATAGTCCGGTGTAATCGTCGTACCTTCTGTCATCAACGTCCGAAAGATACTGTATTGATAAATGAGATTTCCAACGTTTCCTCCAATGGAATTATGTTTCATCAAATAAGGAGCATCGAACTGTTCGAATGGTGTCATACCTGCACGAATAATAATACGTTTCATAATGGATAAACTTCCCCTCTCGTCTGCTTCATTCGTCCTTGCAAGAAAAAATGCGGAAAAATATATTATCACTTTTTTTCAATCTCATTAACAATAGATGAACTTTATTTCGGAAGTCAACGATTCCTAGGGGAAACAGGTCTTTCGTCATCAAAACGAAACATTTGTACTACTCCATTATTTTTCTAAAATAGAAAAATGTAACTATTTAATCGTTCCAAGATACATGCGTAAGTTTGCTTCGACTAATTTTAAAGCTCTGAACCGTTCTGTCGAAGTAGGTTTTAACAAGGCGCTGAAAAAATGTTCCACTTCGACTGGCTGACCTTTTTCCATATCGCGCAACATCGACGATTTCATCGTATCTTCCATCGCATGCATCTGCTTCAATAGCACCGTTTCTGTATCGTCATTGAAGACCGCGCCCTGTTCTTCCATCGCCTGTTTCGCTTCGTTCATGACGTCTACAATCATCTGACGCCCGACAGCTTCTTCCCGAATCGAACCGATCGCTGAACGAAACAGCGTCGTCACACCCGCAAATGTCGAAATAAAAAGATACTTTTGCCACATGTCATCCATGATATGCATCGAGTACGCCATCGGTGCCTTCGCTTTCGCAAAACGTGTTGCGATCTCCTGCAAACGGGCTGTTGGTTTGCCGGTTCGTGAGCCAAACAACAGTCGATGTGACGGACTCGTCTGTAAAATGCGTCCTTCTGCATCAAGCGTCGATTCAATGAAGCAAAGACCGCCCAGTACACGCTCTTCTCCGAAGACTTCTGTTAACCGACGAATATGTTGCATGCCATTCAATAAAGGAATGATACACGTCTCGTTCGAAACGAATGGTCTAAGATCCTTTAAGACATCATCTAAGTGATAGGCTTTCGTCGAAAGTAAAACGACATCAAATACGTGATCCGGTCGCATGTCTCGTGTCACTAACTGAGGAGTGATCGTGATATCGCCATGAGGACTAGTGATCTGTAGACCTGTTTTTTGTAATTGTTCATATCGCTTCGGACGGACGAGAAAGGTCACCTGTTCACCTTGCTCAGCAAGACGGCCCCCGAAATAACCTCCGACTGCTCCTGCACCTACAACTAAAATATTCATATGTATTATCTCCTCCTTACCCATTCTGGTTATTGATTACTCCTTCACCCTAACATATTTGGAACCGATTTCCTGATTGCCAGTTGAATCTCTAAGATTTAAGTGAAGCGTTTGCATTTTAGAGAAAAACGTATATACTAACTTGTATACAAGTATACTCACTCTAGAAATCAGGTGATTTTATGTCAGAACTGTTATACCCCTTGAAGTGGTTGTCAAAAGCTTCTGCCGGAGATCGTGTCGCGCACGAACTACGAATGCGGATCATTTCAGGAAAAATTGAAAGCGGTACCATATTATCCGAAAACAAAATAGCCTCTGATTTTTCAGTCAGTCGCTCACCTGTCCGTGACGCGTTAAAGGTGCTTGCAGCCGAACAGTTGATTCGTCTCGAACGAATGGGAGCAGTCGTCGTCGGTTTATCCGAGCGCGACATTCAAGAAATCTATGATGTCCGGTTACTCATCGAAACGTTCGTCTTCGAGCGACTTGTTAAGGTCGAACGGGCAGAACTCGTCCGTGAACTCAGCAAAATTCTCGAAATGATGAAGGTTGCCATCAAATATAAGGATGCTGATGAATTCTCTTTCCAAGACGTACTGTTTCATGAAACGATCATCCGCTCGATCGATCATGGGTATGTCAGCATGATTTGGCAAAATCTCAAACCAGTCATGGAAAGTTTCATCCTCCTATCAATGCGGGTACGATTCGAGGAAGACATCGAAGACTTTGAACGCATCCTCGCGAACCATGCCTTGTATATCGAAGCGATCGAGACAGGAGATCGTGAACGGATGGTTGCTTCCTTACATCAGAACTTTGATGATGTTCAGGAAGTCGAAGATCTCTGGAAAACGCAACAAATGATGTCGAAAGGAGTCGATTCACATGACTGAATACATGTTAGGCGTCGATATCGGAACGACGAGTACGAAAGCAGTCTTATTTACGACAAAAGGAGAGGTCATCGGACAAACGAACGTCGGTTACCCACTCCACACACCGAACCGTTCGACGGCGGAACAGGATCCGGAAGAAATTTTTGATGCCGTACTCGAATCCATCCGATTGATCACAAAACGTCATCCGAGCATGCCACCGAAGTTCGTCGCGTTCAGTAGTGCCATGCACAGTTTGATTGCGATGGACGCACAACATCAACCGTTGACTGCCTGCATCACATGGGCGGACAGTCGGAGTGAAGCATGGTCGAACAAGATTAAGGAACAATATGGTCTCTCGATCTATCACCGGACCGGGACACCGATTCATCCGATGTCACCGCTTAGCAAAATCAGTTGGCTCGTCGAAGATCGTCCGGAGCTCCACGCTCAAACGAAAAAGTATGTCGGGATCAAGGAGTTCGTGTTCCAAAGACTGTTCGGAACATATGTCATCGACCACTCTCTCGCTTCAGCAACTGGTCTCTTTAATATTCATGAATTAGGTTGGGATACGGGCGCACTGCATGTCGCAGGTATCGATGCAAGCTATTTATCGGAACCCGTACCGACAACGACGTCATGTACCGGACTTAATACTGATTACGCACGACAAATGGGACTATCCGTCGATACGCCGTTCTTAGTTGGTGCCAGTGATGGTGTCCTCTCCAATTTAGGTGTCAACGCGATTCGCAAAGGGGAAATCGCGATCACGATCGGAACGAGCGGTGCCATCCGAACGATCATTGATCGTCCACAGACGGATGAAAAAGGACGAACGTTCTGTTACGCACTGACCGAGGACCACTGGGTCATCGGCGGCCCCGTCAATAACGGAGGAATGGTCTTACGGTGGATTCGTGACGAACTTGCTTCAGCAGAAGTCGAGACAGCAAAACGCCTCGGCATCGATCCGTATGCTGTCCTGACGAAGATTGCCGAACGCGTCCGCCCGGGGTCCGACGGTCTGTTGTTCCATCCTTACTTGTCCGGTGAACGAGCACCGCTATGGAATCCGGACGTCAGCGGTTCATTCTTCGGTTTGACGCTCTCACACAAAAAAGAGCACATGATCCGGGCAGCACTAGAAGGCGTCATCTACAATCTGTATACCGTCTTCCTCGCACTCGTCGAATGCATGGATGGTCCTGTGACGCGGATTCAGGCAACCGGTGGATTTGCCCGGTCTGAAGTCTGGCGCCAAATGATGGCGGACATCTTTGAGTCGGAAGTCGTCATTCCGGAAAGTTTCGAAAGTTCATGTCTTGGCGCTTGTATTCTCGGACTGTATGCGACAGGGGAAATCGATTCGTTCGAAGTCGTATCCAAGATGATTGGGGAAACACATCGCCATGTACCAAATGAAGAAGCGATGCATGAATATCGTCAGCTTTTACCGATTTTCATTAGTCTAGCGCGGACATTATCCGAAGACCACAAACGAATTGCTATGTATCAACGGAGCTTGATTCAAGAGGAAAACTAACTTAATCTTTTGGGGGAAGTCATCATGCCTTTAGTCATCGTAGGAATTGGGATCGTCGCATTGCTCGTTCTCATCATGGGGTTAAAATTAAATACGTTCGTTTCACTCATCATCGTTTCCTTTGGCGTTGCACTATTACTCGGTATGCCGCTCGATCAGATCGTCAAGACGATCGAAGCCGGTATCGGAGGAACACTCGGTCACCTAGCTCTGATCTTTGGTCTTGGTGCGATGCTTGGAAAGCTAATCGCTGACGCCGGGGGGGCGCAGCGAATCGCGATGACGCTTGTCGCACGATTCGGGGAAAAGAACATCCAATGGGCGGTCGTCGTTGCTTCGTTCATCATCGGAATCGCACTCTTCTTCGAAGTCGGACTCGTTCTGTTGATTCCAATCGTCTTTGCGATTTCACGCCAGCTCCGCGTCTCGATCTTATATCTTGGGATCCCAATGGTCGCAGCACTGTCTGTCACGCACGGCTTCTTACCACCTCACCCAGGTCCGACCGTCATCGCAGGGGAGTATAAAGCCAATATCGGGGAAGTCTTATTGTATGGTTTCATCGTTGCTGTTCCGACAGTCATCATTGCTGGTCCTGTTTTTACGAAGATCGCGAAACGACTTGTACCTGAATCGTTTACACGCACAGGAAACATCGCGTCACTCGGGGAACAAAAAGAATTTGATTTAGACGAGACGCCAGGTTTCGGTATTAGTGTCTTCACTGCGATGCTACCGGTCCTCTTGATGTCGGTCGCAACGATCTTCACGCTTTTACAAGAAACACTCGGCTTGGGTGAGAGTAGCGTCATCTCGGCGATCGAGTTCATCGGGAACGCCTCGACGGCGATGTTGATTTCGTTACTCGTCGCGGTCTACACGATGGGGATCGCCCGTAAGATTCCGATGCAAACGGTCATGGAATCTTGTACGACGGCCATCGCCCAAATCGGGATGATGCTATTGATCATCGGTGGTGGCGGTGCCTTCAAACAAGTCTTGATTGACGGCGGCGTCGGTACATTCGTCGCACAATTATTTGAAGGATCGGCGTTATCTCCGATTCTGCTCGCTTGGTTGATCGCTGCGATTCTGCGAATCTCACTTGGTTCTGCGACAGTCGCTGCCCTTTCGACAGCAGGTCTCGTCATTCCGTTACTGGAGCAATCTGACGTCAACTTAGCGCTCGTCGTCCTTGCGACTGGTGCGGGTAGTCTGATCGCTTCACACGTCAATGATGCAGGCTTCTGGATGTTTAAAGAGTATTTCGGATTATCATTAAAAGAAACGTTTGCGACATGGACTGTGCTTGAGACGATCATTTCCGTTTGTGGACTTGGGTTCGTTCTTCTCCTCAGCCTCGTCGTCTAAGAAAAGGAGTCGTTCTACTTATGCAACATTCTATCGGAGTCATCGGACTTGGCGTCATGGGACGCAACCTAGCACTGAATATGGCTAGTCATCAAGAAGAAGTCGCCATCTATAACTACACACGTGATTTAACGGACGATCTCGTCGCACACGATGAGGGATTACCACTTCATCCGTACTACGATATCGAAGCATTCGTACAGTCACTCGCCCGTCCGCGTAAAATCTTCATGATGGTCACGGCCGGCAGCGCGATTGATTCAGTCATCGAATCGTTACTTCCGCATCTCGAAACAGGCGACATCATCATGGATGGTGGGAATTCCCACTTCCTTGATACGGAACGTCGCTTCGACGAACTCCAACGCCACGGCATCGAATACATCGGCGTCGGCGTATCGGGTGGTGAAGTCGGTGCACGGACCGGTCCTGCGATCATGCCGGGTGGATCGAAAGAAGCTTACGAACATGTCGCACCGATCTTGACGAAGATTGCCGCTCACGTTGAAGGCGATCCATGTTGTGTCTATATCGGTCCGAAGGGCGCTGGTCACTTCGTCAAGATGGTCCATAACGGGATCGAGTACGCTGACATGCAACTGATCGCTGAAGCTTACAGCTTCCTTCGTTTCCGCCTTGGACTCGACGTGACGGAAGTTGCAGACATCTTCGCCGAGTGGAACGCAGGCGAACTGAAAAGTTACCTGATTGAGATCACAGCGGACATTCTCCGGAAAACGGATGACGAGACAGGGCAACCGTTGATCGATGTCATTCTCGATCAAGCTGGTCAAAAAGGAACCGGAAAATGGACAAGCTTACAAGCAATTGATAATGGAGTCGCCTCTTCGATCATCACGGAAGCCTTGTTCGCTCGTTACCTTTCAGCTGTTAAAGAAGAACGCGTCGCAGCGTCTGCTGTTCTGAAGGGACCAGAAGACTTGTCATCGCTTGAGCGGGACGCGTGGATCGAACGGATTCGTCAAGCGCTTTATATGGGGAAAGTCGCCGCATACGCGCAAGGCTTCACCCAATACCGGACGTCGTCTGAACTATACGACTGGAACTTACGCCTTGAAGAAATCGCCTTGATCTTCCGTGGTGGATGTATCATCCGGGCAGACTTCTTGAACGTCATCAGTGAAGCGTTCAAAAACGACGCGAACCTCTCGAACTTGATGCTCGCACCGTTCTTCGCTGAGAAAGTACAGGCGTATCAAGAATCGTTACGCCACGTCGTTGCCGAGGGTGCTCTGTCTGGTTTCGCGCTCCCATGTCTATCGACGTCGTTGACGTATTATGATAGCTACCGGACAGCAAACTCGAATGCCAACATGTTGCAAGCGCAACGCGATTATTTCGGTGCGCATACGTATGCTCGGACAGACCGCGAAGGGATCTTCCACACGGACTGGCAATAAGAAATACAGCTCCCGACTCCTGTTTCATTTAGGAGTCGGGATTTCTTTTTTTGTTCACACAATCTTTCCTGAAATAAGAAATTGCCGATTATACCTTGACAAAAGTGTTGGTCTATATGAAATTAGTATTAGATTAGAATTATTCTAGTGTGATAAATACAGATTATCTGTATGCACTAGAACAGATTCTAAATATAGAACCCTTGAGGAGGATTTTTATCATGTCTTTAATCGGAAGTGAAGTAAAACCATTCAGTGCATCAGCATTCCACAACGGAGAATTCGTTGACCTAACGGATGCCAACCTTCGCGGTAAATGGAGTGTCGTATGTTTCTACCCTGCAGACTTTACATTCGTTTGCCCGACAGAACTCGAAGATCTCCAAAACCAATACGCAACACTCAAAGCGCTTGACGTTGAAGTTTACTCTGTCTCAACAGATACGCATTTCACACATAAAGCATGGCACGAAACATCAGAAACAATCGGTAAAATCGAGTACGTTATGATCGGTGACCCATCACACGTCATCTCACGTAACTTCGAAGTCTTGAACGAACAAGATGGTCTTGCTGACCGCGGTACGTTCATCATTGATCCAGACGGCGTCATCCAAACAGTTGAGATCAACGCAGGCGGCATCGGTCGTGATGCGAGCACACTCGTCAACAAAATCAAAGCAGCACAATATGTACGTAACAATCCAGGCGAAGTCTGCCCAGCGAAATGGGAAGAAGGCTCTGCAACACTCACACCAAGCCTTGACCTCGTCGGAAAAATTTAAGGAGCGGATTCGCGATGGCTTTAGCACCAGACATTAAAGCACAACTCGCGCAATACCTCGAGCTTCTCGAAGGCGATCTCGTCCTAGCCGTTAGTGCTGGGACAGACGCCGTCTCGCTTGAGATGAGCGCACTCGTCGAAGAGATCGCAAGCATGACACCACGCATCTCCGTCGAGCAGGCAAGCCTTCCCCGGACACCAAGTTTCACAGTCAACCGTGTCGGTGAGACAAGCGGCATCACGTTCGCGGGAATCCCACTCGGTCATGAGTTCACGTCCCTCGTCCTCGCACTGCTCCAAGTCAGCGGTCGAGCACCGAAGGTCGATGCGGACGTCATCAAGCAGATTCAAGGCATTCAAGAAACGTACCACTTCGAGTCGTACATCAGCTTGAGCTGCCACAACTGCCCAGATGTCGTACAAGCATTGAACGTCATGAGCGTCCTCAACCCGAACATCAGTCACACGATGATTGATGGCGCGGCATTTAAAGCAGAAGTCGAACAAAAAGAGATCATGGCTGTTCCGACGGTCTTCGTCAACGGCGAAGCATTTGGTAACGGACGGATGTCACTTGAAGAAATCTTGGCGAAGCTTGGCACAGGTGCCGATGCTTCTGATTTCGCTGATAAAGATCCATACGATGTCCTCGTCGTCGGTGGTGGTCCAGCTGGATCGAGCGCTGCCATCTATGCAGCTCGTAAAGGCATCCGGACAGGTATCGTCGCAGAGCGCTTCGGTGGACAAGTCATGGATACGATGAGCATCGAAAACTTCATCAGCATGAAGTACACAGAAGGACCAAAACTCGTCGCAAGTCTTGAGGAGCACGTCAAGGAATATGGCATCGACGTCATGAACCTGCAACGAGCAACTCGTCTTGAGAAGAAGGACCTCCTCGAGCTCGAGCTTGAGAATGGTGCTGTCTTGAAAACGAAGAGTTTGATCCTTTCAACAGGCGCACGCTGGCGGAACGTTGGTGTTCCAGGCGAACTCGAATTCAAGAACAAAGGCGTCGCCTACTGCCCACACTGTGATGGTCCATTGTTCGAAGGAAAACGTGTCGCAGTCATCGGTGGCGGAAACTCAGGGATCGAAGCAGCCATCGATCTCGCGGGAATCGTCAAGCATGTCACGGTCCTTGAATTCGCACCGGAACTAAAAGCAGACGCTGTTCTTCAAGAACGCCTCGCTTCTCTTCCGAACGTCACGGTCGTCGTCAACGCACAGACGAAGGAAATCACAGGAACGGACAAAGTGAACGGGATCACGTACATCGAGCGCGAAACGAACGTCGAACGTCACGTCGAGCTCGAAGGTGTCTTCGTCCAGATCGGTCTCGTACCGAACACGGACTGGCTCGGTGAAACAGTGAACCGTAACAAGTTCGGTGAAGTCCAAGTCGATCGCCACGGCGCAACGAACGTACCAGGCGTTTTCGCTGCAGGCGACTGCACAGATAGCGCGTATAAACAGATCATCATCTCGATGGGCTCTGGTGCAACAGCTGCACTCGGTGCTTTCGATCACTTGATCCGGAATTAATTCAAAAGAGCGGAACTCAGACGAGTTTCGCTCTTTTTCTATTTCAATAGTAGATTTCACCAACGGATGAACAATGAAATTCTTTCGTGATGTGGTGTTTTGTTAAGATGCCTTGCTTCGCGTATGTACCACTGACCGTTACGACCATCGTTTGTCCTGCATCGATTCGGGTACCATCGAATCCTTTCTGTGTCCAAATGCCATCATTGATGGCTTGAGACGTCATCGAAAAGACATCAGAGAACCACTGTCGCTCACTTTGCTCCAAAAGTTCCGTTTCGAAATTCCCTGTGATCCGAACTTCTTTTTTACCTTGTGTTCGTTCAAGTGCTCGTTGACCATCTCCATAAATACTCAATTGAACATGCAACGGCTTTAACCGTTTGACTACTCGTTTCTGAAAACGTTTTGGCGAAACCCAGTCCTCGTCTGCAAATTGATTTGCTGCAAGCAATGTGACGTCCGCATTTTCATGTGTCCGATTCAATTCTTGCACGATTTTTTCATATGCTGCGTAATAACGTTGATGTTGTGTCGTCTGATCCTTCGCCTCCGATATGACTGGTGACAATGAAGCGAATAAAAAAACAGCTGTCGCGATCTGATATTTCATTAACTTCCCCCTTCCTTTCGCTGTTCATTGTACAGAAAAAACAAAGAGTAGATTCAAAAACGACAACCGTTTTGGAGATTTTTTCATTTAAGACTGTATGAATAGATTAAACTCTTTTGGAATTAAGAACGAATGACGATTTTTTAGTCAATCTGACCCCTATAAATAATTCAAAGTTGACACTTTTGACTAGTCCAGGCATCTGATAGATTGAAGATATCTTAAAATCTATCATAAAGAAGGTTAGTCACATGCAAAAAGCAGCACCGTATTCTAGCACTCGTACCCGCCAGCTCGTCATCACTGCGATGTCAATCGCACTTGTTCTTGTAGCAACGATGTTAATCAAGATTCAATTACCAATCGCACTAAACGGTGGTCTCATTCATATGGGAACAGCAATGCTCTTTCTCATCGCGATTTTATTCGGTCCACGGACAGCATTGATTGCCGGTGCTGTTGGAATGGGGTTATTCGATCTTCTAACGGGTTATGCGATTTGGGCACCTGGTACGATCATCGCACGTGGACTTCAAGGATTGATCGTTGGTTACATCGCGTGGTCAGGTGGTCGTAACGGAACGAATGTCACGTTCAACTTGATCGGGATGATTGCTTCCGTTCCTGTCATGCTACTCGTCTACTTCGTGCATGAAGGGATTATGTTCAGCAACTGGGTCGCACCAGCCACTTCAATTCCAGGAAACATCACACAAAACGTCATCGGCATCCTCGTTGCGATTCCAGTCGGGATTGCACTGAAGAAAACACGTTTCTTCCGTAACTTCCGCTAAATCAAAAAACCGTCCGGCTCCTCGTGGAGTCGGACGGTTTTTCGTTTAGCGAATCGGTTGACCTTGTTCAAGCTCAAGCGTTTTAGCTGTTTCGGCATGGATCTGTTCGAACAGCTCCGGATTTTCAACGAGTGAGATTCCGTAAGACGGAATCATCTCCTTGATTTTTGCTTCCCACGTCGGTAGTTCGGACGGGAAACATTTCGCGAGTACTTCGAGCATGACCGGTACCGCTGTTGAAGCACCTGGAGACGCACCGAGTAAGGCAGCGACAGACCCATCTGCTGCACTAACGACCTCTGTTCCGAACTGGAGTGTCCCTTTTCCTTGTGGTGTGTCCTTGATGACTTGGACACGTTGACCAGCGACGACGACATCCCAGTCTTCTGTCTTCGCATTCGGGATGAACTCACGTAATTCGTTCATCCGTTGTTCCGTCGACAAGAGGACTTGTTCGATCAGATACTTCGTCAATCCCATCTCTTTTGCTCCCGCAGCAAGCATCGTCAAGACGTTGTTCGGTTTGACAGACGCGATCAAATCAAGATTCGATCCTGTCTTAAGGAACTTCGGTGAGAAGCCAGCAAACGGTCCGAAGAGAAGTGATTTCTTCCCATCGATGTATCGTGTATCCAAGTGCGGTACTGACATCGGTGGTGCTCCGACTTTCGCTTTTCCGTAAACTTTCGCATGGTGCTGTTCGATGATTTCAGGATTTTTACAGACGAGGAATAAACCACTGACCGGGAAACCACCGATTTGCTTCGATTCCTCGATGCCTGTTTTTTGGAGCAACGGTAGACTACCACCGCCACCCCCGATGAAGACGAACTGCGCCGTATGATGCTCAATCCGGTGATCGCGCTCATTCTTCACTTTGACTTCCCAACCACCGTCAACACGCTTCAAATCCTCGACACCGTGCTGATAGTTGATCGCTACATCGTGTTGTGCGAGATATTCAAACAAGATTCGTGTCAACGCACCGAAGTTGACGTCCGTTCCTGAATCGATTTTTGTCGCGGCGATCGGCTCTGGTGACGTCCGACCGTTCATGATGAGTGGAATCCACTCGGCTAATTTCGCTGGATCCTCTGAATATTCCATCCCTGCGAACAACGGATTCGCTGATAACGCTTCCAATCGTTTTTTCAGGAATTCGACGTTTTCCGTTCCTTCGACCATACTCATATGTGGAATCGGCATGATGAATTCTTTTGGATTCGGCAAGACACCTTCCTTGACGAGATGCGACCAGAATTGACGCGACAGTTGGAACTGTTCGTTTACTTTGATCGCTTTACTGATGTCGATTGAACCATCGGCGTTTTCCGTCGTATAGTTCAGTTCGCATAGTGCGGCGTGACCTGTTCCTGCATTGTTCCACTCATTCGAGCTCTCTTCCCCGGCACTCGCGAGTTTCTCGAATACCTTGATGTTCATCTCAGGCGCGAGTTCTTTTAACAAGACCCCTAACGTCGCGCTCATGACTCCGGCACCAATTAAAATAACGTCTGTTTTTTTAGGCATACTGCTCATGATATCCTTCCTATCCCCGTTGATATTATGGACTACCTGTCATGAAAAACTTCCCCCTCATGACGACAACTTACCTTTCCATTATAACCCTATCATAGCTTGTACAGAAAGGAACTTCTTTTACATTAAGAAATGTGCAAAAGCGATGATTCAGAATAAGAAGATGTTCGTTAGCCGGCACACAATCAGGCATGACTTCGACGAAAAACGGTAATCATATAACGAAAGTAAAAGGAGGAACACTCATGGCGACACGCTGGATATTCGGCAATCAATTAAATCACGATCTCCCTTTATTACAGGAAGCAAACAAACAAGACGATGTCATCCTGATGGTCGAAGCGACCTCGCGCTCCAAGTGGAAGACGTACCATAAACAAAAGCTCGTCCTCGTCTTCTCAGCGATGCGACATTTTGCGGAAGAACTGCGCGAGAAGGGTTTCACTGTCGATTACCGGGAAGCCGATTCGTTCGATCAGGCATTCCAGGCGCACCGAAAAGATCATGATCCGGATCATGTATTTTATACGGCGATCACGGACGAACCAATGCGCAAGGCGATGCATAAGTGGCAAGACGCTTTACCGAAGAAAATCACGGTCGAGGTTTGTTCCGACGTGCCGTTGTTTTTACTGACACAGGAAGAAGCGGTCGAAGCAATTGGCGACAAGCCATACAAGATGGATCGGTTTTATCGCAAACTGCGCAAGGAACGAAACGTTCTCATGAACGGCTCTAAACCGATTGGTGGAAAGTGGTCGTTTGACGCTGATAACCGGAAACCGGCGAAGTCCGGGACGACGTTTAAGGGTCCAATTCAGTTTCGTCCCGATCACATCACAAGGGATGTCATCGATAAGGTCGAGCGTGATTTTTCCGATCATCCAGGAGCACTTGATTCCTTTCATTGGCCGGTTACGCGAAAGGAAGCGATGCAGGCTCTCCATCGTTTCATCGAAGAACGACTCGAGACGTTCGGGACGTATCAAGACGCCATGCTGACCGGTGAAGATACGTTATCGCATTCGCTCTTGTCAGCAGCAATCAATCTCGGCTTACTGACACCGGAAGAGGTCATTCGTCAAGTCGAGGCAGCACTTGAAGAACAGGATGCTCCACTCAATGCGGTCGAAGGTTTCATTCGACAAATCCTCGGCTGGCGCGAATACATGCGTGCCGTCTATCTAGCTGAGATGCCGGATTACGCTTTCGTCAATGTGCTGCGGCATGAAGCGGATCTACCGGACTTTTTCTGGACCGGGAAGACGAACATGAACTGTGTCGCTGAATCGTTACGTCCCGTCGTCGAGCATGCCCATAATCACCACATCCAGCGCTTGATGGTGCTCGGGAACTTCGCTAATCTGTTTGCGATTTCACCGCAACAGACGGCAGACTGGTTTAATGAGCTTTACATCGATGCCTACGACTGGGTCGTTTTACCGAACGTTCTCGGGATGGCGCTACATGCCGACGGGGGAACGTTATCGACTAAACCGTACATTGCTTCGGCAAATTACATCCATAAGATGAGTGATTATTGCAAAGAATGTCCGTTCCATCAAAAGGACATGCTTGGCGAAGATGCCTGTCCGTTCAACGCCTTGTACTGGGACTTCATCGACCGGCACGAAAAGCGCTTTGCTGACAACCCGCGGATGTCGATGATGTATCGGCAATGGGGAAAGCGCGATGCGGACAGCAAACGCGATATTCGAAAGAAAGCGAAAGCACTTCGGAAACAACTACAGGATGGTGCTTTCGATACACCATGAAACAAGCCGGTCGGATTAGGTCCGACCGGCTTGTTTTGGCTTACGCACTTTTTTGATTAGCTGCTTGTTGTTTCTTTTTCCGGAGGTGATATAGTCCAAATAGTCCGAGGAACCAGACCGGTGTCAGCAACAAGGCTGGACGTGTATCGTCAGCAAATAACATGACGACGAGAATGACGGCAAACAACCCGAGCACGAGGTAATTGACGAGTGGTGTCAATGGTGCTTTGAATGTCGATGCTGCATGTAATTCCGGATTTTGTTTCTTGTACCGGAGATGGCAGACGAGGATGACACCCCAGACCCAGATGAAGCAGATTGCACTGATCGTCGTGACGATACTGAACGCTTGTCCCGGTAACAGCTTACTGAGCAAAGCACCGACTGAGACGACGATCGTCGAGACGAACAAGGCGTTTGCTGGAACATGATTTTTGTTCAACTTCGAGAACTTGTTCGACGCTTGCTGTTGATTTCCCAGGTTATATAAAATCCGACTCGTCGAGAACATCCCGCTGTTACACGCCGAAGCAGCGGACGTCAGAACGACAAAGTTGATGATTCCTGCTGCGAGCGGAATCCCGATCAGACTGAACGTCTTGACGAACGGACTTTCTGTTGCACTTAATCCTGTCCATGGGTTGATCATCAAGAGAATCAGCAAGGCACCGACATAGAAGAACAGAATTCGGAGCGGAATCTTATTGATCGCGGATGGGATGTTCTTCTTCGGATCTGCTGTCTCGGCTGCTGATACCCCAACGAGCTCGACACCGACATAAGCGAAGACGACCATCTGGAACGAGAGCAGGAATCCAGAAATCCCGTTTGGCATCCATCCATTATGTGACCAGAGATTCGACACTGTGACGGGACCGGCATCCGTTTTAAAACCAATGACGAGCAAGACGATTCCGACACCAATCAAGGCAAGGATCGTCACGACTTTGATCAAGGCGAACCAAAACTCAAGTTCACCGAACAATTTAACGGTCAATAAGTTAAAGCCAAGTAAAATCAAGAGCGCGAGTACGGCTGGAATCCATTGCGGGATATCAAACCAATACTTGACGTACACACCGACAGCGATGATGTCCGCCATCGCTGTCATGATCCAACAGAACCAGTACGTCCAACCGGTCACGAATGCGGCACGTGGTCCGAGATAATCTTCTGCGATATCCGTAAGTGACTGATAACCTGCTTTTGACAATAACAATTCCCCAAGTGCCCGCATGACGAAGAAGATCGCGATCCCGACGAGTAAGTAGGCAAAAATGATCGATGGTCCGGCGAGTTGGATCGCTTTACCTGATCCTA
This sequence comes from Exiguobacterium sp. UBA7533, assembly GCF_002479335.1. Lineage (NCBI taxonomy): Bacteria > Bacillati > Bacillota > Bacilli > Caryophanales > Exiguobacterium > Exiguobacterium sp. UBA7533. Next base: position 50,787 of record NZ_DLMP01000014.1, on the reverse strand, counting down.
AAAACAAACCCGTTCCGATCGTTCCACCAATGGCAATCAACTGTACATGACGATTCGATAAATCTCGTTTTAATCCTTGCTGTTCCAAACCTGAACTCCTCCTTGTGATGGTTTCTCTAAGCTTCAGACCGTTCTGTCGGTCCTGAAAAAGAAAAAAAGAGACTGGACGAATGTCCAATCTCAACAAAATCAAAGGAATAACCCATACACGCCACTACGACATTCCACGAATGCCCGTCGCTGCATCTGATTACTCTTCTGTCCGTTTGCCTGAGATTGTGAACCCTTCGGCGCCGTGTCGACACGGTCTCTCCAGAAGCTGCTCCTGCCATAGTGTGACCCATGACAATCATAGCTTTCTCTTTATTTGATTATCCGATGCGTCGCTGCATCGATGAATTGTTTCTAATTCTAGTAATCTCGACAGCATTTGTCAAATTAATTTTGATATTAATTTTAAGGGATTAATTTCAAAAAACATTGTATCCGCTTACTTATTTTAAATAATTATTGGATGACTAGATTAACTTTTTTAGACCATTTACCTTCAAATTCTCTAGAGATTTTCATTCCATAAATTTTCCCGCTTAATCGAATATCGTAGTCGTTACCTTCTAATACTTTTACTTTTTGGTCTTGGTTTGCCTGTGTTGTGAACGGTGGAATTGATAAATTATAATAACTATCCTTATCCCATGAAGAAGGAATCTGACGTTGACCACCGCTAACATAACTCGAATTCAATCCTGCTACTCTTTTTCCAGCAGCGTTTTTCACACTAATTGTAGATTCAATGACGTCAGGTAATGTGATTGAAAAATCAGGCATATTTTTTACGATTTTAAGACTGAACATATTTCCACCTAAAGTGACATTTGACATACAATCCGGATTCACTCCAGGATAATCTGTATAGCCACTATCAAATAGTTTCCCAACCTGCCAGTTATAGTATTTTCCAGTAAAAGCATCAAATTCAAAATGACCGTTTTTATCGATTAAACCGGATGCAGCAGGCTCTTCCCCAATGAGACTGTTCATGAAAAAGTAGCAGCCTTTCAAGTCACTGTTATGAATAGTTCCTTTTACATGGACCACTAAATCACCTAGGTCTTTTAACAATTGGCAACTCGAGCTCTCACTATCTTCTTGATCTAGATAGCATGTATTACTACCTTGTCCTCCATCAATATGATCGTCGCCTTGATTGCCTTTCAAGATATCACTACCTTCTTTTCCGACGATTTCGTCATTCCCTTTATTACCTTCGATTTTATCATTTCCAGCGAGTCCAACGAGCGTATTTTTATGATCGTTCCCTTGGATTTTATCGTTTCCTGTTCCGCCAGTTAAGTTTTCAACATCACTACTAATTAAATCCCTTTCGTTTTTTTCTCCATCATCTTTTTTATTGTTTAAGCTGATATTCAAATCTTTTTTCTTCTCGCTGTATGAAACGGTATCGATTCCTTCGTTTCCTTTAAAATAATCTGATCCACTTTCCCCTTTGAGTGTATCGTTTCCTGTTCCTCCATATAGCTTATCGTCTCCTGACCCCGCAACAATTGAATCATTACCACTTCCACCATCAATTGTATCGTTTCCTCCAAGACCCTGAATTTTATCATTTCCGCCTAAACCGCAAATTACATCAACTTTGTTAGTACCTTTTAAGGTATCGTTTCCTTTTGTACCGATAATCGTACATTTTTTCCCATCGCTTGCTTTTAAATTTTTTGTACTTGCTGTTACTAAATTTTCATTTACAACGAGTACTAAAATTGCAAGTAATAATCCAGTTATAAATGTTTTAGCTAATCCCATCTTTAATTCCCCTATCTAAAAAAATTATTTGTGCATACCTTTATCGGTAAATTATTCAAAAATATTAACTAATTATGTAATTTATTAGTTTTTATAGATGCTCTTTTATTGTATTTTCTTATACTCACTATAAAAATTATGTATTTTACTTCCCTTCGAAACGGCTTTGTATCAAAAGTATTAATAATGAAGTTAAAAAGTTAAGTAGTTTTAGATTCATGTATGAAGCGGAACTTCGAAAATCTGCTTAATCAATCAACAAGCCCTTCCGGATCACCGGAAGGGCTGTCTTTATACTTCATTATGAGCACCATAGCTATGGCGAAGGACAAATAACAGTCGAATCAATGATTCATGATAACCGATGAACCATCCTTCTTCGATCCCGTTGACAATGGCTTCTTCTGTCATCCAAGCGACACGCTGAACTTCTTCTTCCTGCAGTGTCAAAGTCGTCAGATCCACTTCTTGTTCGACGAGATAATAATCATCAAAACCGATTTTAAACGGAATCGTCAGATGGGGGCGGACACCCGTGAAATCAATATCGAGTCCAAGCTCTTCCGACAGTTCCCGTTGCGCTGCCATCTGACTCGTATCCCCGCTGATCGCACTGCCCCCGACCGTCAAATCCCACATGTTCGGCCAACCGGATTTAAACGGCTGTCGTTGTTGGACGAGCATCTCTCCCTTGGCGTTAAAGACACAGACGTGAATCGTCATATGATAATCGCCGGCTGTATGTGGCGTTCCCCGTGTCCAGAGCCGTCCTGTTTTCTTGCGATCTGCTGTATATACATCCCACTGTTCCATCTTGCATCATTCCCCTTTTTAATTGATGAAAGACGAGTTATTCGAGCTTTCCTCCGCTTTGACGCAATCAATCGCGACGACGAGGGCGATCAATAATTCTTCCATCGCTTCATCTTCGACTTCGATCATGTACTGATCGGTCCAAGAAATCCACTTTTTCTGCACGCGACCAATCCGTTGTCCCTGTTGCAGGACTTCAAAATCGACATCCCACCAGTCGCCTGTGACTTCGAACTGATCCGAGTTGATTGTATAACGGTCCTTGAAGAACGTGAACTCTTTGATGATTTCAAACGATTGTCCTGCTGCTTCGACATAAAAGACTGGACGGAAACTAAGCGTTTTTTTCTCGATTTCAGCGACGACTTCTCCATTTCGGTTCGTTACGGTGAAGGTCTTCGGTAATTTCATAAAACTACCCTCAATGTGATACGCATCGTGTCCTTCTTCGTCCTGAATCGCAAATCGCCCACGCAAACTGAATGCTTTTTGTTTCATATAAAGTGTATGCATACCGGTCTCCTCCTTTAATGTATAGTCTTATTTACGACATTACTGACAGAAAAGATTCAAAATCTGGAAATAGCCAGTTGGTGCAGTTTGTAACAGAAGCTTCAGTGGTATCAACTTACATAACACGAAATCTACGGGAAAGAAGGAATTTTGATGTCTATCGATACGATTGTGCTCTTCATTTTACTCGCCATCGCCCTGTTGATCATCCTTGTCCCAACCATCCTCTTTTGGCACGTCTGGCGCGCCGATCGTCGCCAGCAAGAACATGCGGTTCTGCGCAACTTCCCCGTCCTCGGAAAGATGCGCTATATCCTCGAAAACATGGGACCGGAACTCCGCCAATACTTATTTCTCAACAATAACGAAGGCAAACCCTTCTCCCGCAATGAATACAAGACAGCTGTCCTTTCTGGCAAATACCAAAGTCGGATTCTTGGTTTTGGCTCGGAACGTAATTTTGAAGAAGCTGGTTTTTATGTACAAAACGCCCTCTTTCCAACGAATCGACAGGAATTACGGATCGATCAATCAGAACGTGTCGATACGCACATTTATCAAATTGATCGCGATGAACTGTTTACGCGGAAAGAACATCTTGTTGCCAAGCAAATCTCACCCTATCTCTTGAAAATGGAGGATGCACCGATCATCGGGGCGAAGACATGTCGTCAGCCTTATCAAATCCAAGGACTGATCGGTCAATCGGCAATGAGTTTTGGTGCACTCGGTGACCGGGCCATTACCGCTCTCTCGATCGGACTTGGTCGCGCTAAAGGAAGCTGGATGAATACCGGTGAAGGTGGTTTGTCCGATTTTCATCTCAAAGGTGACGTCGACATCATCTGTCAGATTGGTCCCGGTCTGTTCGGTGTCCGGACGGAGGACGGTGATTTTTCGTTCGACGAATTCCAGAAAAAAAGTGAGTTACCGCAAGTCAAAGCCTTCGAACTAAAGCTTGCCCAAGGGGCTAAAACGCGCGGCGGACATTTAGAAGGCGCAAAGGTCACGGAAGAGATTGCCGCTGTCCGGAAGGTCAAAGTCGGTGTCGGCATCGATAGTCCGAACCGGTTTAACGAATTCACGACACCAGAGACGATGCTCGACTGGGTCGAACGTCTACGTGAGATTGGCGGAAAACCAGTCGGGATCAAAGTCGTCGTCGGTAATCTTGAAGACATGCGTCAGTTGATTGCTTACATGAAAGAATCCGGTCGTCATCCAGACTTCATGACGGTCGACGGTGGCGAAGGAGGGACAGGCGCGACGTTCCAAGAACTTGCGGATGCTGCCGGCCTACCACTCTTTTCCGCATTACCGTTCGTCCATCAACTTTTGACAGAAGCCGGTTTACGCGACAAGGTCAAAGTGTTCGCATCTGGTAAGCTGATCAGTGCTGATAAGATTGCGATCGCTCTCGCCCTCGGCGCTGACTTCGTCAACATCGCGCGTGGTTTAATGTTTAATGTCGGCTGTATTCAAGCCCAAGTCTGTCATACGAATCACTGTCCAGTCGGCGTCGCGACGACTGATCCGAAACTGCAGAAGGCGCTGATCGTCGACGAAAAAAGTTTCCGCGTGACGAACTACATCATCTCGTTACGAGAAGGACTCTACAATCTGACGGCGGCAGCAGGACTCGTCTCACCGACGGAACTTCGCCCAGAACACGTCATCTATAAGGACGAAGCCGGACACCTGATTCCGGGTCCGGACTGGATGAAGCAGCATATGGTACACCAATCTCTTTCCTCACGGTAACGAATAGCACTCACTTGCACTTTTTAACGAGAGCGCTTAAAGTGTATAGTTGATGAAATTCTTTAACCACACATGTGCATTACCTTAAGGAAAGGGTTTAATATACTATGAAAAAGAACTTTTGGCAGGACTTACCACGACCATTTTTCGTCTTAGCACCGATGGAAGACGTCACTGACGTTGTCTTCCGCCACGTCGTCGCAAAAGCGGCGCGTCCGGACGTCTTCTTCACGGAATTCACGAATACAGAAAGCTATTGTCATCCGAAAGGCAAGCAGAGCGTCCGCGGACGTCTCGAGTTCACGGAAGATGAACAACCCATGGTCGCTCACATTTGGGGCGACAAACCGGAATATTTCCGCGAAATGAGTATCGGTATGGCAGAGATGGGCTTTAGCGGGATCGACATCAACATGGGCTGTCCCGTCCATAACGTTGCTGTTAACGGAAAAGGCTCTGGCTTGATCAATCGTCCGGAAGTGGCGGCTGAACTGATCCAAGCTGCAAAAGCAGGCGGTCTCCCAGTCAGCGTCAAAACACGTCTCGGCTACACGAAGGTCGAAGAATGGCACGATTGGTTGCGTCACATCCTCGAACAAGATATCGCGAACCTCTCGATTCACCTCCGGACACGTAAAGAGATGAGTGCCGTTCCAGCGCACTTCGAATTGATTCCGGAAATCAAGAAGTTACGTGATGAGATCGCACCACAGACGTTACTGACGATCAATGGGGATATCAACGATCGCCAACACGGTCTTGAACTCGTCGAGAAATATGGTGTCGACGGCGTCATGATCGGTCGCGGGATCTTCCACAACCCGTTCGCGTTCGAAGTCGAGAAAAGAGACCATTCGAGCCAAGAACTCCTTGACTTGTTACGTCTACAACTCGATCTACACGATCATTACTCGGCTCAATTCGAGCCACGTCTCTTCAAGCCATTACGTCGGTTCTTCAAGATTTACGTCCGCGGATTCCGCGGCGCGAGTGAACTTCGGGTCAAATTGATGGAGACGAACTCAACGGACGAAGTCCGTGCTTTACTCGACGCCTTCGTTGAAGAAGAAGGCATTCACGAGGTCAACTCGTTTTCAATCTAACAGCAAAGCACGCCTCCTCGGCTTGAGGAAGCGTGCTTTTTCGTGTCACCAGCGTTCGACGGTTTGCCGCGTATCTGCACACCATTGTTCAAAATCAGACTGATGCGTCAGCGATAGGAAACGTCGTTTGCCGAGTCGCCGATCGAGCCGTGCGATACCACGGATGAAAGGATGTGGATGAACGAGTGCTTGTTCAAACGCAAGATTCGGATACTCTAACAAATCTTGTTGCATCTCATAGTTCTCTAGATACCCGTCTTGTTTGACTTGTCGTTCGATCTCAGCCGATAACGCATGCGACTGTTCCAACCAGTCGGACTGCCATAACGCTCCGTCAGGTTTTTCCGGTAACTGTGCAGCCCGTAACGCGTAACGCCGATCGACTTCCCGTTCGAAGCGAAAATCGTCTGCTCCAAGAATCTCTTCTCCGTCAAACGTCACCCAGACACGACTAGGACTGTCTTGAATCCGGTAGACAGCTGCATGAAAAGCAATCCGTCCCTGTAACGACGGGGAAAGCAGTTGCTCGACCCGTTTTTTGATGATAGAAAACTGCACACAATCCGTCCTTTCCGTCCGGCTAATCTAATCAGCCGTTCTTCATATGAAACGATTCCGCAAGCGTAAACGTCAACTCTTTTAACTCGAGACCACCGAGTGCAAAGTAGAGTTTTAAATAGTTGTGTGGGTTGAAGACGAAGACGTCCTTCGTCTGGCTGACCCACTCGCCGTTCGTTCCATTGAAGGTAAAGGTCGCGACCGGCATGTTGTTCGCAAACAACGTCACTGGCATCTGCGCCAGTTCACCAGCATTCGAACGTGCCGTCAACGTGACCTGATACACCCCTGTCTCTTCCGCCGTGACAGCGAAGACATGACTACTTCCTGTCGTCGTCGTGACGTCCGTTAACGGGAAGGCATCCCCACTGACGAGGCGTTGGTGCGAGACGGCTTGATCTTCGAGCGTCTCTTCTTCGATCGGTGCCCCGAGGACCTCGACAGGTGACGCCGTTCCCATCACGCGATCCATGACCGGTGACCGGAGTAAGAATTGACAGATGTTCGCAACACTCCGCAGTAACTCGGAACGTCGAAGTGTTCCGTCTGCGAGAGCCGTCAATGTATCATCCTCGAACGGATTCGTTCCCGGTTCGCCGACGACCATATAGAGATCGTTTTGCGAACGGACCATCGTCGCCGTTTGCTGCCGGTTTGCTTCCGTTCCTTCGGCGTTGATTTTCGCCCACCAGTCGGTCATGACGATTCCATCAAAGCCCCACTCATCGCGCAAGATGCGTGTGTTCTGATCATATAAGCCGGCAGTCCAGATGCCATTGACGGCACCGTACGTCGTCATGATCGAGTATGCTTTCCCTTCCTTAACTGCCATCTCGAACCCTTTCAAGTACAACTCACGTAACGCCCGTTCTGATACGATCGAATCCAGATCATGCCGGTGGAACTCTTGGTTGTTGGCACTGAAGTGCTTCAACGTTCCCGTCACACCAACCCGTTGCATCCCGTCGAGCTGTGCCACGGCCATTTTTCCACTCAGATACGAATCTTCTGAGAAATACTCGAAGTTCCGTCCGTTGAGTGGATGACGGTGGAGGTTCATCCCGGGTCCAAGCAACGTATCAATCTCGTTCTTCCGTAACTCAAGACCTGTCATCTCAAATAGATCGGCAATCAATGTTGTGTTGAACGTCGAGGCAATCAATGTTCCGTTCGGTAACGAGAAGGCTTTCGTCCCGATGTCCATCCGGATTCCGGACGGACCATCCGCGCAGCAGCCTGCTGGAATGCCGAGTGCTTCGAGTTCTGTCGTCACGCCACCGAAGGCGCCCGCCGTTCCCGGTGTGACGCGCGGTGAGTTCATCCCTTCCCCCCGGACGATTGCCGCGAGATCCGCATCCGTCAATTGATCGAGGAACGTCTCAAGCGTGACACGCTCTTCTTTGACGTCGCGTAACTTCCAACCGGCATCTTCCGTCTGCGTCCGTTCAACAGGACGCTCCTGTTGACGGCGCTGTTCCGGATCGATCGTCCGCAGTGGTGTTGCTTCATACGTCACCGTATATCCCGTTTCGGTCGCTTGCGGTTTGATGCGTTCAAACGCCGTCACCGGTGCCATGTTCTCCGTTAAGACGTCCGTGACGTCAAGCGTCTCGACGGAATGGCTTGCGACTGGAACCGCCGACCGGACGTCCGTTCCGAGATAGAGCTGATACGTGCCAGGTTCGACGACATAAGACGACTTATGCCCGGTAACGCCACTATCGTCATAACTCGCGAACGAGGCGAACGGTACGACGAGTGTGAGAGATTCTTGCTCGCCTGGTGCAAGTTCTTTTGTCTTGCCGAACGTAACGAGTTGACGCGTCGGGTTTCCAAGTTGTCCTTGTGGTTTCTCGAGATAACCTTGTACGACTTCCTTCCCGCTCGTCTGACCGGTATTCGTCACCGTCGCCGTCACCGTCCAGGCGTCAGCTGACGTCGTCACGTCTGTCGTCAGGTCGAACGACGTGTACGATAATCCGTACCCGAACGGATACAAGACCGCTTCCGGTGCGAACGTCTCGAAGTAACGGTACCCGACATAGATGTCTTCTTGATACAACGCGCGATCAGCATGACCGAAGTATGGTGTCGACGGATAATCATCGAGTGAACGAACAATCGTATCCGGTAGTTTCCCAGACGGCGAGACGCGGCCGAGCAAAAGATCACTCAGTCCAGTTCCGCCTTCCATTCCTCCTTGCCACGCGTAGAGGACAGCACTTGGCGTCGTCTCTTCGACCCAGCGCATATCGATGATATTCCCGACGTTCAAGACGACGACGGTCTGTTTGAAGTGTGTCGTCACGAGTCGGAGCATCTCCTGTTCCGTCTCCGTTAAAAAATAACTCCCTGGATCCGCTGTATTGTCGCGGTCTTCCCCAGCCGTACGACCAATCATGATCAAGGCAACATCGGAGTCAAGCGCTGCTTGCTGAACGAGTGTCGCGTCAAGCGGCATCTCTTCTTGCGACCACGGTTCGGCTGCCCAGCCTTCACCTTGGTCAAACGGATGGTCTTCAAGCCATGTCTCGTACGCCTTGAGGACGTCCGCATTCAGCGTCACGTCTTCGCGTAGCATATCGAGCGGACTGACGACGTTCGTAACGTTGACCATTCCGCCTGATCCTGTACCACTTTTATAGTAGTTGAACTGATTACGTCCGAAGACAGCGACCGTCGATGCAGGTTGCAACGGGAGCACACCATCATTGTGTAAGAGGACCGCCCCTTCCGCGACGGTTTGTCGTGCGAGTTTTGTATAGGCTTGCCAATCGAGTGTGTATGTCATCGTCATCCACCTTTGTTAGTTAGTTTGAGAAAAGAGTCGTTTTAAGTCCTTCGCGATTTCGTCTAAGCTGTCTTCGGCTTGCGGATACAGACCGAGTTTATCAAGAAAGGCATGTTCCATCCCGCGGTAGTGGAGATAACGGGTCTTGACGCCAGCGCGCGCGAGCTTTTTCGCGTACGCTTCTCCTTCGAGACGTAAGTAATCAAACTCTCCCGTAATGACGAGTGCCTCTGGTAGATCGTCGAGCGTCGCGAACAACGGTGAGATTCGTCGATCCGTCGAATCACTTGCTTGAACGTACCATTGCTCGAGGATACCTTCTTCATCTTGAAGTGAGAGAATGATCCTTTCGAGTAACTGCGATTCCGTTTGTCGATCATACGCTTCAAGCGTCCAGTCATATTCCGGATTCGGATGTTCACCGACATTGACGACTGGATAATACAAGACTTGATAGCGGATATACGGCGTCGGACGCTCGCGGTCGAGCAAACAACAGACCGTCGCCAAGTTCCCACCGGCACTATCACCGGCAACCGCGATTGCGCCTGGATCAATCCCAAGTCGATCAGCGTGTTCGACTGCCCAATCGATCGATGCATGACAATCTTCAAGTCCTGTCGGAAACGGATGCTCTGGCGCCAATCGGTAGCCGACCGACAAGACGGCGACGTTCCCTTTATCGGCTAATGCCTTACAGGGGTTCTCGACCGTCTCGAGCGTGCCACCGAAAAAACCACCGCCATGGAAATAGACGACGAGCGGGAGCGGACGCGCCGCTTCCGGACGATACAGCCGTGCTTCGATCGTGGTACCGGGTCTTGGGATCGCGAGGACGTCCGTTGAAATCTGCCGTGTCGACACGTCTTCGTTGTCCCAGCCCATGCCGGCACGTGCCAGTTCGACTGGCGACGCCCCTTCTGGAATCGAGACCGATGGACGCTGCGTGAGGACGACCTCACGGACACGCGGATCGAGTGTCCCTGGAGTCGAGACGTCGGGAATCGGCTTATCGACGATTTCGAGTCCGTCTTGATGGATGGATGAACGATTTCGTAACGTTCGCAGTAAATCTTGCATCGAGGCGGTAGACAAATGGATCGCTTCCTTTCTGGTTAAACCGTTATCGAAAGCGCTTTCGATAACCGCTAAAAAAATTTCGAATGCCTCTTTTTCAAAAAAGAGACCGCTTACATCACAATATACCTGTCTTTGACAGGAGAAGCAAATGTTTCATCTAAAAAAAATCAGCGCAGTCGCCTGCGCTGATCCTCATCGTAATTGTTCTTGTGAAACGATCGTAAAGCCATCGATGACCGTGTCTTCCTCGACCTCGATCAACAGGCATCGTTTCCCTTGATAGTTGACTTGTTTGACGTACTTCAAGTCTTGCGGACTGATTGCGATGTTCGCGACCTTCGTATTGATTTTAATCGATTTCGCTTCATAGTTCGGGACGATGTTACTCGCCTTCATCTCGTATGTCGGGTCGTCGACGACCGTCTTGAACGCCCGTTCGACCTGCTCCGTGCTGACGTCTTCTACACCACTTGCCTTGAGGACACGTTCGACTTCCTGAACGTCGAGCATTGGTACTTCTTCCTCACCCTGATCCTCTTCGACGACGATCAACTGGTTGATGTTTTCATAGACACCGGCTAACGTCTTCGTATCCATCGATTCACCGACGACCGATTTGACGATTTCCTCGAAGATCGCTTTATCCTCATCTGCCGTAACGATTGGTTGACCGTTCAAGACGTGTTCAAGGAAGCCGAAATCTGGTTTATTCGGTTTGCCCGCCGCATACAAGACATGATTGACGTCTGCTGCATTGTCGGTGAAGGTCGGGAAGAGGAATCCACCGATTGGCGACGCCAGTTTGATGACCGGATTGATGAATAAGTTCGACTTGAATTCCCGTTCGACGAAATCAAAGACGAGTGATTGTTTCGGTAACTCCGTTAAATTAAGGCTACCGAGGATGAACGGCGTCGTATAAACGTCGTCATTCGGATCGATCTCCGTCTCATCCGCTTGGCGCTTCGTCGTTTTATAGTATTGTCCGCGAATGAACGTGACGACGAGGTCGTTCTCGTACTGGACGTCCTGAACCATCTTCAGCGCCATCGTCTGCATCTGCTCGACCCAGTCCTCCGGCTCTTCCGCATACAGTCCTTCGTAGAGCAGCTGTTGCGTATGACCCGTCTCCCCTTCTTCCGGATGCGTGAACTTGACCTCGAACAGCTTGACGTCGAGTTTTCCACCTAGTACCTTCTTGAAGTTCGCAAGGAACAGCTCCTGTTGTTCCGGATCAAGCAACGGAAACGGTCGGGCTTCCTCATGATAGATTTCGCTCGTCTCTTTTCGGATATAGACGTTGTAGATTTCATGGATTTTTAGTAAATCGGCATCCATCTTGAAGTGACGACGGATGTCGGCGATGTCTTTTTTATTCATGCATACCAGCTCCTCGAATCATTAAAATCCTGCTTCCTGAAAAGCGTACCATATGCGAGATGACCAGACATCTTTTAGAAAATCAATGCGCACGGAATGAATACGCGCGTGTGACAGGATTAACGATCTCATATTCATATTCTTGGTGGGCAGCGCGAGCTTGCGCGATGCAATTATCTAGTTCTTTTGTGTTGAAATAACGTTGCGCTTCCGTCAACGTGCCACTTACGACTAAAAATACGCCGAACACGATCAACCATCCTCTAATTCGTTCGTTCATGATGTAGTCTCCTTTCTTCTCCACCTAAATCCTAACATCAGACCCTTCTATATAATGACAAAAGTTTAATTTTAATAACATTTACACGATATTCATTTTTTCCTAAATGAGTGATGCCATACTAAAAATTGTGAAGGGTGTCTTCACATCATCTCGTCTCATACATAGGAGGAATGACACGTGTTCAAAGCCATCAAGTCCATCGTCATCACTGCACTCGTCTACCTGACCGCTTTCCAGTTCGATACGACATCCGTTTCTGCACTCCCCTCAGGTATCTCTTCGAAAGCGACGGCCCAGTCTCAACTCGATGCCCTAACTGTTAAAACAGAAGGCAGCATGACCGGTTATTCGCGTGATTTGTTCCCGCACTGGAGCAGTCAAGGAGGCGGCTGTGATACACGACAAGTCGTCTTAAAACGTGACGCCGATTCATATGTCGGATCGTGCCCCGTCACATCCGGTTCTTGGTATAGTTACTATGACGGACTGACATTCACGAATCCATCTGACCTCGACATCGATCACGTCGTACCGCTTGCCGAAGCATGGCGCTCAGGAGCAAGCAGTTGGACGACGACGACACGTCAAGCATTCGCAAACGATTTGACAGGTCCGCAATTGATCGCTGTCTCCGCAAGCTCGAACCGTTCAAAAGGGGACCAGGATCCGTCGACATGGAAGCCGACACGGGCAGGTGCGAGCTGTGCTTACTCAAAAATGTGGATCAATACGAAGAGCCGCTGGAACCTCAGCTTACAGTCGAGTGAAAAAACAGCCTTACAAACGATGTTGAACACATGTACATACTAAAAAGGAGTCGATTCGATGGAAACGAAAACCTCTACCTTTACCGCCATGCATGGCGTGATGACGCAAGAAGTCGGTGTCATCAGCGGTGAACTCGAACTCCGGACGACCTGTCAGGAGGATGGAACGTTGGAACTGAAGATTGCTTATGTCGGAGCGATAGACGTCTATACGTTACCCGGAAGTTATCGTGTCCATGACGTTCGGGATCATGACGTCATCCATCAGATGCTCGTCAATGTACTAGAGCGAACATAATGAAAAACAGACGCTGTCCAAGTTAGTGGGCGGCGTCTGTTTTCGTTTTGCATATTCAAAATCAGATTGTCATTATTTACTAAATCGTATGCACTTATCTGACTACTTATCCGGTATAGTGAAAACAACATCATTATTCTTTCGGGAGGCATAAGTCATGCGAAACGTTTTGATTCCAACTGGCGTCATTTTAAGTGGTGCAGGTCTATACATGGCATTAGAGGGTCACGTGCCTGCATTACTCGTTACGGGCATCATCATGCTATTTGGTTGTGGTATCGGTATCATCACGAAAGCAAAGTCAGAGTAATCCATAAATCTAGTTAGGAGGACAACTATGATTCAACAGTTCATCAAGGAACAGCAGTCACACTCCATTATTGGAGGTTTTATCGCCAAGTCTGCCGACCCGATCCTAGCCCACGTCAATCCATCGCGTTTACAAGAAAAAGACCTCGTGGTATTGATTCAAGCTGATCAATCGATTATTGTCTCTTTCACTAATTCACAAGATCAATCAGATTGGACGCCACTATCACGAGAGCAGATTCATCGATCAAAAAGTATACTCGCACCTAAGACATACTATTTCAAAATTAAGCATGAGGAATATGCCGGAAACTATTTGATTTCACCAGATTTGATTGTGAACGATCAATTCAAGAGCGAAAAGGATTATTTAGAAGTTCTAACATCAACAACGAATGGATAACTTATAGCTGTTTTATGAAGACGATTTCGTCTTTAATCGGAATTCCCTTTTCATTGTATAACGGGATTTCCGGTTTTATTTTGCGTGCAAGGCCCACGGCATTTGGAATCACCTGCGATACTGTGTATTTCCGATGTTGATAGAAACGTATCGCACGTTCATTGTCGTTTGTCGTAACGAGTGTCAGCAAGTTGCATTGTTGCTGTGTTGCCTTTTCTTCTACCATTTGCATCAATTGTGAACCGATTCCTTTATTTTCTTCAAGACTATCCAGTGAAATGATTTCGCACGTCTGTGAAGTAATATGATAGGTGATTAGTCCAATGATTTCATAATCATCATTCGTAACATAAAATCCATCCAACAGACTGCAATCATGAACACCTGTTGACGTTACCATTTGTGAACTGCCCCAGTGCACAGTAAAAAAGTCTTTAATCTGACTACGTGTTTTCTGTTCTATAATCTGAATAACCATTATGTATACCTTTCATTTATATTTATTATGTTAATTGTGATATAAGGGTTAATCTTATTATTTAAAAAAGACCACCTCGAGTATCAGTTACTACACTTAAGGCGGTCATCTAAATACTGTTTATTTATGATAAGGCTCATTCCGATTAATCCGGTACGCGCGATAAATCTGTTCACAAAGGATCATCTTCATCAATTGATGCGGAAATGTCATCTTTGAGAAGGAGATTGTATCGTTCGCACGCTGCATCACTTCTGGTGTAAGACCGAGTGATCCACCAATGACGAAAGCAATTTTGCTCTTGCCGTATGTCGCGAGTTGATCGAGTTCTTTTGCGAACTGTTCACTCGTCCGTTGTTTTCCTTCAATAGCAAGTGCAAGGACATGAACGTCCGGTCCAATCTTCGCTAAAATCCGTTCGCCCTCTTTTTTCTTTACTTGCGCCATCTCCGCTTCACTCAACTGCTCCGGTGCCTTTTCGTCCGCGACCTCGATTTCTTGGATCGAACAGTAGGCGCCGAGACGCTTCGTATATTCGGCGATGCCTTGCTTCAAATACTTCTCTTTTAGCTTTCCGACCGTAATGATGGTAATTTGCATCTTTTTTCTCGCTTTCTGACAGAAAATTCAGGAGTTATCCACAGAGTTATCCACAAATCCACATGTTGATATTTATTTTTTGCTTGACACAAGATATGTTGCCGGTGCCTCGCAGTATTCACAGGTGATGTTTTTTTCTGGATTTAGCTGATCGAGAATCGGGTATTGTTCTGTTTCATCTACGATTTCGTCAAGTGCGAGCTCGACATGTTCTAAGCAGACGTACTTATCCACAGGTGGTCTCCTCCTTTCACTTATCCACATTTATCCGCTTCCAGTATAACAAATATCAACCTTCCTGACCGGAAAAGCCGCAGGTTCCTTACTTAAAAAAACCATCCACAGGTCGGACCTGTGGATGGTTTTTTCAGGTTATACCTTACTGAACGGTTTGTGACTGGGCCGACAACTTCACATCTGCTGTCTGTTTTTCACCGCCCCGGTAGAACGTGACTTTGACCGTTTCACCAACTTTTGCATCCCGGTAGAGAACACTTTTCAGATCAGCGAACGATGCGATTGCTTTTCCGTTGATCTCGACGATGACATCGTTTGCCTTCATTCCCGCTTTTTCGGCTCCGCTGTTACGTGTTAGACCAACGACGACGATTCCTTTCGTGACATCATTCGGCAATTTCAACCGATCTTCGCGGTATCCGCTTGGGAATTCCTGCACGTCACGGATCTGAATACCGAGCTGTGGACGAACGACTTCACCGTTTTGCTCGAGATCACGCATGATTGGTAACGCTTCGTTGATTGGAATCGCAAATCCGACTCCTTCGACACTTGCTTCCGCAATCTTCATCGAGTTGATCCCGATCAATTGACCGGCTGTATTGATGAGCGCTCCACCCGAGTTCCCCGGGTTGATCGCTGCATCGGTTTGGATGACTTCCGTATTGAAGTCTTGCTGTCCATCTTTGTTCGTATCAACTGGAACCGTCCGTTCCTGCGCACTGATGACACCGCGCGTGACGGAGTTCGCGAAGATTCCGAGTGGGTTTCCGATCGCAAGCACCGTTTCACCGGCACGTAACGTATCCGAATCCCCCAGTTTTGCGACTTGTGTCACTTTCGATGAATCAATCGACAGGACCGCTAAATCGTACGTCGGATCTTCGCCGAGGACTTTTGCCTCGAGTGCTGTTCCGTCGGATAACGTCACAGACAAGCGGCTCGCGCCTTCAACGACGTGGTAGTTCGTAACGACGTAGGCTTTATTGCCGTCTTTTTTATAGATGACGCCGGACCCTGCACCCGTTTCCTGATCGGTTCCTTGGAACGAGCTCTGAAGGTTCGTCACGCTCACGACGGCTTCCTTCGTCTTACCGACCGCACCGACGATGTCGGCTTCATCCTCTGTCGTCTGTGTCGCAGTCTGTTCCGCTGTCGTCGACGAAACCGGAGTCGGACTCGTCATCTCATCGCGGACGAACGGCCACGCGACGAGGGCGATCAATAAGGCTCCGACGATTCCGCCGATCAGACCGACGAAAAAGGCTTTTCCGGCACCACGACGACGCGGTGGTTCTGGTTGTTCTTCATATGGTTCACGATAAGGGCTGACCGGTTCGCTCGTTGCCGGTTGACGGGGCGGGAAGCCGCTCTCATCGGATGACTGTTCGTATCGTTCGGATTCGTTCCGTGGTTCTTCGGGTCGATCCATCGACATACGCCTCCTTTATGACTCTCTTTACACAAGTATACCCCCATCACGTGGCAAGTGAGCCAAATGTGGGGGTCTTTTGAGCATATTCAGTAATTTCCCATAATCAAAGCTTTAGGAGCGGTGTCGGAATGACCGGATCCGTGTCGAGAAGCTGAATCTTACTCAGATCGACGTCACGGCTCGCGAGCGTCTGGGAGACACTCATCCGGGCGAGTTCCTTCATGTTGTTGTCCTTGCTCAAGTGGGCCATGTGGATGCGTTTCGTCCGGTCATCAAGGACCTCACTCATCGCGATTGCGGCGTCCTCGTTCGAGACGTGTCCGTAATCCCCGAGGATCCGTCGTTTGACGCTCCACGGGTAATGTCCCATCTGGAGCATACCGATATCGTGGTTCGCTTCGAAGATATAGGCATCGGCGCCCCGAATGACACCTTTCATCCGGTCCGAGACGTATCCGGTATCGGTGATGTGTGCCAATCGTTTTCCTTCATGCGCGAACTGGAAGAACATCGGATCCGCTGCATCATGACTGACGTTGAATGATTCGACTTCGATGTCACCGAACTGCTTGACCTCGCCGACTTCCCAGAGGAACTTCAGCGCCGGGTCGATCTTACCAATCTTCGCTTCCATCGCCGCCCACGTCTTTTCATTCGCATAGAGCGGGATATTGTACTTGCGTGCCATGATGCCGACGCCTTTGATATGGTCGGAGTGTTCATGGGTGACGAACAGACCATCGATGCCTTGCGGCGACCGGTCGATCTGGTCGAACAAGGCGAGCATCGCCTTGCCGGTCAGTCCGGCGTCGACGAGCAAACGGGTCTGTTCACTTTCGATATAGAGGGCGTTCCCCGTCGAGCCACTGGCCATGACGCTGTAGTGTAGGCTCATCGTGCATTCCTCATTTCTCTGAGACTGTATCCAATCGTTCAACGGTTTGGACACCGCCATCAATTGCATTGACAAAGTAGACTTCCTCGTTGTCGAGTTCGATTTGCCACGTCGGCGGCAGGATTTGAACGGATTCCGTGCCTTCCGTGACGAGACAGAAATACCCGAGTTTATGACTCGTCAATCGCTTCGATGCCGGGAACAAACCTTGCTCCGACAACTGGACGATCGCTTCACTTGCCGATAACAACGTCACATCCTGTGCTTGCCGGACGACCTTGTTCAAGTGGCGTTGCTTATAGCTGACGATTTCCTTCGCATCGTTGAGTTGCAAGACGAGCAGGGATGGTCCGATCATCGCATCGTCCTCACGCGACTGCTGTGGTGTCGAATAGAGCGGCTGTCCCTTATACGTCTGAACGAATGTCATCTCCTGATACTTACTATCATACTTCCAAAATGTATATTCGGCACCATACCGAACTGACGCTTGAACGAACGATGAAGCGGAATCCCGCATCGTCTTCGTTTCGAGTCGATACGGTTTCGTCAACCGGACCGACCACTCGACATCATTCTTGACGGAGGCGACTGCATCTTGAATCGGTGAACTCGCAAGTGGTGCCAGCGTCCGCGCATCGACTTCAGCCGTCAAATAACCAATGTCTCGCGTGACCGGTTGCAGTTTCTTCTCATCGATGTGACGATCCTTCAAGATCGATTTCCCGGTCGCACTCGTCGCGACGATCCGCGGCTCGACCATCCGGTCCATCAATTGAATGGCAAGGTAGACGTTCAGGATCAAAAAGGTCAGCATCAATAAGGTCTTCGCTTTACTCCAGTCCATTCGTCCTCACCCCTCATTCCCGACAGCTTGATTGATCGATTGCCAAACCCCATCGACCTTGATGAACCACGTCGGCTCAAAGACAGCGTAGCGGCTCGTTGAAATTTTATACGTCATCTCATATCCGACCCGGATCCCACTGATTTCTTTTAAGAGATCGGCGCGTCTTAGACGTTCAAGAACCGTTTCGACAGCCGGCACCGTCTCTTCCCGAAGGATCAACTTCCGCTTTGCTCGAAGCATGCTGCGGCTGAGCGACCGGACTTGATTTTCTTCATACATGATTTTCAGTGTCGCGAGATCGAACTTCGTCTGTTCGAGCAACGGACCGCTCTCCCCGAACACCGGATACCGGTTCAAGTACAACCGGAACGTCGCCGTCTGTTCCTCGCCCTTCTTACTCATCTGATCGAAGTAATAGCGGAAACCACTCCGTTGTGTCTCTTGATCAAGCCAGCCTCCATGAATGTTGACGTAGCTAACGAGCGTGCTGTAATCAACGGTCGAGCTTTGGGTGTTCGGCGATAACGTGTTGAAGCGATAGACATTGTAGTTTCGGTCGTACGTCGAGACGCTGACGCCATCCGTCAAGACGTCGAGATCATCGCGACTCTTGATTTGCTGGACGTTCGAATTTTCGGCAAAGAAGGCACTCCGGATGCGATCGAGTGGTTGCGGCGATTGCCCGACCTCGTCATAGACGAAGACTTGTTCCAGCCGTGTCGTACCACTCGCGACATACGTATAATCGCCCCCTTTGAGTTCGACGCGCGTCATCGGTTTTTTCTTATCGTACGCGAACAGTCGTTTCAGAACCGTCTCATCGCCGACGAGTTTAAAGTCCTTTAGGCGCCCCGTCGCCGACTCAAGACGGAGAATCGGACCATCGTAATCGAGGAGATAGAGCCGTTTGATCGGTTCTGAGAACGCGATCTGTTTTTCTCCGAGTAACTCCTCAAGCATCGTTGCGCTGATCGGTGTCGGAAAAATCATCTCGACGCTCCGCTCGCCGACCGGGATGTTCTTTGCTTTATCCGTCAGGACAAGGACCCCGATATTGAACGATGCACCGATCCGGTTGAGGAAGGTCCGCCCGATGATTTGCGTTTGGTACGTCCCTTCCTGATCCGAATAGACAAGTAATTCCGGATTAATCAGCTGGTTGCTTTCAATCGTCTTTGAGGCATCGATCTCGTTGAACGAGACTTGTTCCCGCTCGATCGATTCACTGCTTGGATGATAGGTCCAGAGCATCGCTGTCTGAGCGATCGAACCGGCGACGAGCAGGACGAGTAACAGCGAACTCCAGTGTTGTTTCTTCATCCGGCATCCACCTCTTCGATCACCTCATACGGAAGCGTGAAGTAAATCGTCGTACCGCGTCCCCATTCGCTTTCTGCCCAGATGTCGCCACCGTGAGCCGAAACGACGTCTTTCGCAATCGACAGACCAAGACCGGTTCCGCCGATTTTACGGGCACGGGCTTTATCGACACGATAGAAGCGTTCGAAGATTTTTTGGAGATTCGCTTTCGGGATTCCGACACCTTCATCCTTGATGCTGATGACGATCCGTTTTGCCCGGAGCATCGTCCGGACGGTTATTGTTCCGCCTTCCGGTGAGTATTTGATCGCGTTCGTCAGGATGTTATCTGCGACCTGAATCAATTTATCCTGATCCCCACGGATATAGACTTTCCGCTTCATGATCTTACGACGGAAACGAATCCGTTCCGGCTTCGTCATGTCATGGCGATCGAGAATCTCATTCAAGAACTGAATGTAATCGAAGCGGACCTTGTTCATCTTGTATTCCTTACTGTCCATCTTCGACAGCTGTAAAAGATCGGTGACGAGGCGGATCATCCGCTCCGTCTCATTTTGTGTCGTCTCAAGGAAACGCGGTGCGAGTTCCTCATCCTGATAGGCGCCTTCTGCCAAGGCTTCGAGGTAGCTGCGCATCGTCGTCAGTGGTGTCCGGAGCTCGTGACTGACGTTCGCGACGAATTCACGTCGATCCTGTTCGACCTGCTCCTGTTCCGTGACGTCATGTAGGACGACGATCATCCCGGTAATCGGTCCACTGTGTTTCTTGACGGGCGAGAAGAATGCCCGGACGAGGAACAGTTCGTCCTCACTACTGAAATCGAGCAGACGCGGTGGCATCGTGCCGTCTTCCGGAATCATGAAATCGTCACCGAGTGCCAGTAGGTCCTTCAAGTTCGTTCCGACGACGCTCGCATCGTCAGCGCCGACGATATCCTTCGCTTGATCATTCATCAAAATGACGCGCAGCGTCCGGTCCGTCGCAATCACGCCGTCGGTCATGTTCTCAAGGACACTCGTCAACTTCCGCCGTTCGGCTTCCGTCGTCGCGTTCGCTTCGAGCAGCTCATCCGTCAATTCATTGAACGAACGAGCGAGTTGCCCGATCTCATCATCCGAATAGACTTTAACCTTCCGCGAGAAGTTCCCGCGTCGCATCTCGATCGCTTGACGCCGCATATCCGAAATCGGACGCGTGATCGTCCGCGACAGCAAGACTCCGAGAATCGACGTGATGACGAGGGCGATGACTGTTCCGGTCGCCAAAATCCGCGTGACCTGTTGCATCTGCGAATAGATCGACTCCATCGAGGCACGGACATAAATCATCCCGGTCGTCACACCGTCTCGTTCCGAGGTGACGGGTACGGCAAAGATCCGGATCTTATCTTCTGATTCCGGATCGAGTACGGTGTCCGTCCGGGTCGAGCTCGTTGCCTGCGCTTTTTTAATCAGTGAATTCGTCGCCCGTTGACCGACCGCCGACTGGTTCTCGTCATCCGATGTCGCTTGGATGATCGAGTCCTGATCGATAATCTGGACTTCGAGGATGTCGTTCCTTGAGGTGGAGCCATTACTAAACTCAGACAGCAGTTGCCCTAATGATTGGGACAACTGCCGTTTGGAGGCTTCATCATCGCCTGTTTTATCGAATTCCTTCCCGACGTTATAGGCGACAAGACCTGCCCGGTCCTCGACCGACTTCGAGAAGTTCGTAATGTACTGCTTTTCAAGGGAACGAACGAAGTAGACACCAATGACCTGCATCGCCACTAAAATCAATAAGGCATAGATGACGACAAGCTTCCATTGGATGGATTTAAAGAAGTTCGTTCCTTTTAACATCGTTATTCATTCTCCCCGTCTTGGAGATAGTAGCCGACCCCACGACGCGTCATGATATAGACCGGCGTACTTGGGTTATCTTCGACTTTTTCACGAAGACGGCGCACTGTCACGTCGACTGTCCGGACGTCACCAAAGTAGTCATAGCCCCAGACCGTCTGCAACAAATGCTCACGCGTCATGACTTGACCAATGTTTTTCGCGAGGTAATGCAACAATTCGAACTCACGTTGCGTCAGCTCGATCTTTTGATCCTTACGCGTCACTGTATGCGAATTCGTATCGATATACAGTTCTCCGACTTTGAGTGGACCTGGTCCAACCGGTTGTGGTGTAGCTTCCGGACTCGTATTACGCAAGTGGACTTTAACGCGGGCGAGTAACTCACGTGAGCTGAATGGCTTCGTCACGTAATCATTCGCACCAAGCTCAAGACCAAGTACCGTATCAATTTCAGAATCCTTTGCTGTCAGCATGATGATTGGAATCTTCGACGTCTTCCGGACTTCCCGGCAGACCTCCATCCCGTCCATCAACGGGAGCATGATATCAAGTAACATCAAATCCGGTTTGAACTCCTCGAATTTTTCTAATGCCTCCACGCCGTCGTTTGCGATCGCGACCTGGTAGCCTTCTTTTTCTAATTTAAACTTGAGTATATCTGCAATCGGTAACTCGTCATCGACGACTAGAATTTTACGTTCCGTCACTGGGTGTGCCCCCTTAAAAATTTCTATTCAATCTATTTTACCTGTTTTTTCGGCATATAGAAAGGTGGCGACGGAAACTCCCGGCGCCACTCGCTCTACTGTTCGTCGTCTCACGGGAGAGGTTCCACGTGAAACACTGTATTCAGTATACCTGTTTTTGCTTCCGTTTGTGAACCATTTCGCACAAAAAACAGCCTCTTGCAGGAGGCAAGAGGCTATTGAGACTTATGCTTCTTCGTAGAGATCACGCAAGACGACGGTCTGTTCACGACCCGGTCCGACCGAGAACGTGACGAGCGAGATACCTGTCAGATCCGCGATCCGCTTGACGTAGTTCTGTGCGTTCAACGGTAGATCTTCAAAGCGACGGACACCTGTGATGTCCTCTTTCCAGCCTGGAAGCTCTTCGTAAACTGGGACACATGCTTCAAGATCACGGAAGCTTGCTGGGTACTCATCGATCTGTTTACCATTGAATTCGTACGATGTACAGATCTTCAACGTTTCGAGTCCTGTCAGAACGTCGATCGAGTTGAGCGAAAGATCCGTCAACCCACTTGTACGGCGCGAGTGGCGAACGACGACAGAGTCGAACCAACCAACACGACGCGGACGTCCTGTCGTCGTCCCGTATTCACGACCGACTTCACGGATTTGATGACCGATATCATCAAACAATTCCGTTGGGAACGGACCGTCACCGACACGTGACGTGTACGCTTTACAAACACCGACGACGTGGTCAATTCGGGCTGGACCGACACCAACACCTGATGCAACACCGCCAGCTGATGCGTTCGATGATGTAACGAACGGATACGTTCCGTGGTCAAGGTCGAGTAAGACACCTTGTGCGCCTTCAAACAACACTTTTTCACCGTGATCAAGGCTATCGTTGACGACGACGGATGTATCACAGACATATTTCGCGAACTCTTGTCCATATGCATAGTACTCTTCGAAGATATCGTCGAACGCGATTGGTTCAGCGTCATACATCTTCGTGAACATGCGGTTCTTTTGGTCGAGAACGATCTTTAACTTCTCAGCAAACGTTTCTTTGTCGAGTAAGTCTGCCATCCGGATTCCGATTCGTGCGGCTTTATCCATGTAGCACGGTCCAATCCCTTTTAGCGTCGTTCCGACTTTTGCGTCGCCCTTCGCTTCTTCTTCTAACTGATCCTGCAACTGATGATACGGCAAGATGACATGCGCCCGATTCGAAATTAACAAGTTATCCGTTGAAACACCACGATCGTGCAGATACTTCAATTCCTTGACGAGTGATTTCGGGTTGACGACAAGACCGTTCCCGATGACACATTTCTTATCCGAGTAAAAAATACCTGATGGGATCAAGTGCAATTTGTACGTCTCGTTATTGAATACGATCGTATGTCCTGCATTGTCTCCACCTTGATAACGTGCTACGACGTCAGCTTGTTTTGAAAGAAAATCGGTGATTTTCCCTTTTCCTTCGTCGCCCCACTGTGTTCCGACTACTACTACTGATGACATCTTATCATCCACCTCCACGTACGATTCAAAACCACGACTAAGTGTAACGCGATAAAAAAAAGAAGTCAACCAAATACCGAACAATTAATTGTTACAATTCTCTTTCGTTCGTTTAATTATCGTTTTTAGTGAATAAACTGAGAATCTTTAGGTGAAAATAAAAAAAGCTACGTTTTGCCTCCGATTCATCGAGGGCAAGACGTAGCTTGGATTAAGCAGGTGGCGCGTACGAGTTGCTTGGCTCGAGATCCACGAACTTGTTGAATTCTTTTCGGAAGGCGAGCTTGACGGTACCGGTTGGACCATTCCGCTGTTTCGCGATGATGATCTCAATCGTATTCGCATCTTCCGTTTCTTTATTGTAGTAATCATCACGGTACAAGAAGGCGACGATATCGGCATCTTGCTCGATCGCTCCCGATTCCCGGATATCCGACATCATCGGTCGCTTATCTTGACGACTCTCCACCCCACGCGAGAGCTGCGATAAGGCGATGACGGGGACTTCAAGTTCACGCGCGAGTGATTTCAAGGAACGGGAAATTTCCGAAACCTCTTGTTGACGGTTGTCGCTAGAGCGACCATTCCCTTGAATCAACTGCAAGTAATCGATCATGATCATCCCAAGACCATGCTCTTGCTTCAAACGACGGCATTTCGCCCGGATATCATTGACCCGAATACCTGGTGTATCGTCGATGTAGATACCGGCTTGAGACAAGTTACTCATCGCAAGCGATAACTTCCCCCAGTCCTCTTCTTCGAGTTGACCCGTCCGCAGACGCTGCGCGTCGACGTTTCCTTCGGCACAGAGCATCCGCATGACGAGCTGTTCGGCACCCATCTCAAGACTGAAGATGGCGACGTTCTCATCAGCGCGTGTCGCGACGTTTTGCGAGATGTTCAAGGCGAACGCGGTCTTCCCGACCGACGGACGTGCTGCGACGATGATTAAATCGTTGCGCTGGAAGCCGGCCGTCATCTTATCGAGATCTTGGAAACCGGTCGGAATCCCCGTCGTCTCGCCGCTTTGCTTATGCAATTTATCAATCGTTGCATAGGCACTCGTCAAGACGTCCGAGATCGGGATGAAGCTCGCGCTTCCTTTTCCTTGTGATACTTCGAGAATCTTCCGTTCTGCCTCGTTCAGCAGGACATCGACCTCATTTTGCCGTTCGTATCCATCAGTGACGATCTCGCCTGCCGTCCGAATGAGACGCCGGAGCGTCGACTTCTGGTCAACGACGTTGACGTAATAATTGATGTTGGCTGCAGTTGGTACCCCTTCTGCCAGTTCCGCTAGATAGGGTAGACCACCAATCTCATCTAGAATCCCGAGCGTACTGAGCTCGGCTGTCACCGTAACGAGGTCGATCGCTTCGCCTCGGTCGGACAGCACGAGCA
Organism: Exiguobacterium sp. UBA7533; assembly: GCF_002479335.1. NCBI lineage: Bacteria > Bacillati > Bacillota > Bacilli > Caryophanales > Exiguobacterium > Exiguobacterium sp. UBA7533. Next base: position 25,610 of record NZ_DLMP01000014.1, on the reverse strand, counting down.
TCGCTTCAAAGATCCGTTGGTGAGAGGCACGGTAAAAGTCCTGCGGTAACAGACGTTCCGATGCACTGATCAAACGATCCGCATCAATCATGATCGCCCCTAGGACGGCTTGTTCTGCCTCGATGCTTTGGGGAGGCATATTTTGCATGACTTCACTCATCACCGGTCCCCTTTTCTACTCACGCCTCTTTGACCTGAACGTTCAGTGTCGCTGTCACTTCGTTGTGTAACTTCAATGGTACCTTCGTAAAGCCAAGTGCCTTGATCGGGTGCTCGAGCTCGATTTTGCGTTTATCGATCTTGTAACCCATGCTTTTAAGTGCTTCTGCAATCTGTTTACTTGTGACTGATCCGAAGACACGACCGCCTTCACCGGCTTTCGTCGAGACGACGATCGTCTCTTTTTCGATTTTTTCTTTTAACGCTTGCGCGTCAAGCAAGTTTTGTTTCGCTTCTTCTGCTGCTTTACGTTCGTGTGCTTCATGTTGCTTCAAGTTGCCAGTCGTCGCAGGGCGCGCCAACTTTTTCTTGAAGAGTACGTTATTTGCATAAGCATCGGCCACGTCTTTGACGTCTCCTGCTTTCCCTTGTCCTTTTACATCCTGTAAGAAAATAACCTTCATTCTGATTCCTCTCCTTTTGTCTCATCTTCTAAATATTGATCGATTGCTTTACGCAACGCATCCGCCACGGTGACGACTGATTCTGACATCTGTGTCGCCGCGTTCGTCAAGTGACCGCCGCCACCGAGCGTCTCCATGATCAACTGAACGTTGACATCCCCAAGCGAACGGGCGCTAATCGCCGTTCGTCCATCTTGAAGTTCCGCGATGACGAAAGCGGCGCGAATGCCTCGAAGCGATAACAATTGATCGGCTGCTTGCGCGATCAAGACTTGATCGTGAATGACGCCTGGCTCTGCTGTCGCAATCGCCATCCCTTCCGTATAGACTTCGGATCGCTCGAGGATATGTGACTGCTCGACGTACGTCTCAAGATCCTGACTGAGAAACTCTTGTACGAGTACTGTGTCAGCACCTTGTGAGCGTAAATAGGATGCGGCATCGAACGTCCGAGAACCGGTCCGCAGGGCAAAGCCTTTCGTATCGACGATGATCCCAGCGAGTAACGCCGTCGCTTCAAGCATCGCCAGTTTCTGATTCGTCGGTTGGTACTCGATCAGCTCGGTGACGAGCTCTGATGTCGAAGAAGCATACGGCTCAAGATACACGAGAACCGCATCTTCGATGAAATCTTCGCCCCGACGATGATGATCAATCACGACCATATGCTCGAATCGATCGAGCAAGGCCGGTACGACAACAAGCGATGGTTTGTGTGTATCGACGACGACGAGTAACGTCTGATCGTCGATCAATTGATCAGCTTGAAACGCATTGACGAATCGTGTCTCGAGTTGTGGTACTTCGGCAATCTCATCCATCATCCGGCGAATCCCGCGTCCGATTTCTTCCGGTGGTAAGACGATATGTGCTTCCTTATCGTTCATTTCCGCAAGCTTCAAAATGCCAATTGCTGATCCGAGTGCATCCATGTCTGGATTTTTGTGACCCATGATCAGGACACGGCTCGATTCCTGCATTAAGTCACGAAGCGAGTTAGCGATGACCCGGGCCCGGACGCGCGTCCGTTTTTCCGTCGGATTCGTCTTGCCGCCGTAAAAGCGGACCTTCCCGTCCCGCTTGATGACGACTTGGTCGCCTCCTCGTCCCAGCGCAAGATCGAGACTCGACTGAGCCATCTGACCAAGCGCCGGAATCGGGTCACTTCCGCAACCAATTCCGATGGATAACGTCAACTGGACGCCGCGTTGACTCGTCTCTTCCCGAACCGTATCCAGAATCGTAAACTTCGATCGTTCGAGAATCCGTAGATTCTCTTCTGTCGTAACGATGAAATACCGATCGGACGCGGTCCGCTTGATATACGTCCCGTGTTCCGCTGCCCAGTGATTCAACAACTGCGTGACCCGGCTGTTCAGTTCACTGCGTAACTGATCCTCGATGCCTTGTGTCATCTCATCGTAGTTATCGAGATAGATGACACCGATGACCGTCTGATTATCGACGAGTTGTTGTTCAACTTGTGCTTCTTCCGTCATATCGAACAGGTAAAAGGTCCGGTTCTCATGATTCGAAAAGACACGATACACGGCATCGCCGATTTCAAGCGTCGCTTGATCCTCATTCGTCGCGACCATTTCGATGAATAAGGGATCGAGCTCATTGAGCGTCTGTCCCATTGCTACATCATCAAAGATATCCCGCATCGGATCATTGAACCAGGTGACAAGCGTTTCCTCATCGTATAACAAAATCCCGATTGGCATGTTCGTCAACGCATCTTGTCCTGTCTCCTCGACTTGCATCGAGATTCCGGCGACGTACGTCTCCCATGCCCTGCGTGCACGACGTTCTTCAAATAGGTGCAATCCGAAGAGGAGGGCAGTCACGACGGCTCCGATGGCAGAGATGACCGGTTCGCGGACAGCGACGACGAGAAGCAGACCGACGATTAATAGATACGGAATGAAGCGAACGATACGTCGTTCGCGTTCCGGTGATACTTGTTGACCTGACTCCATCGTGTCCTCCTTATATGCTCTATAGGGTTAATTAAAATTTTTAGTAACTTGTTTATTATAACCGAAAAGCAGGAGGGGATGAAAGAGAAGCGAAAAAAAGCACCACCCTCACGCTTGAGGATGGTGCTACGAAATCAGTCAGCCACGTATGGAATTAAAGCCATTTGACGTGCGCGTTTGATTGCGATTGTAAGTGGACGTTGGTATTTCGCTGAAGTACCAGTCACACGACGTGGAAGAATCTTACCGCGTTCCGAAATGAAACGTTTGAGAAGTTCTACGTCTTTATAATCGATATGAGTGATGTGGTTCGACGTGAAGTAACATACTTTACGACGACGTTTTCCACCTGGACGACGTGCCATGTGATTAACCTCCTTTTTAACTTGGATTTTTCAGGACGATTTCCTTAGAACGGGAGATCGTCGTCTGAAAGGTCGATCGAACTACCGCCGCTGAACGGATCAGCGCCGAAGCCCGAATTCGATGAAGCGGGTGCTGGCGAGGAAGAGTTGTTCTGCTGTTGCTGTGAACCCCATCCTGCAGCATTCCCGTTTCCACCAGTTGATGAAGCGTAGCCTTCGCTACCATCCGAAGAACGGCTCGCGTTACGTGACTCAAGGAAGCGGACGCTATCAGCGACGACTTCCGCACGGTAACGGCGTTGCCCTTCTTTATCGTCGTAGCTGCTAATCTGGAGGCGACCCTCTACACCAGCAAGACTACCTTTCTTCAAATACTGAGCAACGTTCTCTGCTTGCTTGCGCCAAACGACGCAATCGATGAAATCAGCTTCTCGCTTCCCATCTTGCCCTGTGAAAGGACGGTCACATGCGAGTGTGAATCGCGTTACCGCAATCCCGCTCTGCGTATAACGCATTTCCGGGTCACGAGTTAACCGACCGACTAAAACGACGCGGTTAATCATCAGAATCACTCTCCTGTTTCAGCTTATTTCTCGTCTTTTGTGATCATTAAGCGAACGATATCGTCACTGATCTTCATGAGACGGTCAAGTTCTTTTGTAGCTGCTGGTTCAGCAGTCACGTTAAGAAGAACGTAGAACCCTTCACGCATATCATTGATTTCGTAAGCGAAACGACGTTTACCCATTTCAGTTGTTTTATCAACTGTACCACCGTTATCAGTGAGGACTTTGTTAAAACGCTCCACTGTTGCTTTGCGTGTTTCCTCATCAAGTTCCGGACGGATGATGTAAAGTACTTCGTATTTACGCATATCTGTCACCTCCTCTTGGACTGGCGGCTCGAATGTTCGAGCAAGGAGCAATAATTCATTACTCACATTCGTTAATACTACCAAAGTATTTTGCTTTATGCAATAACGATTCGTTTTCGATTAGACGTTGAAGCGGAATGTGACGACATCGCCGTCTTGGAAGACATATTCCTTACCTTCTGAACGGTAACGACCTTGTTCCTTGACTGTCGCCATGTTACCTGCAGCTGCTAGATCTTCGTACGAAACGACTTCTGCACGGATGAATCCGCGTTCGAAGTCCGAGTGGATGACACCCGCACATTGTGGAGCTTTCATGCCTTTTTTAAACGTCCAAGCGCGTACTTCTTTTTCACCTGCTGTGAAGTATGTCGCAAGACCAAGCGTGCTGTACGCCGCATGGATCAATTGATCAAGACCCGACTCTTCGATTCCGAGATCGACGAGGAACTCTTGACGCTCTTCCGGCTCAAGCTCTGCAATTTCTTCTTCGATCCGAGCACAGATGACGATGACTTCTGCGCCTTCTTTTGCTGCGAATTCACGGACGAGACGCACGTTCTCATTGCTGTCTGCATCTGCGACTTCATCTTCGCCGACATTCGCGACGTAAAGCATCGGTTTCATCGTCAACAATTGGAAGTGTTTGACGAGTGCTGCTTGATCTTCGTTCAATTCAGCGAGACGTGCTGGTTTCTCATCTTCGAGCAACGCTTGCACGATTTCAAGTGCTTCAAGCTCAGCCGCTGCGTTTTTATCGCGCGACTTGACTTGTTTTTGGACACGCTGCATCCGTTTTTCGACCTGCTCAAGATCTGCGAGGATCAATTCGAGGTTGATCGTCTCGATATCATCGATCGGTGAGACTTTTCCGGCCACGTGTGTGATGTTTTCATCTACGAAACAACGCACGACCTGACAGATCGCATCTACTTCACGAATGTTCGCGAGGAATTTATTTCCGAGCCCTTCCCCTTTAGACGCACCTTTTACGATACCGGCGATATCCGTGAATTCGAATGCTGTCGGGATCGTCTTTTTCGGGTTGACGAGTTCTGTCAATTTCCGAAGACGTGCATCTGGTACTTCAACGACACCGACGTTCGGGTCGATCGTTGCGAACGGATAGTTCGCTGCCTCGACACCTGCTTGTGTGATGGCGTTAAAAAGTGTTGATTTTCCTACGTTTGGTAAGCCAACGATTCCTGCTGTTAATCCCACTTGGAATTCCTCCTTTTCGGTATTTCCTAGGAAATCCGTGCTAGCGGCCGCAGTGGGTAGAATGATTACACCACGTCAGCACATCTTTCACAATTATAGATAGTTCATTTTTTTTAAGCAAGGAGCTCGACCGTCTTTTTTAATCACGCTCTAATCGAACACAATCACTTCGCTTATGAAAGACAACGAAAAAGCGGATGTGATCACGAGAATCACATCCGCTTTTTCGTCACTCTGGTAAGACTTTTTTCAATCGTTTATCAAAATCACGACGTGGCATTAAAATGCTCGCCCCGCAACCTTGGCATTTGATTCGGATATCCATGCCGACCCGAATGATCTGCCATCGGTTCGTTCCACATGGATGCTGCTTCTTCATCTCAACATAATCATGGAGTTGATACGTTTTTGGAATCATCCGTCTGTCCACCATTCTTTTGTTCTGGATTCATCATGACCATCCGTGGATACGGGATCTTGATGTTTTCTTCTTCGAGTCCTTGCTTCAATTCCTTCCGGATCAGACGACCAGCTTGGAAATGTTGCATCGGTGGTACTTCTGCCATCAAACGATAGACGACTTCTGAAGGACCAAGTGTCTGAACACCGAGCATCTGAATCGGCTCGACGAACATATCGACATACTTCTTCGTCGTCCGGTCTGCAATCTCATGCAGAACTTGTTCGACGCGTTCAAGATCCTCATCATAGGAGACTTGGACATCGACGAGTGCGAAACTGTTGTCGACCGAATAGTTCGTGACTTGCAAAATCTGACCGTTCGGGATGATGTGGATTTCCCCGTTGAGTCCTTTGAGTTTTGTCGTCCGGATACCAAGTTCCGTCACGACGCCTTCGATTACACCGACGCGTACATAATCTCCGACTTTAAACTGACGTTCGAAGATGATGAACGCTCCTGTAATGATATCTTGCACCAAGTTCTTCGCACCAAACGAAATCGCGAGACCAGCGATTCCGGCACTGGCGACGAGACCGGTGATGTTGATTCCGAACTGACTAAGCACTGTCAACAACATGATGATTCCAAGTACGTAACGAATCGCATTTTGGAGCAACTTCAACAGCGTCTCGTTCTGTCGTTGTGCCAAGTAGTCATGTTCATTGATTTTCCTGATCGTAAAGAGACGTGAGACTGCCCCAGTCAAAACGCGCGTCAACACATAGAACGCCGCGATGATGATGAGCGCAATCAGTAGTTTCATCCCAAAACGAATCCACATATCCGCATCCATTACTTGATTGATCAATTTATCGACTTGGGCGACGGATTCTTGTACATCTTGATTGGTAGCCATTCTCTCATCCTTTCCTATTCTCTCTATTACGACAGTATACGTGATTTTAATCGAGTTTCAACCAAAGAGCCGATTTTGACGTTAGATTTCTGGAAAAACCGGGAAAGGAAAATCATCTAAGAACCCTTCACTCTTGCCAATCCACCACGACACCGACATCAAGAGAAGAAAGGATGATTTCGATGAACTTCCGCTTTCATTCGCACGAGCCCAAGCCCTATTCTTTCTTTTTAGAATATACGGAACCGTTCGCGAAAGAACGCTTAGCTGAACAATTATTCGAACAAGTCTCTGCCGTCCAAGAAAAACGTCCGATCGTACTCGTCTGCATTGGTTCTGATCGTTCGACAGGTGACTCACTCGGTCCACTCGTTGGGACATTCCTCGAGAAACAAGCGCCTGCTCATCTTCACGTTTACGGTACACTCGCTAAACCCGTCCATGCACTGAATCTCGCAGAAACCATTCACTCGATCCAAACGACCCATTACCGTCCACTCGTCATCGCGATCGATGCGTGTCTCGGTCGCCTTTCAAGTGTCGGACATGTCTTTTTCTCGGAAGGTCCACTCGCACCCGGCGCCGGCGTCCAAAAAGAATTGCCTGCGGTCGGTGACTTCAACATTAAGGCTGTCGTCAACGTCAGTGGATTTATGGAGATGATGATTCTCCAGAACACACGGTTACACCTTGTTTATGAACTAGCGGAACTCGTCGCGAACAGCTTCCACTTACTTGATGCGAAACTCTCCGCTGAATCCACACGGACGACGATTTCTTTCACGCCGCGTTCAATGTAAGCAAAAAGAAGCGAACCGTCGCCCGGATCGCTTCTTTTTAGTGATCCGATTCAGGTAACAACAAGTCGAGCAACCGATTGAGGTCGTCTTCGTCTATAAAATCGATCTCGAGTTTCCCTGCTTGTTTTCCTTGTTTAATCCGAACGGTCGCCCCGTATTTTTCGCGAAGTGATTCCTCGACGAATTGAACAGCGGTCGCTTGTTGCGGACGGGCGGCTTCCTTACGTTCCCGAAGCGCCTGCTCTAACCGACGGACGTTCCAGTTCTCCGCCATGACCCGTTCTGCCATCTGTTCGATCTTCTTTGGATGTTTCAGCGACAGGAGCGCGCGGGCATGTCCCATCGACAACCGTTCGTCCATGACCGCTTGTTGAACGAGCAATGGCAACTGTAACAGTCGAAGGCTGTTCGTAATGTGCGAACGACTTTTCCCGACACGCTGTGCAAGCTCTGCTTGCGTAATGCCGAATTCCTCGATCATCTCCGCATATGCCATCGCTTCTTCAATTGCAGATAAGTCTGCTCGTTGGATGTTTTCGATCAAGGCGAGCTCCATGACGCGTGTCTCGTCTGCTTCAATCACAAGGACCGGTACACGTTCGAATCCTGCGCGACTCGCCGCCTGATAGCGCCGTTCACCGGCGATGATTTCGTAATAGCCATCTCGTGGTCGGACGACGATCGGTTGGATCATCCCGTGACGAACGAGCGATTGGGCTAACTCTTCTAATGCTTTTTCATTGAATCGTTTCCGAGGTTGAGTCGGATTCGGGCGAATCGCCCGAACAGGTAATTCATTCACGTGCTTTCTCTCCTAAACGTAGCGGAAGGCACGACCGCTTATTCCGGACGTGCCTTCACGATGCGAATTCGCACCTCTACATATTCTTCGCAATCGACTTCTTCTTTTTCGATCGTCAATCCAGTCTGCTCGATCATATCGACGGAATCCCGCAAGGTGTTTAACGCGATTCGTGTATCTCGTGCAAAGCTTTTATGACGTTTTTTCTTCGGTGGCTTTGGTGTCATCAATCGTTCCACCCGGCGCTCCGTCTCCTTGACGTTCCATTCCCGTTCCAGAATTTCAGCGAGTACCGTTACTTGTAACGCTTCATCCTTAAGTGGCAATAACGCTCGGGCGTGACGTTCCGTGATTGTCCGTTGCTTCAATGCTTCCCGGACATCCATTGGCAATCGGAGCAAACGTAATTTGTTGGCAATCGTCGACTGACTACGTCCGAGCTTACGGGCTAACACTTCTTGCGTGATGTCTTGTAATGCAAGCAAACGCTCATAAGCTTCCGCTTCTTCGATTGGTGTCAAGTCTTCGCGTTGCAGATTTTCAATCAATGCCAGGGAAGCAGTCGTCTCGTCCGTCATCTCTTTGACGATGGCAGGAATCGTTTCCCAGCCAAGCGAGCGCACTGCTCGGTACCGTCGTTCTCCGGCAATGATTTCGTACCCTGTTCCTTGTTTTCGAACGACGATCGGCTGGAGTAACCCGTGCTCTTCGATCGTAACCGCTAGTTCTTCAATTCGGTCCCCGTCAAACACAGTCCGTGGTTGGAACTGATTCGCGACAAGTTCTGTCAATGGTAATTCCTGAACCGTCTCTTGGGGGTCAAGCTCGATCGTAGCAGGTTTACCGAGCAGTTTGGCAATTGCATTTCTCACGTTGGCGCACCTCACCTTTATCAGTCATCGTTTCACGTGAAACGGTGTTTAGCTTAATGGATCTTTCGCAGGCGTTCCCGCTTTACGCGGATATTTCCCGGGTGTTGTTCGTTTTTTATCTACAATAACGATATTACGCTCACTTTCCTCGCCTGGCAATTGGAACTGGAAACTTTCCCGTAAATTCCCACCGAGTACTTTTAAGGCAATCGCACCATCCTCAAGCTCTTCACTGACTTTCGCCGCCTTCAAGGCAACGAATTGTCCTCCGACTTTCGCAAGTGGTAGGCAATATTCCGCGAGAACGGACATCCGGGCAACCGCACGTGCGGTCACGACGTCAAATCGTTCGCGGAATTGTTTATTTTTACCGAACTCTTCTGCGCGTCCATGATGGAACGCGACACCTTCGAGTCCAAGTTCCGTCGCTAAATGATTCAGGAAGCCGATTCGTTTGTTCAGTGAATCGACGATCGTCACTTGAAGGTGCGGGAACATGATTTTGATCGGCAGACTCGGGAACCCAGCACCTGCTCCGACATCACAAACCGTCGTGACTGCCGTGAAATCAAAATAGAACGCTGCTGTGATCGAGTCATAGAAGTGCTTTAAATAGACATCTTCTTCATCGGTAATCGCCGTCAGGTTCATCTTTTCATTCCACTCGACGAGCAGTTCATAATACCGCTTGAATTGATGCAACTGATGTTCTGAGACCTCAAGTCCCTGTGCTGCCAATGCTGTTACGAATTGCTGTTGGTTCATCTCGTTCACTCCGCAGTCAATGCGTATTGGCCTTGTTCGATATAGACAAGCAAGATCGAGATATCAGACGGATTAACCCCTGAAATCCGGGATGCTTGTCCGATCGAGAGCGGACGCACTTGGTTTAGTTTTTGTTTCGCTTCAATCGCTAATCCACTGATCGCATCGTAATCGAGACGATCCGGAATCCGTTTTTGCTCCATCCGCATCATTTTTTCGACTTGATCGAGTTGTTTATCGATGTAGCCGGCATATTTGACTTGGATTTCGACTTGTTCTGCTGCTTCTGCAGACAATGGTGTTTCCGGTGGTGTCATCTGCGCAATCATCGCATATGTGATTTCCGGGCGTTTCAGCAACGTGATCGCATGCAAGGCTTCCTTAAGTGGCGATGCACCAATCGCTTCTAGCTGTGCATTCACGGCCGGTGTCGCTTTGATGACGACCTTCTCAAGACGTTTCATCTCAAGACGGATTTGCTCTTGTTTGTCGAGCAACTTCGCTTGGCGTTCTTCCGAGATCAAACCGAGTTCATGTCCGATTTCCGACAGACGAAGATCCGCATTATCATGACGGAGCAACAAGCGGTACTCGGCACGTGACGTCAAGAGGCGGTACGGTTCGTTCGTACCTTTCGTGACGAGATCATCGATCATGACACCGATATAGCCTTGTGAACGTGACAAGATGAGTGGTTCTTTGCCTTGGACTTGTAGTCCAGCATTGATTCCTGCCATGATCCCTTGTCCCGCTGCTTCCTCATAACCACTTGTTCCGTTGATTTGACCCGCTGTGAATAAACCAGGAACACGTTTTGTTTCGAGCGTTGGCCAGAGTTGTGTCGGAACGACAGCATCGTATTCAATCGCATAACCAGGACGCATCATTTCTGAATTCTCAAGCCCAGGAATCGAGCGGAGAATATCGTGTTGAACGTCTTCCGGTAAACTTGTCGATAACCCTTGCACGTAGACTTCTTCCGTATCGCGACCTTCTGGCTCAAGGAAGATTTGGTGACGCGGTTTATCGTTGAACCGGACGACCTTATCTTCGATCGATGGGCAATAACGGGGACCTGTCCCTTTAATCATCCCAGAGAACATCGGTGAACGGTGTAGATTCGCATCGATCAACTGATGCGTATACTCCGTCGTATACGTCAACCAGCATGGAATTTGTTCCGTGATCATCTGTGTCGTTTCATGACTAAACGGAAGCGCTACTTCGTCACCTGGTTGGATCTCCGTCTTCGAGTAATCGATCGTTTTCCCGTCGATTCGCGGTGGTGTACCTGTCTTGAAACGTGCGAGCTCAAATCCAAGTTCTTCAAGATGTTTCGATAGATTGATCGATGGCATCTGATTGTTCGGACCACTCTCGTACGACAATTCACCGATGATGATTTTCCCACGCATGAACGTTCCTGTCGTGATGATGACCGCTTTCGCTCGGTATTCCGCTCCAGTATTCGTGACGACACCAACGCAACGTCCTTCATCGTCAATCAATAACCGTTCGACGAGCGCTTGACGTAAGAGCAAATTCGGCTCATCCTCAAGCGCTTTTTTCATCCGGTTTTGGTATTCGAATTTATCCGCCTGCGCCCGTAATGCTCGCACGGCAGGTCCTTTTGACGTGTTTAACATTTTCATTTGAATATACGTTGCATCGATTGCGCGTGCCATTTCACCACCGAGCGCATCGATTTCCCGGACGACGATCCCTTTTGCAGGACCACCGATCGACGGGTTGCAATACATGAATCCGACCATATCGGGATTCATTGTCAACATGACCGTTTTCGAGCCCATTCGTGCCGCAGCAAGAGAGGCTTCGATGCCGGCATGTCCGGCTCCGACGACGATGACGTCGAATTCACCTGCTTGATAAGCCATAGTACTGGTTCCTCCTTCTTATTCCACACGCAGTCGTCTCGAATTATTTCCCGAGACAGAACTGCGAAAACAACTGATCCAATAAACTATCCTGTGCTGTATCTCCATTGATTTCGCCGAGCGTGTCCCATGCCCGTCGTAAATCGATCTGTACCATGTCAATCGGCATCGCTGCTTCTGCTGCACCGAGGGCATCTTCAATCATTTGACTCGCGCGTTTGATCAGTTGGATATGTCGTGCATTCGAGACGTACGTCATATCTTGACTCTCGACACCCTGTTCAAAGAACAGACTCGCAATCGCCGCTTCAAGATCGTTGACCCCTGCTTCTTCGAGCAAGGACGTCGTAACGATTGGTCGACCATCGGCAAGTTCCGTGACACGTACCAAATCAATCTGTTGCGCCAAGTCACTCTTGTTGACGATGATGATCGCGTTCATCCCTTTAATCGCTTCAAACAGCAAAACGTCCTCATCCGTTAGGACATCGTTCCCGTTTAGGACAAGTAAGATCAAATCGGCCGTCTTTAAAGCCTGACGCGACTTTTCGACACCCATCCGTTCGACGATATCTTCCGTCTCCCGAATTCCTGCCGTATCAATCAACTTTAGTGGTACACCACGAACATTGACGTACTCCTCGATCGTATCGCGTGTCGTTCCCGCGATATCCGTGACGATGGCCTTCGCTTCTTGCACCAATGTGTTGAGCAAAGACGATTTACCGACGTTCGGACGACCGATGATCGCTGTGGATAACCCTTCACGAAGGATTTTTCCTTGGCGTGCCGTTGTTAATAACTCTGCCAGAATCGCGCGGACAGCTCCAGCGTCACGTTCGACGATCTGTTGTGTCATCTCTTCTGCGTCATATTCCGGGTAATCGATGTTGACTTCGATCGCAGCAATCGTCTGCAACAGTTGTTGACGTAAGTCTTGGACGAGTTTTGAGAGACGCCCTTCAATTTGACTGACGGCGACATGCATCGCTCGATCCGTCTTCGCGCGGATGAGATCCATGACAGCTTCCGCCTGCGACAAATCGATTCGTCCGTTCAAGAACGCGCGTTTCGTGAATTCACCTGGTTCCGCTAATCGGACTTCCGGTTGTGCGAGGATGAGTTCGAGGACACGATTGACCGCGACGACTCCTCCATGACAATTCAATTCGATGACATCTTCACGTGTGAACGTCTTTGGTGCGCGCATGACACTCACCATTACTTCATCAACAACACGATCCGCCTCGTGATCGACCAATTTCCCGTAATGAATCGTATGGGTTGGTACTTCCGTCAAGCGGTTGGTTCCTTTATAGACGCGGTCGGCTACAGCGACTGCATCAGGACCCGATAAGCGCACGATCGCAATCGCCCCTTCTCCCATCGGCGTCGAAATCGCGGCAATCGTATCAAATTCCATCATCCGTTCTTCCACCTCGTTTTTCTTCTGTCTTTTTATACGTGTTCAATCCTTAATCGTTGCAATGGGTATAACGAAACAACTATACACGAAATGACGCAAAAGAAAAAGAGCGACACTCTGTCAAAACAAAGCGTCGCTCTTCACGTATTAGCGTTTCTTTTTCGATTTTTTAGGAGCCGGAGCTGCTTGCGCCGCTTCCTTATCGCGTTTTGCTGCAAGTGTTGCTTCCGTCTGCACTTTGATCTTTTCACGCATTGGCTTCATGATGACGACCGTGACGATGATCGAGAAGATGTAACCGACGACCCAGTAAAGAGAAAGGGCAGATGGGAGTGTGACCCCCATGATGAAGATCATGATCGGGAAGACGTAGAGCATGATTTTCATTTGTGGATTGTCTTCTTGACCTGCCATCGAGATCTTTTGCTGTAGATACGTTAGTACCGCAGACATGATCGGCAAGATGAAGAATGGATCCGGTTTTCCGAGGTTAAACCAAAGGAATGTGTGTTCAAAAATTCTTGGTGTATAGATGATGGCGTTATAGAACGCAATCAAGATCGGCATTTGGATCAAGATCGGTAAACAGCCAGCAAGCGGATTGACGTTATGCTCTTGGTAAAGCTTCATCATTTCCTGTTGCAATTTCTGTTGCGTCTCTTGGTCTTTTGAACTGTATTTCTCACGAAGTTTCACCATTTCAGGCTGAATGACTTGCATTCCACCCATACTCTTCGTTTGTTTGATCATCAACGGAAGGATGACAAGACGAACGAGAAGTGTCGTGATGATGATTCCGATTCCGAAATCATTTCCGACAAGATGCGAAATTTCGCGAATCAACCACGCCATCGGCCAAACAAAATAATGTTTCCAAAAACCATCAGTATTTGCTGTGATCTCTTCGTGTGCGCCATAGTTCGTCGGTGCACAACCTGATAACACGATCGCGAGCACAGACATGAGCCCGAGAGTTAACCAAATCTTAGTTCTCTTGTTCATAATTCCTCCTAGAAATTGTTTACGCTTTGTCGAACGCCATCTTCTTCTATAGTAAGGCAAGGAAAGGGAGCGCCGTACAAATCAACAGGATGCATTGCTACGATTCATTTTTTTGATCGCATCCAGACACCGGAACGTTTGAGGACGTGACGGAGACTGTCAGCCACTTCTTGCGCGGTCATCTTAGCGGCCGGATTGCGCGCGATGATCACCAAATCATAATTCGGGGCAATCGAGGCTTCATGCTGCTGGCATGCTTCCCGAAGATACCGTTTCACCTGATTCCGGACGACGGCATTCCCGATTTTCTTGCTGACGGATAAACCAACCCGAAAGTGAGTCTGTTGCTCCTTTTTCAAGGCATACACGACAAATTGCCGATTTGCGACAGAGGCTCCTTTAGTAAACACCGCTTGGAACTCCTTGTCTTTCTTGACGCGGTATTCCTTCTTCACCTTATTCACACTCCATCCTGACACTACGAAAATTCGTCGTCTCTCATCATATCATAGAATAAACATGCGACGCGATAGGGCGCATGTGACAAAAGCACGAACACACTAAAAAACATAAAAAAAAATCACCTCGGATCATGCCCGAAGTGATGGATGCATCAATGCATTAGACAGTCAAGGCTTTGCGGCCCTTAAGACGGCGAGCAGCCAAGATACGGCGGCCACTCTTCGTAGCCATACGCGCACGGAATCCGTGAACTTTTTTACGCTTACGGTTGTTTGGGTTGAAAGTTGGTTTCATTCGTCTGCACCTCCTTTAAAAGATCTTTATAACCAATTGTTATTTTCTACTTTAAGGCAGTCTTGTACATTATATAAACTGATTGTGGCATTGTCAATGAAAGTTCGGAAGATTTCTCGTCTTGCGTAAAGGTTTGTTTCTTAAAAACAGGCGATAGGATTCCAGCATGCAAACTCTATTACACAATAGAATGCGACTGGATCACAAAGAACAGATTGATAGACTTATCCACCTATCCACAGACTTATCCACATTATCCACACTTTCCGTGGATAACTCTTCACTTTGTCTACGATAGTATTTTTTAAAATCGACGTCAATCCTCGATTTTGGATTTCCTTTTTCCACTTCTTTTGTATTTTGTGAATAACTCTTTTTTAACGCTTCCTCTTTCAAAAAGTTATCCACCTCTTATCCACAATTTATCCACACTATCCACAGCTTGTGGGTAACTACCTGTGGACGATTGAATTTACTTGTGGATAAATCATTCCAACCATTGCCAGAGCTCATTTCTTTTGATACACTAATTGTGCATAACATGATCCTGATCGCTTAGGACAAAACAAGTTATACACACCCTGTGGATAACTTTATACACAGATTCAACTTCCTGTGGATAACGTTATCCACAGTTTTTACGTTATGGGGATAAGTCGAGTTTCTTCATTAACTTTGTCTGTGTATAAGCCTGTGTACAAATTTTTTCTATCTTGATAAAAAAAGGGGGGTATTTATGAAAAACGCTGCCGAACTTTGGCATAATGTCTTATCTGTGATTGAGGAAGAGGAACGAACACCGAAAGCCAGTTATGATATGTGGTTGAAGTCCACAGAAGGCGTTACGCTAAATGGAACGACTTTACTCGTTTCAGCACCGGCTGCATTTACGGTGACGTGGCTTGAGCGCCAGTACTTATCTTTACTTGAAGACACAGTTGAGGAAGTAACCGGAAGCCGACTCGATATTCAGTTCATTGAAGAGGGACAAGCGAAGAAAATGCTCGATCGACAAGAAGAGGAACGGATCGAAGCAACACCAGCTCCAAAATCACGTCCATTGAACACGCGCAAACCGACAGATGAACTGACGATGAGTGAACTTGGACAATTAAATGAGAAGTACACGTTCGATACATTTGTCATCGGATCGGGGAACCGTTTTGCACACGCCGCTTCACTGGCTGTTGCTGAAGCACCTGCTAAAGCATATAATCCGCTTTTCATCTACGGTGGCGTTGGTCTTGGCAAAACCCATCTGATGCATGCCATCGGACAGTACGTTCAAGATCAAAATCTTGGGACACGGATTGCCTATGTCTCTTCTGAACGCTTTACAAATGACTTTATTAACTCCATCCGTGATAATAAGACGGTTGAGTTTCGAAATAAATACCGTAACATCGATGTCCTCTTAATTGATGACATCCAGTTCCTTGCGGGCAAAGAACAGACGCAAGAAGAGTTTTTCCACACATTTAATGCACTGCATAACGACCAAAAACAAATCATCATTTCGAGTGACCGACCGCCAAAAGAGATTCCAACGCTTGAAGATCGGCTCCGTTCTCGTTTTGAATGGGGATTGATTACCGACATCACGCCACCGGATCTCGAGACACGGATTGCAATCTTACGGAAAAAGGCGAATGCTGAACAGCTTGATGTCTCAAACGAAGTCATGCTCTACATCGCAAGTCAGATTGATACGAATATCCGTGAGCTCGAAGGAGCGTTGACGCGTGTCATCGCTTATGCGAATCTCGTCGGACGACCGATTGATCCAAATGTCGCTGCAGAAGCCTTGCATAACATCATGCCAGTCGCCGAACCGCGTAAAGTCACAATTCGTGACATCCAGGAGTCGGTCAGTAAGCATTTCAACTTGCCGTTTGATGATCTTAAGGCGAAGAAACGGACGAAATCGATTGCCTTTCCACGTCAAATCGCGATGTATCTTTCGCGTGAGATGACGGAAAGCTCATTACCGAAGATTGGGGAGGAATTTGGAGGACGCGACCATACCACCGTCATCCATGCCCATGAAAAGATCAGTATGTTGATCAAATCAGACGGTGAAACAGGAAAAGTCATCGAACAAATCAAACATGAATTGAAGCATTCGTAAAACTGTGGATAAACATGTGGATAAAGTAGGGTGGTTATCCACAACTTATCCACACCGTTTTTGGCTCTATATCAAGTTATCCACCGACTTATCCACACTATCCACAGCCCCTAAGACTATTATTAAAAAAATATATTATTATGTTATGATGGGCGCATGCCCATTATTTTCGAGAGGAGTCTAACGACGATATGCATATCACCATTCAACGCGAAGCTTTAATTCAAGCAGTACAAGATGTAGCCAAAGCGGTCTCATCCCGCACGACAATTCCGATTCTGACAGGGATCAAACTCGAAGCTCATGGAGATGGCATGACGCTGACAGGAAGCGATACAGAAATCTCGATTGAACGGACAATCTATGCAGAAGAGAACGGAACGTCTTATGTCACGGTCCACCGTGCTGGTAGTGTCGTCTTGAATGCCCGCTTCTTCGGCGATATCGTCAAAAAGATGCCAAAAGACGAAGTGACACTTGAAGTCTCACCGAACTTTATGACACGGATTCAGTCAGGAACAGCGGAATTTCATTTAAACGGTCTTGATCCAGATGAGTTCCCACGTCTTCCACAAGTCGATGGGGGACAACGTTTCCGTTTACCGGCTGATCTCTTACGGTCGATGATTCGTCAAACAAGCTTTGCTGTCGCTGTTCAAGAAACACGTCCTGTTCTCACAGGTGTGAACTTCTCAGCCGACAAAGGCATCTTGACGTGTGTCTCAACGGATAGTCACCGTTTAGCCCTGCGTCGTGCTCAGTTTGAGACAGATACGGACATCTCGTTCCAGAACGTCATCGTTCCTGGTAAGAGCTTAAATGAATTATCGAAGTTACTTGGGGATGGTCATGTGGATATTACGATCACGAACCAACAAATCTTGTTCAAGATGAAACACGTCCTCTTCTTCTCGCGTCTACTTGACGGAAACTATCCGGATACATCACGTTTGATTCCAGAAGAGTATCGGACAGCTGTCCGCATGAACGCGAAAGAATTGCTCCAAGCGATCGATCGCGCGTCACTGCTCGCACGTGAGGACCGTAACAACGTCATCAAGTTTGCAGCTGAAGGAACGACAGCGGTCGAGATCTCTTCGCATTCACCAGAAGTCGGGAAAGTCTCGGAGCAAGTCAGCATCCTTTCGCTTGAAGGGGAAGAACTGAAAATCTCGTTCAACTCGAAGTACATGATGGATGCCTTAAAGGCGCTTGACGCGACAGATATCGAAATCCAGTTCACGGGTTCGATTCGTCCATTCATCTTGCATCCAGTTGATCAAGATAACGTCTTGCAACTGATTCTTCCAGTCCGGACGGCGTAAGCATCAACATAAAACACGTGACAAGACGGGTTCGATCGTTTCGACATCGGACCCGTCTTTTTCGTATAGCGTATATACGTTCGGGAATTTTGCTAAATCGTTCAATATTTAGTACAATAAAGAGTACGTCATTTATAATATGTAGGTAGGAGGAGTCAATCCATGCAAGAAATCAGAATTACAACGGAATATGTCACATTAGGGCAGTTCCTGAAACTGTCGGATATCATCTCAAGCGGAGGGCAAGCTAAACCGTTTTTAGCAGAGGTGCCAATTCTAGTCAACGGCGAAGTCGATCAGCGACGTGGTCGTAAATTACGGGATGGAGACATCATTGATGTAGAAGACTACGGTCAGTTCATCATCAAGAACGAGGGTAACTAACGTGCGGCTGGATTCAGTCCGACTCAGTCATTATCGCAACTATGACGCACTCGAACTGTCATTCTCCGAAAAGACGAATGTTCTGATTGGTGAAAATGCACAAGGGAAGACGAACTTATTGGAAGCGATCTATGTTCTCGCTCTCGCGAAGTCTCACCGGACGACGCATGATAAGGAACTGATTGGTTGGGACCAGGAGACAGCGCGCGTCGAAGGACGTGTCGTCAAACGAACAGGTTCTCATGTCCAGGAGATCGTCATCTCGGGTCGCGGGAAAAAAGCAAAACTAAATCATCTAGAGCAACGACGCTTGAGTGATTATGTCGGGGCACTGAACATCGTTTTATTCGCCCCGGAAGATTTGCATATCGTCAAAGGCAGTCCACAAGTCCGCCGACGGTTTCTCGATATGGAGATCGGTCAAGTTAGCCCGGTCTATTTGCATGAATTGAGTCAGTATCTGAAAGTGTTGAAGCAGCGCAACGCATTGCTGAAACAACTGTCCATGAAGGGAGGAGACGAGACCTTCCTTGATATCTTGACGGAGCAAATGATTACGCTAGCCGTTAAAATCGTTCAGCGCCGCCATCATTTCATGGCCCAACTCGAAAAGTGGGCACGACCGATTCATGACGGAATTAGTCGTGGACAGGAAGAACTCGCGCTCATCTATCGTTCGGACACATTTGGCACTGAATTACTCGATGTCGAAGGAATGACTGCGTCCTACACGCAGAAGTTTGGTAAAATAAAAGAAAATGAAATCCGAAGAGGAGTTACGTTGTTTGGACCACATCGCGATGACTTTGAGATGGAAGTCAACGGACGAAACGTCCAAACATATGGTTCACAAGGACAACAACGAACAGCAGCTCTCTCGTTAAAGCTTGCAGAGATCGAATTGATTCACGAGGAAGTCGGAGAGTATCCACTTCTTCTACTCGACGATGTCTTATCCGAGCTTGATGATCATCGTCAAACACATTTGCTCGATACGATGCAACAAAAGGTCCAGACGATCCTGACGACGACAAGCGTCGATGGGATTGCGCATGAAACGATCAACCAAGCGAAGTTGTTCCACGTGAAACAAGGGACGGTCGATTTGGAAGAGACATCATATAAAGAAACAGTAGGTGAGAAAACCGATGAGTAATCATGAAGATATGGAATTGGAACAAGGATACGGTGCCGATCAGATTCAAGTTCTTGAAGGATTAGAAGCAGTACGTAAACGTCCAGGGATGTATATCGGCTCGACGGCATCAAAAGGTCTCCATCACCTCGTATGGGAGATTGTCGATAACTCGATCGATGAGGCGCTCGCAGGATACTGTGACACGATCAAAGTCACGATCGAACCGGGGAACTCGATCTTAGTCGAGGATAACGGACGCGGTATTCCAGTCGACATTCAAGAGAAAATGGGTCGTCCTGCCGTTGAGGTCATCCTGACAGTCCTCCACGCCGGTGGTAAATTCGGCGGTGGCGGATATAAAGTATCGGGTGGATTACACGGTGTTGGGGCCTCGGTCGTTAACGCCCTGTCGACGAAACTTGAAGTATTCGTCAAACGGAATGAAAAGTTGTATTACCAAGCGTATCATCGCGGTGTACCAGCACAAGATCTTGAAGTGATTGGAACATCAGAAGAGACCGGAACGACGATTCGTTTCTTCCCAGACGGTGAGATTTTCCAAGAAACGCTCGAGTATGACTACGATTTGCTAGCGACACGCCTGCGGGAACTTGCTTTCTTAAACAAAGGCTTGAAGATCATCATCACGGACGATCGTGCGGATGAGCCGATGACGCGTAGTTTCCACTATGAAGGTGGGATTAAATCTTACGTCGAACACTTAAACCGTTCAAAAGAAGTCGTTCACGCAGAACCTGTCTACGTACACGGCACAAAAGACGGCATCGAAGTCGAAGTTGCACTTCAGTACAACGATGGATTTGCGTCAAATATCTACTCGTTCACGAACAACATCCCGACGCATGAGGGTGGTACGCACGAGACCGGCTTCAAGACAGCTTTGACACGCGTCATCAATGATTACGCGAAAAAGTTCGGTCTGATGAAGGATGCAGACGGTACACTGTCCGGTGAAGACGTACGGGAAGGGATGACAGCGATCGTTTCTGTCAAGCACCCGAACCCGCAGTTCGAAGGACAGACGAAGACGAAACTCGGGAACTCCGACGCACGTACGGTCACGGATTCGCTCTTCTCTGGTGCATTTGAGCAATTCATGCTTGAAAATCCGACGAACGCACGCGCAATCGTCGAAAAAGGGATGATGGCGTCGCGCGCCCGGATGGCAGCGAAACGCGCACGTGAATTGACACGCCGTAAAGGTGTTCTTGAAGTCAGCTCGCTTCCAGGTAAACTGGCCGACTGTTCGTCACGTGATGCGTCGATTTCCGAATTGTATATCGTTGAGGGTGACTCAGCGGGTGGTTCTGCGAAATCCGGACGTGATCGTCATTTCCAAGCAATCTTACCGATTCGCGGTAAAATCTTGAACGTTGAGAAAGCACGTCTTGATAAGATTCTTGGAAGCAATGAGATCCGGACGATCATCACGGCTCTCGGGACAAGTATTGGTTCTGAGTTCAATATCGAGAAGGCACGCTACCACAAAGTCATCATCATGACCGATGCCGATGTCGATGGTGCCCACATCCGGACACTCTTGTTGACGTTCTTCTACCGTTACATGCGTCCGCTTGTCGAGCATGGATACGTCTATATCGCTCAGCCACCGCTATACGGAATCAAACAAGGGAAGAACATCACGTACGTGCATAACGAACGTGAATTGACAGAGGCGCTTGCAGCGCTTCCTGAAAACGCACGGTACGATATTCAGCGCTATAAAGGTCTTGGAGAGATGGATCCAGAGCAGCTTTGGGAAACGACGATGGATCCAAGTGGTCGTCAAATGTTGCGTGTTGAGCTTCAAGATGCGATCGAAGCGGATGAAGTCTTCGATATCTTGATGGGAGATCAGGTCGAACCACGACGCGACTTCATTCAATCCCACGCACATTACGTCAAGAACCTGGATATTTAACGCTGAACAGAGAGGGTGGCCAGAAGCATGTCCGAACAAAATCACGGAATCATCAAGGATATTAATATCAGTCAAGAGATGCGTACGTCCTTCATGGACTACGCGATGAGCGTCATCGTCGCACGTGCTCTTCCGGACGTACGGGACGGTTTAAAACCCGGACACCGCCGGATTCTCTATGCGATGAACGACCTCGGTATTCGTGCCGATAAACCACATAAAAAGTCTGCCCGTATCGTCGGGGAAGTCATTGGTAAGTATCACCCGCACGGGGATTCTGCCGTCTATGACACGATGGTCCGCATGGCGCAAGATTTCAGCTATCGTTATGAACTCGTCGATGGACACGGAAACTTCGGTTCGGTCGATGGAGACTCGGCGGCTGCGATGCGATATACGGAAGCTCGTATGTCAAAAATCGCAATGGAAATCGTTCGCGATATCAACAAAAACACAGTTGACTTCAAAGATAACTACGATGGTTCGGAACGCGAACCGGAAGTCTTACCGTCGCGCTTCCCGAACTTACTCGTCAACGGTTCGAGCGGGATCGCGGTCGGGATGGCAACAAACATTCCGCCGCACCAGTTAGGTGAGGTCATCGATGGTGTCTTAGCACTGTCTCACGATCCCGAAATCACGATTCAAGAATTGATGCAGCACATTCCGGGACCTGATTTCCCAACGGCTGGTGAAATTCTTGGTCGTAGCGGGATTCGTCGCGCATATGAAACAGGACGTGGCTCGATCATCGTCCGTGCGAAAGCAGAAATCGAACAGACGAAAAAAGACCGGGAACGGATCATCGTGACGGAGTTGCCTTATCAGGTCAACAAAGCCCGCCTCGTTGAAAAGATTGCCGATCTCGTCCGCGAGAAAAAAATCGAAGGCATTACGGATTTACGGGATGAGTCAGATCGTCGCGGTATGCGCATCGTCATGGAAGTCCGTCGTGATGCGAATGCAAGTGTCATCTTAAACAACTTGTATAAACAGACGTCGATGCAAACGACGTTTGGTGTCAACATGCTTGCGATCGTCGGAGGGCGTCCGAAAACATTGACGCTTAAAGAAATGCTCTATCATTACCTCGAGCATCAAAAAGAAATCGTTCGTCGTCGGACACAGTTCGATCTCGAAAAAGCAGAAGCACGTGAACACTTGCTCGCTGGTCTACGGATTGCGCTTGATCATTTGGATGAAGTCATTCAAATCATTCGCGGTAACCGGACAGCAGACGCAGCACGTGAACAGTTGATGGAGCGTTTTGCGTTATCTGAGAAACAATCACAAGCGATTCTCGATATGCGCTTACAACGCCTGACAGGTCTTGAGCGGGAAAAAATTGAAGCAGAATATGACGAAATCATGCAATTGATCGCAGAACTGAACCGCATCCTTGCGAGTGAAGAAGTCTTGCTTGATTTGATCCGGACAGAACTCGAGGAGTTGAAGGAACGTTTCAACGACGAGCGTCGGACGGAAATCCGGATGGATCATATCGAATTCGAAGATGAAGACTTGATTCCAGAACAAGATATCATCATCACGTTGACAAGCAGTGGTTATATCAAACGGATGACGACGGATTCGTACCGGACACAGCGCCGCGGTGGACGTGGCGTTCAAGGAATCGGAACGAACGACGAGGATTACGTTACGCGTCTCTTGTCTTGTTCGACGCATGATACGATTCTATTCTTTACGAACCGCGGGAAAGTCTACCGGATTCGTGGATACGAAGTACCGGAGATGAGCCGGACATCAAAAGGTGTGCCGATCATCAACCTCATCCAAATTGAACGCGATGAAAAGGTCGAGACGATGATTCCAGTCAACTTCAAACGTTATCTTGAGGAGCAACAAGCAACTGAAGCACCTGTCGAGGTGGTTGAAGGAGAGATTGAAGAGACGGAAGAAGCGCTCGAAACGGAAGAAGTCGTTCAAGATGAGCAAAAATCATTGATCTTCATGACACGTAAAGGACGCGTCAAACGTTCACCGTTGTCCGCATATGCCCGGATCAACAAAAATGGTTTGATTGCGATTCGGTTGTTTGAAGACGATGAATTGACATCCGTTCGTCTTGCATCGACGGATGATGAAGTCTTTGCTGTTTCAACAAGCGGGAAAGCGATTCGTTTCCCAATCACGAATGTCCGCTCGATGGGACGTGGTGCTCGTGGTGTCAAAGCGATGACGTTACGCCCAGACGATTTCGTCGTCGGGATGGAACTTGCACGTGATGCACAAGATGTTCTGGTTATTACGGAAAAAGGATTCGGTAAACGAACACCGATGACCGAGTTCCGTAGTCAATCGCGTGGTGGGAAAGGATTGATCGCGAGTAAGGTAACAGATCGCGTCGGTCAAATCGTTGCCATGCGAATCGTTGATGTCGATGATGACATCATGATCATGACAGAGAGCGGTATCGTTATTCGGACAGACTCGCAATACATTTCACGTGTCGGCCGCAACACCCAAGGGGTGAAGGTCATTCGAATTGAAGAAGGTGACCGTGTTGCAACGGTTGCGAAACTGAAACGAGAAGAAACCGATGAAACGGAAGAAGATACGGATCTTGTATCAGAAGAGAATGTAATCGAATCGGATGCTTCAGAAGAAGTGGAAGAGTAAGCAAGACGTTAGTAAGGAAGCAGCAGAGTGATACCACTCTGCTGCTTTTATCTACATATATAGAAAGAAGAGAAAGGAACGAAGCGATATGCGAGTGGCAAGTGACCAATTACGCATCGGGGATCGTTTAACCGAATCGATCTACTTACATACAGATCATCCGATCGTAGAAGCAGGGAAAAAAATTGGAACCGACGAGTTACGACGAATCCAACGGTTTTTGATTAAAGAAGTCACCATCGAGGATCGTCCTGATCTTGTCGAAGGTGAAAAGATACAGATTGAAACAGTGGCTGCGCAGATAGAACATCCTTTTGAAGAGTTCATTCGCTCCTATAATAAAGTCTTCATGTCATGGGAACAGGGGATGAAGCCAAATGTGTATGAAGCTTTGAGTTGGGTCAAACAGTCCGTCCCGGAACAAATTACGAGACAAGATGTTCTGCCATTCTTCCTTGAACGGGGAACGGAAGCTTACACTGTGCGACATGCCATTTATCGAGGAGCAGTTGCCCAGATGCTCGCTGAAGCAGTCAGAAAAGAACGGAAAATGATCCATGAGCTGTGGACGGCATCTTATTTTGCGGATTACGGACTAGCGCGGATCATGGAATGGCGTCACACGAAACGTTATGAAGCGATGCAACAGGAAATTTTTCAACGTCACCCGGCAATGGCATATCAAGTCTTGCAAAAGGAGACGATTATCTCCGACACGGTAAATCGTTTGATTGTTCAACATCATGAACGTTTAGATGGATCTGGTTATCCTCTAAAGGTAAAAGGTGATAAGATTGCAGATCATGCTCGATTGTTCATTGTAGCAGATGTTTTTGCTGCAATGACAAGTTGGCGCCCATACCGGGAAGCGTATACGCCGTTTGACGCATATCGTCATTTAAAAGCGCGACCGATGCAATATTGTTCAAAATATGTATTGTTGCTTGGACAGTTACTTCTACCGATTGAAGTCGGTGATCGCGTATTGATGAGTAATGGGAAGATTGCAACAATCGCTCAAAAGAATCCAGTCTTTGATCGCCCCGTCATTTCTTATGAAGACCAGGGAAGAAGGATCGTCGTTGATTTAATGGAAGAACGACAGCATAGCATCATTCAATTGATGGATTGATAAGGAATAAATAGCCTCTTGAGCCGAATTCGTAAGGTTCAAGAGGTTTGTTCATGATTTTAAAAATAATTTTAAAATAAGTGTTGCGCAATAATAAAACACATGATATATTATTACATGTCCTTAACAAAGACAAGCGCTTGAAACAAACGAAAAAACAATTTCAAAAAAAGTTGTTGACTTCTTGTTTCAGACTTGGTATTCTAATTGAGTCGCCAA
>NZ_DLMP01000013.1:0-54245 GCF_002479335.1 Exiguobacterium sp. UBA7533 | reverse complement strand
CAGGTCGGTCTTTTTGTGTTTTCTAAAAAGCCTTATCAGTTGCATTTCTTTTTTTAGATGATTACTATTAAATCAAACAATAGTCAAAGATGGTCAGAGAGGTGGTGCCAATGCAAAACATCACAGATATCATCGAAGCCTATTTAAAGCAAATTTTACACGACGAAAAGACGATTGAAATCAAACGTCAAGAAATTGCACAACGTTTTGACTGTGTTCCATCACAAATCAATTACGTCATTAATACTCGTTTTACGGTCGAAAAGGGTTATTTTGTTGAAAGTAAGCGGGGCGGCGGTGGATACATTCGGATTCAAAAAATCGTTGTGCTCGATAGTCACGATCTATTAGACGAAGTCAGTTCATGGATCGGTGATCATTTGACGGAACAAGCTGCAGAAGATTATTTGATTCGTTTGATGAACGAACAATTACTGACGCGGCGGGAAGCTATTTTGATTCAATCGCTGTTGCAAAAAGAGAGTTTGCCAATGGCGGTCGAAGATCAACACCGGATGCGTGCCCACTTGATGCGGACGCTTCTTCAAACCATGAAGCGACTCTAGTCGTCGGACATTGGAGGAATGCACTATGCGTTGTCAACGATGTGGCGAACGAGAAGCAATCGTCCGTGTCAAACTCCCACAAGAGTCAGAAACCGATGAGAAGTTCTTATGCTCGGTTTGTGTACGGGAGTTAGCACGTGAATATCAAGGGACGGCATGTCCGTCTTGTGGTATGACCCGTCAACAATTGCTTCATCTTCGTAAAGTCGGTTGCCCGACTTGTTATTCATTTTTCAAAGACGAAGTCGACGGCATGGTTCGTCAGTTCCAACACGGTCATACGCAACATTATGGTTCACGCCCTGATGAGGAATCCGTGGAAAAACGATTAAACCAGCAGCTTAGTCGACTCAAAGAACAACTCAACCGCAAAATCTTAGCAGAAGATTATGAAGAAGCAGAAGTCATAAAACAACAGATTGAGAGTGTCGAGGAGGATTTGCGTCATGTTTGAAGAGTTGCTTCAACACCCTTTAAGCGAATCGATGAATCAATCTTCTCCCTTTGACGACATCGTCGTTTCGACACGAGTCCGTTTGGCGCGCAATACGACACGTTATCCGTTCTCAACGATGTTGTCAGAAGCACAAGCCAATGCACTCATTGAAGAGACGGAACGCCAACTAAATGGGATGAAAGGGTTCCGATTTGGTCGTGTCGATCAGGCGGATGTCCTGACCCGAACCGCTTTAGTAGAAAAGCATCTAATTAGTCCGGCGTTAGCGAGTCATCCACGGACAGGACTCTTCATTAGTGAAGATGAGCAGATCAGTGTCATGGTAAACGAAGAGGATCATTTTCGAATTCAGACGTTATTACCTGGGCTACAGCTTGAAGAAGCGTTTCGGATCGCAAAACAAGTCGATCGCTTGATCAGTGAACGATTTAAAATTGCTTTTGATGACACGCTTGGTTATTTAACGACTTGTCCGAGTAACGTCGGAACAGGTCTTCGTGCTTCCGTGATGTTGCACTTACCGGGACTAGTCCTGACGAATCAGATTCAAGGCTATATCAAACACTTACGACAGTTAGGATTCGCGATTCGTGGGCGTTACGGTGAGGGAAGCGATGCTTCTGGTCGCATGTTCCAACTTTCGAACCAACGGACGCTTGGGGCAAGCGAGGATATGCTGATCACGGACTATCAATTTGCGGTCGAAGCATTAATTGAAGCAGAACAGGCAGCACGAAAAGGATTATTGGAGATGTATCAAGAAGAACTAGAGGACAGACTATATCGTTCCTATGGCATCCTGACATCAGCTCGACTGATTACAGCGCGGGAAGCAACGGAACGGCTATCGGATGTCCGCTTAGCAGACAGTCTGGGACTAGAAGTCAATCTTCCTCCAAATCTTTTTCATCAACTGCTCGTTTCATTACAAACAGGTTTTCTACAAAAGCATTTCGGGAAACAATTAACATCTAGAGAACGGGACATCGAACGGGCGAAACGAATTCGGACGATGTTAACCGAACAGACAAACAGGGATCACACACAAGGAGGTTTTGCATAATGATGTTTGGACGATTTACAGAACGTGCACAACGTGTATTGGCACTTGCTCAAGAAGAAGCAGTACGGTTGGGGCACCACAATATCGGAACAGAACACATTTTACTCGGACTTGTACGTGAAGGAGACGGAATCGCTGCGAAAGCCTTAACAGCACTCGGTCTCAGTTCAGATAAAATTCAGATGGAAGTCGAAGCATTGATCGGTCGCGGACAAGATGGTGCAACGACGATTCACTATACACCACGTGCGAAAAAAGTCATCGAGTTATCAATGGATGAGGCACGTAAACTCGGTCACTCTTACGTCGGAACAGAACACCTCTTGCTCGGATTGATTCGAGAAGGAGAAGGGGTTGCTGCTCGTGTCTTAAATAACTTAGGCATCAGTCTTTCAAAAGCTCGTCAGCAAGTACTCCAGTTGCTTGGGAACAGCGAAACAACAGCAAACGCGTCGCAAGCAGGTTCAGGTGTCGCAACACCAACACTTGATGGTCTTGCTCGTGATTTGACACAACAAGCGCGTGAAACACGTCTTGATCCAGTTATCGGTCGTGCGAAAGAAATTCAACGCGTCATCGAAGTCTTGAGCCGCCGGACGAAAAATAACCCAGTCTTGATCGGGGAACCAGGGGTCGGTAAAACGGCTGTCGTCGAAGGTCTCGCTCAACAAATCATCAACAATGAAGTACCGGAGACGTTACGCAATAAACGCGTCATGGTACTCGACATGGGAACACTCGTTGCCGGTACGAAATACCGTGGTGAATTCGAAGATCGTTTGAAAAAGGTCATGGATGAGATTCGTCAAGCGGGGAACATCATTCTCTTCATCGATGAGTTGCATACATTGATTGGAGCGGGTGGAGCAGAAGGTGCGATCGATGCATCGAACATCCTTAAACCATCGCTCGCACGAGGTGAACTCCAGTGTATCGGAGCAACGACTCTTGATGAGTACCGGAAATACATCGAAAAAGATGCGGCACTCGAACGTCGTTTCCAACCGATTCAAGTCGCAGAGCCAACAACGGATGAAGCAACACAAATCCTATTTGGTCTTCGCGATCGTTATGAAGCACACCAC
Source organism: Exiguobacterium sp. UBA7533 (assembly GCF_002479335.1). Taxonomy (NCBI): domain Bacteria; kingdom Bacillati; phylum Bacillota; class Bacilli; order Caryophanales; genus Exiguobacterium; species Exiguobacterium sp. UBA7533. The sequence continues at coordinate 51,074 of NZ_DLMP01000013.1, read as the reverse complement.
CGTGTGACGATCACAGACGAAGCGATTCAAGAAGCCGTCACATTGTCGGATCGATACATTTCGGATCGTTTCCTTCCGGATAAAGCGATCGATTTGATTGATGAAGCGGCATCGAAAGTTCGGTTGCGTTCATACACAGCACCACCGAACTTAAAAGAAGTCGAAGCGAAACTTGAAGGCATCCGCAAGGACAAGGATGAAGCTGTCCAAAGCCAAGAGTTCGAAAAAGCAGCAAGTCTTCGTGACACAGAACAAAAATTACGCGATGAGCTTGAGCGTTTGAAAGAGGAATGGCAGAATAAACAAGGCAACGAAAAACTTGAAGTCACAAAAGATGACATCGCACAAGTCGTTGCCAACTGGACAGGTGTACCGGTTACGAAGATCGCGGAAGAAGAGACGGATCGTCTCCTTCGTCTCGAAGAAATCCTTCACGATCGTGTCATCGGTCAAAATGAAGCCGTTAAATCGATTTCAAAAGCGATTCGTCGCGCACGTGCTGGACTGAAAGATCCAAAACGTCCGATCGGTTCGTTCATTTTCCTCGGTCCTACTGGGGTTGGTAAGACAGAACTCGCACGTGCGGTTGCCGAAGCAATGTTCGGTGATGAGGATGCAATCATCCGGATCGACATGTCAGAGTACATGGAGAAACATGCAACGAGTCGTCTCGTTGGTTCACCTCCAGGATATGTCGGTTACGAAGAGGGCGGTCAATTGACTGAAAAAGTTCGCCGGAAACCATACTCAGTCATCTTACTTGATGAAATCGAGAAGGCGCACCCAGAAGTCTTCAACATTCTCTTGCAGGTACTCGATGATGGGCGCCTAACAGACTCGAAAGGTCGCACGGTTGATTTCCGTAACACGATTATCGTCATGACGTCGAACGTCGGTGCAAGTGCCCTTAAACGTAATAAATATGTCGGCTTCGCTGTTTCTGAAGATACGGATCGCGAATACAAAGACATGAAAGATAAAGTCATGGAAGAACTCAAACGGGCCTTCCGTCCAGAGTTCTTGAACCGGATTGATGAAACGATCGTCTTCCATTCACTCGAGAAACAACATATCGAAGAGATCGTGAAGTTGATGGCGAAAACCCTTGAAAAACGTTTGGCTGAACAGGAAATTCATTTCGAATTGACACCAGCTGCCCTCTCGAAGATCGCCGATATCGGATACGATCCAGAGTACGGCGCACGTCCAATCCGTCGTGCCCTTCAACGGGAAGCGGAAGACCGGTTGTCAGAAGCATTGCTCGCAGGTGATATCCAAAAAGGAGAGCATGTTGCGCTTGATGTCGAAGAGAACGAATTCATCGTTCGCCGGAATCACGTGAGTTCTGCCGCAACGGAATAAGCACTGAGCACAGGGCCAGCTTTCGCACTTTCTGAGCGAAGCTGGTCTTTTTTTGAAACAGAAAGGATGAATCGATTGGCTAAGTTAAAAACAAAATTCGTTTGCCAAAGCTGTGGAACTGAATCACCGAAATGGATGGGACGTTGTTCTGGATGCGGAGAATGGAACACGATGGTCGAAGAAGTCGTCGAAGAGAAAAAAGGACGGCGCGGTGCCGCTTTTGTTCATACGACGACAAAACAATTAAAGCCTGAACGCCTCGCGAATATCGTCTCGCAAGAAGAGAGTCGTGTCTTTACCGGAAGTGGTGAATTCGACCGTGTCCTCGGAGGCGGCATCGTTCCAGGTTCGATGGTGCTTGTTGGAGGAGACCCGGGGATCGGGAAGTCGACGATCTTACTGCAGACGAGTGCACGGCTTGCCCAACGTGGTGAAAAAGTGCTCTACATCTCAGGGGAAGAATCGCTTAAACAAACCAAATTGCGCGCGGAACGGCTTGGATTGCCGACACAGGATTTGTTCGTCCTCAGTGAAACGGACATGAACATGATTGAACGTGTCGTTGATGAAGAACAGCCACGGTTTTTAATCATCGACTCGATTCAAACCGTCTACATTGATGACATCCAGTCCGCACCCGGGAGTGTGACACAGGTACGTGAATGTACGGCGATGCTGATGAAAATTGCAAAGAGTCGTGGTATTGCGATCTTCATCGTTGGTCACGTTACAAAACAGGGTTCGATTGCTGGACCACGTTTACTTGAGCACATGGTGGATGCTGTCTTGTATTTCGAAGGCGAACGTCACCATACGTTTCGAATTCTGCGTGCTGTTAAAAATCGATTTGGTTCAACGAATGAGATCGGAATTTTTGAGATGCGGGAGTCTGGTCTTGAAGAGGTCTTAAATCCGTCAGAAATTTTCCTCGAAGAGCGGACATCCGGCGTATCCGGTTCAACGATCGTTGCTTCAATGGAAGGGACACGAACCGTCCTCGTCGAACTGCAAGCATTGATTTCACCGACGTCATTTGGGAATCCTAGACGGATGGCGACCGGAATCGATCAAAATAAAGTAGCGTTATTGATGGCCGTTCTTGAGAAACGATCGGGTCTTCTCTTACAAACACAAGATGCCTATCTCAAGGCAGCGGGTGGTGTGAAGCTCGATGAACCAGCGATCGACTTAGCCGTCTGTGTTGCCATTGCCTCTAGTTTCCGTGACAAACCGACGCGTCCGACGGATGTCGTGATTGGTGAGGTCGGGTTGACGGGAGAAGTTCGTCGTGTATCGCGCATTGAGCAACGTGTAGCAGAAGCAGCCAAACTTGGTTTTACACGAGCGATCATTCCGAAAAATAACTTAGGAGGCTGGACGTATCCGGACGGGATTACGGTCGTCGGTGTCGAGAGCGTGGACGAAGCATTACGCGAAACAATTCCGTTTTAAGCTGGAATGACGTAAAAAATGGGGGAACTGTAATGGATATGTAAACAGTTTCCCCTCCTTCCGGCGTAGGTAGTTCAATTCAGTACATGTTACAATGAACTTAAAATAGGCAAAGGAGGTGAGAAGATTGAAAATCGTCATACGGGTATTTTTTGCATTACTCGGACTTGCCCTTGGGATTTTGTTGCTTCCTCAGTTTTTCCAATTGATTGAAACAGCGACAAGTACGACTTTCCCGGCATGGTTGATGAGCGAATACGTAACTGGAACGATTGGTGCACTCATATTCTTATTAATTGGATTATTCATTACGGATTCGGTAATTCGACTTCTCCGATTTTTAGAAGAACGACTCGTCAAAGCCCCAGTAGCAGATCTCTTTTTTGGTACGTTTGGTTTGTTGATCGGATTAGTATTAGCATTTCTCGTCAGTACGTTAATCGACTTAGTTGGGATTCCTGTCCTCAGTAATGTCTTAACGATCTTCGTGACCGCGTTATTCGGATATCTCGGCTTTACGGTCGGGTATCGAAAACGTCATGAATTGACGAAAATCTTCTTACGTAGCAACCAAAGTGAAAAAAAGACGGCACCTGAAGTCGTCGTTCCAGCAAAGTCGAATAGTAAAGTGCTCGATACGAGCGTCATCATCGACGGACGAATCACAGATATCACGAAAACAGGCTTCGTCGAAGGGAAACTGATCGTTCCGCAATTCGTCATCGGTGAGTTGCAGTACATCGCGGATTCTTCTGATACGTTGAAACGAAACCGTGGACGCCGCGGGCTCGATGTCTTAAAAGAATTACAAGAGATCCCTGGAGTCGAGGTCGAAATTTATGATGGCGACTTCGAGGATGTACCGGAAGTCGACATCAAATTGATCAAACTTGCGGAACTCGTTAAAGGAATCGTCGTCACGAACGACTATAACTTAAACAAAGTCTGTGAAGTCCGACATGTTCCTGTCCTTAACATCAATGACCTGGCGAATGCGGTCAAACAAGTGGTCATTCCAGGAGAAGAAATGACCGTCCTTGTCATCAAGGAAGGGAAAGAACAAAAGCAAGGGATCGCCTATCTCGAAGATGGAACGATGGTCGTCGTCGAAGGTGGAAAACACCTGATCTCGAAAACGATTGGCGTCGTCGTCACGAGTGTCTTACAGACGTCAGCTGGACGAATGATTTTTGCGAAACCACAGGAAAAATGAGACACTATGCCTAGAGAGATATCGAGAGGCATTCAGATAGACCCGCAACGGATTCGATTTCATGATCGAGTCCGTTTTCGGTGTGATGGAATGGATCACGATGATCAGTGAGATAGAAAAGAGGGAATGAGATGTCTACAGCCACATATCGCGTCGTCATCCCCGCTGCCGGTGCCGGTAAGCGGATGGGCGCAGATCGTAATAAATTGATGCTTGAACTAAGAGACCGTCCAATCATCGCTTGGACACTAGATGTCTTCGAGGCGGACCCGGCATGTGCGGAAATCGTTCTTGCGATCAATCCAATGGAGAAAGACTGGTTTACGCACGTCACTTCGTCCTATGCGACAGCCATCAAACTGGTTGCGGGTGGTGCCGAACGTCAAGAAAGTGTTCTCCGTGGTCTTGAGGCATTAGAAGGCGAAGGGATCGTCCTGATTCATGATGGGGCTCGACCGTTCATTTCACAAGAAGCGATTCATGCGGTCGTCCAGGCGGCAGTGTTGGATCAAGCAGCGATTCTCGCCGTACCGATCAAAGACACCGTCAAACGGATCGAAGCGAATCACATCAGTGAGACCGTTCCGCGAGAACACTTGATGGCAGCCCAGACACCACAAGCATTTGATCTTGCAACGATTCGCACGGTTCATGAAAAAGCGGCAACAAAATACCTAGGAACCGATGATGCAAGTTTGATAGAATGGGACGGAGGAAAAGTAACGATCGTCCACGGTCACTACGAAAATATCAAGATGACGACACCGGACGATCTATGGTTCGGTGAAGCAATTCTAATGAAACGAGGGAAATGACGATGATTCGAATTGGACAAGGTTTTGATGTACATGCCTTTGCAGAGGATCGGAAATTGATTTTAGGCGGCATTGAGATTCCGCATACGAAAGGATTGCTCGGTCATTCGGATGCAGACGTTTTGTTACATACGATTGCCGACGCAGCACTTGGTGCGATTGCAGCGGGGGATATCGGAAAACATTTTCCGGATACGGATCCGGAATTCAAGGATGCGGATTCAGCAAAATTACTGCAGCATGTCTACGCGCTCGTTAAACAACAAGGGTATGAGCTTGGCAACCTAGATGCGACAGTCATCGCACAGGCACCAAAGCTTCGTCCGTACATCGACACGATGCGCGCTCGGATCGCAGAATTACTCGAAGCGGACATTGAACAGATCAATGTCAAGGCAACGACAACGGAATGGTTAGGTTTTACGGGACGAGAAGAGGGAATCGCTTGTCAAGCAGTGATTCTACTGAAACGAATCGAAGAATAAGGTATACTAGATAAGCGAATTTTAGTCGAAGGAGTGATTGGCAATGGCAGAAGTACGAGTACGTTATGCCCCAAGTCCAACAGGACACTTGCATATCGGGAATGCCCGGACTGCATTATTTAACTATCTGTTTGCACGCCATTTAGGCGGCAAGATGGTATTACGAATCGAGGATACGGACCAAAAGCGGAACATCGCAGGTGGGGTCGAGAGTCAAATGAAGAATCTCGAGTGGCTCGGTGTCGATTGGGACGAAGGTCCAGGTCGCGGTGGTGAGTACGGTCCTTATTCACAAATGGAGCGTCTTGATATCTATCAAAAGTATACGGATGAGTTACTTAAAAAGGGACTCGCTTACCGTTGCTACATGACATCGGAAGAGCTCGAAGCAGAACGCGAAGCGCAAATCGCACGCGGAGAAGCACCACGTTATTCAGGGGCACACCGTAACCTGACAGCAGAACAAGAAGAAGCGTTCCGCTCAGAAGGTCGCACGCCATCGATTCGGATTCGTGTACCGGAAGATGTCACGTATACATGGAATGATATCGTCAAAGACGACGTCTCGTTCGAATCAAAAGACTTCGGTGATTGGGTCATCGTTAAAAAAGACGGCATTCCGACATATAACTTTGCTGTCGTCATCGACGATCACTTGATGGCGATCAGTCACGTTCTTCGTGGAGATGATCATATTTCGAACACACCGAAACAGATGATGATCTATGATGCGTTCGGTTGGGAATACCCGACGTTTGGTCACATGACATTGATTGTCAATGAAGCACACAAGAAACTCTCGAAGCGTGATCACTCGATCATTCAGTACATCGAGCAGTATAAAGAGCTCGGTTATCTCCCGGAAGCATTACTCAACTTCATCACGCTTCTCGGCTGGTCACCTGTCGGCGAAGAGGAAATCTTCACAAAAGAAGAGTTAATCAAGATCTTTGACGCGGATCGTCTCTCGAAGAGTCCGGCTGTCTTTGACCAAAACAAATTGGCTTGGATCAACAGTCAGTATATGAAACATCAATCGTTCGAAGAAGTATTCGAAGCAAGTCTTCCGTTCCTACAAGAAGCAGGTCGCGTCGAAGCGTCACCTTCAGAAGAAGAGCTCGCTTGGGCACGTGATCTTGTCGCGCTATACCGCGAACAGATGACGCATGGCGCGGAAATCGTCAAGCTTTCAGAGATGTTCTTTGAGGATGAAGTGGTGTATGATGAAGAGGCAAACACTGTCTTGAGTGGCGAGACGGTTCCGACTGTACTTGCAGAATTCGCGAACCAGTTACGCGCTCTCGAAGAGTGGACACCAGAAGCAATCAAAGCATCGATCAAAGCGACGCAAAAAGCGACTGGTCAAAAAGGAAAAAACTTGTTCATGCCAATTCGTGTCGCGACGACAGGACAGACGCATGGTCCAGAACTCCCGAACACGATTCAATTACTAGGAAAAGACCGTGTGCTTGCACGGCTTGAAGCAGAATAACGAAAGCGTAGACGAGGAAAGTAACGATGCGTCTTCTTCTCCAGAGACAAGCTCGAATGGTGCGAGGGCTTGAAGAAGCGAATCATGAAATGCCCCTCTGAGTGCTGCCCGAAATCCGTGAGAGTAGGCGCAGACGTATCTCCGGCGTTAACGGACGTCGAGAGGGACGAGTCAATCGTCCAAACAGAGTGGGACCGCGCTTCGTTAGCGTCTCTGTGCAGCAATGCATAGAGGCGCTTTTTCTTATGGAAAGGAGAACGTATATGACACGGATGCGAGAAGATATCCGCAATGTGTTTGAGCAAGATCCAGCTGCCCGCAGCACGTTAGAAGTCATTTTGACATACCCGGGCTTACATGCGATTTGGATGCATCGCCTGGCCCATCGGCTCTGGAACGCGAAGTTTCGCTTGCTTGGTCGATTGATTTCGCAATTCAGTCGCTTTTTGACAGGCATCGAGATTCATCCAGGAGCGACGATTGGACGCCGATTCTTTATTGACCATGGGATGGGTGTCGTCATTGGTGAGACGACGATCATTGGCGATGACGTCACGTTGTTTCAAGGCGTGACACTCGGCGGAACGGGGAAAGAAACAGGAAAGCGTCATCCGACGATTGAAGACGGCGTACTTGTCTCTGCCGGTGCTCGTGTCCTAGGTGATATCACGATCGGGGCATACTCAAAAATCGGTGCCAGTTCCGTCGTCTTAAAACACGTTCCTCCAAATGCGACCGTCGTCGGCATTCCGGGACGTGTCGTCATTCAAGACGGGATGAAGGTCGAAGCACCACTTGATCATCGTTTCCCGGATCCGGTCAGCGAATGCCAAGAGCGGATTGAAATGGAACTAGAAGTATTAAAACAAGAAATTGAACGGATTAAAGGAGGGCGACGTCATGATTCAACTGTACAACAGCATGACCGGAAAAAAGGAACCATTTAAACCATTAGAAGAAGGAAAGGTCAAGATGTATGTCTGTGGCCCGACTGTGTACAACTACATTCATATCGGCAATGCACGTCCAGCGATCGTCTTCGATACGGTCCGTCGCTACTTCACATACCGCGGATATGAGGTCAAATACGTCTCGAACTTCACGGACGTCGACGATAAGATCATCCGGACAGCAAACGAACTGGGAGAAGATTATCATGCGTTGACGAAACGTTTCATTGAAGCGTATCACGCGGATACGGGTGCTTTGAATGTCCAAAAAGCGGATATCCATCCACTTGTCACGGAAACGATGGACGATATCATCGCCTTCATCGAAGTACTCGTTACAAAAGGCAATGCCTACGCATCGAGTGGGGATGTCTACTTCCGGACGCGTAGTTTCAAGGATTATGGTCAATTGAGCCAACAGTCGATCGATGAATTGCGCGCAGGCGCACGAATTGAAGTCGGAGAGAAAAAAGAAGATCCGCTTGATTTCGTGCTCTGGAAAGCAGCAAAACCAGGCGAGCCGGCATGGACGAGTCCGTGGGGCGAAGGACGACCAGGCTGGCACATCGAGTGCTCGGCGATGGCAAAGAAATACCTTGGAGAGACGATTGACATTCATGCTGGTGGACAAGACTTGAAATTCCCACACCATGAGAATGAGATCGCCCAGTCAGAAGCATGCAACTCACAGAAGTTCGCAAACTACTGGATGCATAATGGGTTCTTGAACATCGAAAATGAGAAGATGTCGAAGTCGCTCGGTAACTTCTTGACGGTTCATGAAGCAATCCAAGCGGTTGATCCGATGGTGTTACGATTCTTCATGTTATCGGTTCAGTATCGTCACCCGATCAACTACAGTCGTGAACTGATCGACCAAGCAGCGAATGGTCTCGCACGGATTCGGGAGTCGGTCGCAAACATCGAACATCGTCTTGACATGACGGCTGATCTCGGAACAGGTGACGAGAAGTGGTTGAATCGTCTAGCGGCGATCAAGGAACACTTCATCACATCGATGGATGATGATTTTAATACAGCGAACGCTGTGACGGATTTATTTGATCTCTCGAAAGAAGCCAATCTATACCTCGGAGAAGCACATGTGTCGAAACAGGTGCTCGAACAGTTCCTCGCACTCTTCTCGGAATTATCAGGCGTCCTTGGTGTGACGTTGACAGTCGACAAAGGCTTACTCGATGAAGAAGTCGAACAGTTGATCGAAGAGCGGAGCACAGCCCGTCAAAATCGTGACTTCGCACGAGCGGACGCAATCCGCGATCAGCTACGTGATCAAGGTATCTTGCTGGAAGACACAGCGCAAGGGATGCGGTGGAAGCGCGGATGAAGAACTACAAACAACTGAATGCACTCGCGTTAGCGTACATGGGCGACGTCGTCTATGAGATTCGTGTGCGCGAGCGATTGCTCGAACAAGGTTATGTGAAGCCGGGCGAGTTGCACAAAGCAGCTGTTCGGTACGTTCGGGCACAAGCACAAGCGACGGTCGTGACGCACTGGTTGAACACGGATGCGTTGACGGAAGAAGAGGCGGCGGTCGTCCGGCGCGGGAAGAACGCAAAATCCGGTTCCATCCCGAAGAGTACGGACGTCCACACGTATCGCTACGCGACAGCATTTGAAGCATTGCTCGGTTATATTTATCTTTCAGAAGGAGGGGATCGCCTTGAAGAACTCATCGGACAAGCGTTCGAATTACTCGAAGCCGAAAAAACAGACGAATCCTAAGGCTACAAGCGCGAAGCCAAAAACGAAGGCACAGCGTCCAGCACAAGAGAAACGAAAAGCCGCTCCGGTCAAGGAACAGCCAGTCGCGATCGAACCGCTCGAAGAAGGACAAGATTTCTTGTCGGGTCGAAATCCGGTTCTAGAAGCATTACGGAGCGGACGAGAGATGAACAAGCTGTTTCTGCAGGAAGGACAACAAAAAGGACCACTTGCCGTCATCCACGCGATGGCGCAGGAAGCAGGGATTCAAATCCAGCTCGTACCTCGCTCACGGTTAACGGGTTTAGCCGGAACGGAAAATCACCAAGGTGTCGTCGCAGCGGTAGCGGCGTATGAGTACGCCGAGATGGAAGACATCTTTGAGCTCGCGCGTCAAAAGGACGAAACACCGCTCTTGATCCTACTCGATGAACTCGAGGATCCGCATAATCTCGGATCAATTTTGCGGACAGCAGATGCTGTCGGGGCACACGGGATCATCATTCCGAAGCGTCGATCAGTCGGATTGACGCAAGTCGTCGCAAAAGCATCAACAGGCGCGATCGAACATATTCCTGTCGTTCGCGTGACGAACCTTGCGCGGACGATGGAGGATCTAAAGAAACAAGGCATCTGGTTCGTCGGAACGGATGCGCGCGAAAGTGATGACTACCGGACACTTGATGGGACGATGCCACTCGGAATCGTCATTGGAAGTGAAGGAAAAGGAATGAGCCGGCTCGTCCGTGAGAAATGTGATTTCCTCGTCCACCTCCCGATGGCGGGACATGTCACATCGCTCAACGCATCGGTTGCTGCTTCGTTATTACTATATGAAGTCTACCGGACTAGAAAGCCGTATGCGCGATGAAATATGATCGTCTCATCGTAGATGGCTATAATATCATTGGCGCATGGCCAGAATTTCGGACGTTGCGGGAGCAAGATTTTGAATTGGCACGGGAACGGCTGATTCATGCGATGGCGGAATACCAAGCTGTCACAGGTCTCAGCGTTACGATCGTCTTCGATGCCTATCTTCAACCGGGACGTGAATCCCGGATGCAAAAAAGCGGGATTGATATCGTCTACACACGGGAGAACGAAACGGCAGATGAATGGATTGAAAAGACAGCTGCTGATTGGCTACAAGATATCCGAGTCAAGTTAACGGTAGCGACGAATGATTATACGGAGCAGTGGGTCATCTTCACGCTCGGAGCACTCCGCATATCGGCGCAAGAGCTCCGGCGAGAGTGGAAAGCGGCAGTCGCTGTCATCAAACAACAGACGACGTCTGCGAAGACGACGGCTCAACCGCGCTCGAAGATTGATTTACCAGAAGACGTCGTCGCACGTTTAGAAGCGATCCGTCGCCGAAAGAATTCAGATACATGATATAAACCATTCGCATGAGCAGATCACCGTTTTTCCTACTTTGGAAGAACGGTGTTTTTTTTATGAAAAGATACATTTTGGATACAACAAAAGAGGTCATGCCAATTTTCATTGTCGTGCGACAGGTAATTATTGTATAATTAAAAACAATTGAACTATTCGTCAATGATGCTTGGAGGGATACAAGATGAGTTTGGTTTCGTTCGACCAGTTTGGGTGCATGACCGATGAAGCGCTTGTAGAACAAGCGAAAGAGTTCGACAACAGCGATGCGCTCGAATTTTTGATCGAGCGGTATCGAAATTTCGTGCGCGCCAAAGCCCGTTCTTATTTTTTGATCGGGGCAGACCGAGAAGATATCATTCAAGAAGGAATGATTGGTCTCTATAAAGCAGTACGGGATTACCGAACGGACAAGCTTGCCTCGTTTAAAGGATTTGCCGAATTATGCATTACGAGACAGATGATCACTGCGATCAAGACGGCGACACGTCAGAAACATATCCCGTTGAACTCGTACATCTCACTCGATAAACCGATCTATGACGATGAATCGGAGCGGACGTTACTCGATATCATTACGTCGACAGCACCTTCTGACCCACAAATCTTGATCGTCAACCGGGAAGAATATGCAGACATTGAATCGAAGATGGATGAAATTTTAAGCGACCTTGAACGCAAAGTCCTCGCGCTCTATCTTGACGGACGGACGTATCAGGAAATCTCTGACGACCTCGATCGTCATGTCAAATCGATCGACAATGCCTTGCAACGCGTCAAGCGCAAGCTTGAGCGTTATCTCGAAGCACGAAAGATGACGGTCTAACAGAGAGGTAGATTGACCGTAATCCCTTCCTATGCTACTGTATAACTAGCGCCTTACTAGCGAGACGCCGCTCATAGGCGTTTTTTTTTACGCTCTTTTTCGGAAGGAAAGTACCTCAACAGAAGAGAAGAGTGGCAAAGAAGGAGGACTTTGAGATGGCGAAGAAAGTAGGCCTTGCTTGTGATAATTGCGGTGCCCGCGACTATACGACGATGAAAAAAGAGGACGTCACTGTCCGCTTGGAATTGAAGAAATTCTGCCGTCGTTGTAACGCGCATACGATTCATAAAGAAGCGAAATAAAGCTTCATCTGTCCCGATTTATTACATCCTGGAGGGAAAGTACGATGAAATTTTTGCGTGACGTATGGAATGAATTGAAAAAGACGAGCTGGCCCAAACGGAAAGAGCTGACGAAATACACATTGACGGTCATCGGTATGGTGATCTTCATGGGTGTCTTCATCTTCGGCGTCGATTCAGGGCTTAGCGCATTGATGAGCTGGTTGATTAAGTAAAAAGAAGAGGTGGCCTACCATGGAGAAACAATGGTTTGTCGTCCAAACGTATTCCGGATTCGAAAACAACGTCAAGGCGAACCTTGAACGTCGGATTGAATCCATGAACATGGACGAAAAAATCTTCCGTGTACTCGTTCCGATTGAAACGGTACAAGAAGAAGTAACGAACAAAAAGGGAGAAACGAAAATCAAGGAACGTGAAGTCAAGATCTTCCCGGGGTATGTCCTCGTTGAGATGGTCATGACGGATGATTCTTGGTATGTCGTCCGGAATACTCCGAACGTCACGGGCTTCCTCGGATCAGTCGGCGGCGGTTCAAAACCAACCCCACTTCTTCCGGAAGAAGCAGAAAATATCCTTGGATCAATGGGTCTTGTCGATCTGAAGAGCCGTTACGACTTCTCACTCGGACAAATCGTCCGAATCAAAGAAGGAGCTTTCGAAAATCTCGAAGGTACGATCGAGGAGCTTGATACAGATGCTGAGAAAATGAAAGTCTCTGTTGATATGTTCGGTCGCGAAACGAAGGTCGAGCTTGATTTCGCACAGGTCGATAAAATCGATTAAGTTTCCTATTGCGAATGTTTTGTTTTAATGATACAATTTTTCGTGTTTGATGTTGTGCTTATTTCGATAAATAACTCGTCGAATAGAATGAGTGGGAGGACGCGCAACGTCCAATTAAACCACATTAAAGAATTAAGGAGGTGTGTCTCGTGGCGAAGAAGGTTATGAAACTCGTAAAACTTCAAATTCCTGCGGGCAAAGCAAACCCAGCTCCACCAGTTGGACCGGCACTCGGTCAAGCAGGTGTGAACATCATGGGCTTCTGTAAAGAGTTCAACGCTCGTACACAAGACCAAGCCGGCTTGATTATCCCTGTAGTCATCACGGTTTTTGAAGATCGTTCATTCACATTCATCACTAAAACTCCTCCAGCAGCAGTTCTCTTGAAGAAAGCAGCTGGAATTGAGAGTGGTTCAGGTGAACCGAACCGTAAGAAAGTAGCGACTGTCAAACGTGACAAAGTTCGTGAAATCGCTGAAACAAAAATGCCAGACCTTAACGCATCATCTGTTGAAACAGCAATGTTGATGGTTGAAGGTACTGCACGTTCTATGGGTATCGTAATCGAAGACTAATGTCTTTTTGATTACCATGAACAACGATGAGGGTCGCAGGCGGATAGTTTCTTGAAGCCTGCTACCCTTTCATTATGTGGGAGGATTTTCCGCACAACCACAAAGGAGGAACCTAAAATGGGTAAGAAGTACAAAGAAGCTGCTAAGCTTATCGATCGTACGGTTTCATACGAACTCGCAGAAGCTGTAGATTTGACTAAAAAATCTGCAACTGCGAAATTCGATGAGACTATCGAATTGGCTGTTCGTCTCGGAGTAGATCCGAAGAAAGCAGACCAACAAATCCGTGGAGCAGTCGTATTGCCACACGGTACTGGTAAAACACAAAAAGTCCTCGTCTTCGCGAAAGGTGAGAAACTTAAAGAAGCGGAAGCTGCTGGAGCAGATTACGCTGGTGATGCTGAGTACATCAACAAAATCCAACAAGGATGGTTCGACTTCGATGTTATCGTTGCGACACCAGACATGATGGGTGAAGTTGGTAAACTTGGTCGCGTTCTCGGACCAAAAGGCCTCATGCCAAACCCGAAAACAGGTACAGTTACATTTGACGTCACAAAAGCAATCAACGATATCAAAGCTGGTAAAGTTGAGTACCGTGTCGACAAATCAGGTAACATCCACGTTCCTGTCGGTAAAAAATCATTCGATAACGAGAAACTCGTTGAGAACATCAACACAGTTATCGAAACTCTCGTAAAAGTTAAGCCTGCTACTGCTAAAGGTGTATACCTTAAGAACATCGCGATCGCTTCTACAATGGGTCCTGGTGTAAAAGTATCTTCAGCTGACTTCGCGAAATAATTTCGTCTAAAACGAACTTGACAACGTTCTAAGAACGCTGTTACAGTATAAAACGTTGATATATTTCGACATACCGTAGACAGAAGGTGCTCACATGGGCATAAATCCTTCCGAGGTGTTCTTGCTCAGAGAGCCTGTTTGTTCAGGTATCCTTTTTGACGATTACGCCTCCTCTGCTTTGCAGACGGAGGCTTTTTATTTGAAATCGAGCAGCCCCTCGCACCGGTACATTTCATCTACCAGGAGGTGCAACAGAAATGGCAAACGAAAAAGTTATCGCTGTCAAAGCGGATCTCGTATCTGAGATCGCTGAGAAACTCCAAGCGAGCGCAGGAACAGTTGTCGTCGACTACCGTGGTCTCACAGTAGAAGAAGTCACTGAACTTCGTAAACAACTCCGCGAAGCGGGCGTTGAATTCAAAGTTTACAAAAACGGTCTCCTCCGCCGCGCGGCAGTTCAAAGCAACCTCGAAGGTCTTGATGAAGTCTTCACAGGTCCTAGTGCGATCGCCTTCAGCAATGAAGACGTTATCGCGCCAGCTAAGATCTTGAACGACTTCGCTAAAACGCACAAGGCTCTCGAACTTAAAGGTGGTATCATCGAAGGCAAAGTCACTTCAGTAGAAGATGTCAAAGCCCTTGCGGAACTTCCATCACGCGAAGGTCTCCTTTCGATGCTCCTCAGCGTGCTTCAAGCGCCAATCCGTGGACTCGCGGTGGCAACGAACGCAATCGCAGAGCAAAAAGAAGAACAATCTGCTTAATTTCTGCTTAGCGGGATAGGCAACCAACACAATTTTCACACCCCAACGTGGGCTAAATCAAAGGAGGAAAACCATAATGGCTTTCAACAAAGAGCAATTTATCGAAGACCTCAAGGGCATGACTGTTCTTGAACTTAACGAACTCGTAAAAACAATCGAAGAAGAATTCGGCGTATCAGCAGCAGCTCCAGTAGCAGTTGCAGGTGCTGGCGCAGGCGCAGCAGCTGAAGAGCAAACTGAATTCGACGTTATCCTTACTAACGCTGGATCTGGTAAAATCAACGTCATCAAAGCAGTTCGCGAATTGACAGGCCTCGGTCTTAAAGAAGCGAAAGCTCTCGTAGACGGAACTCCAGCACCAGTTAAAGAAGGCGTTTCGAAAGAAGACGCTGAAGCAATGAAAGCTAAGCTTGAAGAAGCTGGCGCTACTGTAGAAGTTAAGTAATTTTCTTCTTCCGTAGAAACAAGAGAAGCTCGCATTGCGAGCTTCTTTTGTTTTCATCTTTTACATGAGAGGGGAAGGAAACATGGCGGATCATTATTATACGAATGACCCTTCATCGAAACGAGATCCGAAGACGTGGGAATATGTCCTGCGTGGTCAAACGCTCCGCTTTACATCGGATCACGGTGTCTTTTCAAAGAACGGAATCGATTTTGGTTCACGTCTGTTGATTGAGGCATTCACGGAACCGGCTGTAGCTGGAGACATTTTAGATGTCGGCTGTGGATATGGACCGATGGGCATTGCGCTCTCGAAGTCGACAGGACGTCCGGCACACTTGATCGATGTCAATGAACGGGCGCTCGAACTAGCGGCAGACAATGCGCGCGCGAACGGTGTTTCCGTGACGACCGGTGTGAGTGACGGGTATGATGGGGTAGGCGAATCGACATTCGCAGCGATCGTGACGAATCCACCGATTCGGGCAGGAAAAACGGTCGTTCATCGTATTCTCCGAGAAGCATATGATCATCTCATCGTTGGCGGCGAACTTTGGGTCGTCATTCAAAAGAAACAAGGTGGACCATCTGCGAAGAAGTTGATGGAAGAAGTATTCGGTATGTGTGAGACAGTTACCCGGGATAAAGGGTACTCGATATTTAAATCAATTCGGTCTTGACAAATCGAAGGATTTGTCGTTGACCTCATGTTGTGTCTATGATAGTATTATAAAATGCCATTGGAGTGATTTTTGGATAAGATGTTTGAAAGCAGCTGGCGTTCTCGACTACAGATGATTGAGTAGACAAGACGTCGCTTTTTTGCGCTTATCAATCAAAAAAATGGCTTCAATGTTCGATATTACACCCGTCCTTCTCTATAAGAAGAAGTGGGTCTGAGAGGTGAATCAGTTGACTGGTCAACTTGTTCAGTACGGTCGTCACCGTCAGAGAAGAAGCTATGCACGTATCAGCGAAGTATTGGAACTTCCAAACTTAATCGAGATTCAAACGAATTCGTATGAGTGGTTCCTGCGGGAAGGTCTTCGTGAAATGTTTCATGACATTTCGCCGATTTCCGATTTCACAGGGAATCTCGTATTAGAATTCATCGACTACTCGCTCGGAGAGCCGAAGTATTCGATCGATGAATCGAAAGAGCGCGACGTGACCTATTCGGCACCACTACGCGTTAAAGTCCGTCTTCAAAATAAAGAGACGGGTGAATTGAAAGAACAAGAAGTCTTCATGGGTGACTTCCCGCTTATGACGGAGTCGGGAACATTCATCATCAATGGAGCGGAACGCGTAATCGTTTCGCAGCTTGTTCGTTCGCCAAGTGTTTATTACAACAATAAGTTAGATAAGAACGGTAAGCGTGGGTTCTCCGCGACAGTCATCCCAAACCGTGGTGCATGGCTCGAGCTCGAGACAGACGCGAAAGACATCGTTTATGTTCGCATTGATCGCACGCGTAAGATTCCAGTAACGGTTCTTTTACGTGCTCTTGGTTTCGGTACGGATCAGGAAATCATCGATCTTCTCGGTGATGATGAGTACCTCCGGAATTCACTTGAAAAAGATAATACGGAATCAACGGAAAAAGCCCTCATCGAGATTTATGAGCGTCTACGTCCGGGAGAGCCGCCGACAGTCGAAAACGCAAAAGCGTTACTCGTGTCGCGCTTCTTTGACCCGAAACGTTATGATTTGGCAAACGTTGGTCGTTATAAAATCAATAAAAAGCTTCATCTTAAGAACCGTCTTTTCGGTCAGAAACTTGCGGAAACGCTCGTTGACCCAGAGACAGGTGAAGTCATCGCGGAAGCAGGAACGGTCCTTGATCGTCGTATGCTCGATAAAGTCCTTCCATTCCTCGAAGGATCCGTTGGTTATATCGAAGCGACGCCTACAGGCGGCGTGACGCAGGGTGAGGCTTTCAACTTACAGTCAATCAAGGTGTTCGCACCGGACGATGCTGAAGGTGAACGCATCATCAATATCATCGGTAACGGTAACATCGATCGTGACATCAAGCACATCACGCCTGCTGACATGATTGCTGCGATCAACTACTTCTTCAACTTGTTGCATGAAGTCGGTACGACAGACGATATCGATCACCTCGGTAACCGTCGTCTCCGTTCAGTCGGTGAGCTGCTCCAGAATCAATTCCGGATCGGTCTCTCGCGGATGGAACGTGTCGTTAAAGAACGGATGTCGATTCAGGATCAGAATGCGATCACGCCACAGGCATTGATCAACATTCGTCCAGTTATCGCATCGATTAAAGAGTTCTTCGGTAGCTCGCAGTTGTCTCAGTTCATGGACCAAACGAACCCGCTTGCAGAATTGACGCACAAACGTCGTCTTTCAGCACTCGGACCCGGTGGTTTGACACGTGAGCGCGCTGGTTTCGAAGTTCGTGACGTACACTACTCGCACTATTCCCGTATGTGTCCGATCGAAACGCCAGAGGGACCAAACATCGGTTTGATCAACTCGTTGTCTTCGTACGCGAAGGTCAATGAGTACGGCTTCATCGAAGCACCATATCGTCGTGTCGATCCGGAAACGGGCGTCGTCACAGATGAAATCCATTACATGACTGCAGACGAAGAGGATCTTTACGTCGTCGCACAGGCAAACATGTTGTTGACGGAAGAGAAGACGTTCCAAGATTCACACGTCCTTTCACGTTTCCGTGGACAAAACTTGTCTGTTGAACCAGCACGTGTCGATTATATGGACGTTTCACCGAAGCAGGTTGTATCTGCCGCAACGGCTTGTATCCCGTTCCTTGAGAACGATGACTCGAACCGTGCCCTCATGGGAGCGAACATGCAACGTCAGGCCGTCCCACTTCTGAACCCGGAATCTCCGATTGTCGGTACAGGTATGGAGTACGTGTCTGCAAAAGACTCAGGAGCCGCTGTTGTTGCGAAGCACGCAGGGATCGCTGAGCGCGTTACGGCGCGTGAAATCCTTGTCCGTCGTACGACGGAAGTCGATGGCAACATCGTCGAAGGTGAACTCGACCGTTACAAGATTCAAAAATTCATCCGTTCTAACCAAGGAACGTGTTATAACCAAAAACCAATCATCAAAGCAGGCGACCCAGTCGATAAAGGCGAGATCCTTGCAGATGGTCCATCGATGGACGGTGGGGAACTTGCGCTTGGTCGTAACGTACTCGTCGGTTTCATGACATGGGATGGTTACAACTATGAGGATGCTGTCATCATGAGTGAACGTCTTGTCAAAGACGACGTCTACACATCGATCCACATCGAAGAATACGAATGTGAGTCGCGTGATACGAAACTCGGACCGGAAGAAATCACACGTGATATTCCGAACGTCGGTGATGATGCCTTGAAAAACCTCGACGATCGCGGAATCATTCGCGTCGGTGCGGAAGTCAAGGACGGCGATATCCTCGTCGGTAAAGTTACGCCGAAGGGTGTAACGGAATTGACAGCGGAAGAACGTCTTCTTCATGCAATCTTCGGTGAAAAAGCACGTGAAGTCCGTGATACATCTCTCCGTGTTCCACACGGTGGTGATGGAATCATTCTCGACGTCAAAATCTTCGACCGCGATAATGGGGACGAGCTCTCACCTGGTGTCAACCAGTTGATCCGTGCTTACATCGTTCAGAAGCGTAAGATTCACGAGGGTGATAAAATGGCGGGTCGTCACGGTAACAAAGGTGTTATCTCACGTATCCTTCCAGAAGAAGACATGCCGTACATGCCAGACGGTACGCCAATTGACATCATGTTGAACCCACTTGGGGTTCCATCACGGATGAACATCGGGCAGTTGCTCGAGCTTCACCTCGGGATGGCAGCACGTCAACTCGGCATTAAAGTCGCATCACCAGTATTCGATGGTGCGCGTGAGGAAGATGTTTGGGCAACGATTGAAGAAGCAGGTATGGATCGCGACGCGAAGACTGTCCTTTATGATGGTCGTTCGGGTGAAGCGTTCGATAACCGTATCTCTGTCGGTGTCATGTATATGATTAAACTTGCTCACATGGTCGATGATAAACTTCACGCACGTTCGACAGGACCATACTCACTCGTTACACAACAACCGCTTGGTGGTAAAGCCCAGTTCGGTGGTCAGCGTTTCGGTGAGATGGAAGTATGGGCACTTGAAGCATACGGCGCAGCCTACACGCTCCAAGAAATCCTTACAATCAAGTCGGATGATACGATCGGTCGTGTCAAAGCGTACGAAGCAATCGTCAAAGGTGAGAATGTACCACAACCGGGCGTACCGGAATCGTTCCGAGTCCTCATTAAAGAGCTTCAATCCCTCGGTATGGACGTTAAGATGATGTCTGCTGATGATGAAGAGATCGAAATGCGTGACGAAGACGAGGACAATATCCCGAACGCGACTCCAGCACTCGAAGAAGTTCAAGCGCCTGTCGCACCAGTTGTTACTGAAGAGGAATAAGCGAAAGGGAGGTCCACCCCTTGGTAGATGTTAATAGATTTGAATATATGCAAATCGGCCTCGCTTCCCCCGAAAAGATCCGTTCATGGTCTTTCGGGGAAGTGAAAAAGCCGGAGACGATCAACTATCGTACACTCAAACCGGAGAAAGATGGTTTGTTCTGTGAACGTATTTTTGGTCCAACAAAAGACTGGGAATGTTACTGTGGTAAATACAAACGGATCCGCTATAAAGGAATCATTTGTGATCGCTGTGGCGTTGAAGTCACGAAGTCGAAAGTCCGTCGGGAGCGCATGGGTCACATCGAGCTCGCAGCACCGGTTTCGCACATCTGGTACTTCAAAGGAATTCCTAGCCGTATGGGACTCGTCCTCGACATGTCACCACGTGCGTTAGAAGAGATCATCTACTTCGCGTCGTACGTCGTAACAGATCCAGGCGAATCGACACTTGAGAAGAAACAACTCCTTTCAGAGAAAGAATACCGTGCCTATCGTGAGAAGTTCGGTCGTTCGTTTACTGCTGAAATGGGTGCGGAAGCAGTTCGTAAATTGCTCCGTGACGTGGAACTCGATAAAGAAGTCGCTGCATTACGTGAAGAACTTCGTATGATTCAAGGACAACGTCGTACGCGTGCGATCAAACGTCTTGAAGTTCTCGATGCTTTCCGTAACTCAGGCAACAATCCAGAATGGATGGTGCTTGAAGTACTTCCAGTCATCCCACCGGAACTTCGTCCGATGGTTCAACTCGATGGCGGACGTTTCGCGACGTCTGACTTGAACGACTTGTACCGCCGCGTCATCAACCGTAACAACCGTCTCAAGCGTCTTCTTGACCTTGGCGCTCCGAACATCATCGTTCAGAATGAAAAACGGATGCTTCAAGAAGCAGTCGATGCCTTGATCGATAACGGTCGTCGTGGTCGTCCAGTCACAGGACCAGGTAACCGTCCACTTAAATCACTTTCACACATGTTGAAAGGGAAACAAGGACGTTTCCGTCAAAACTTGCTCGGTAAACGTGTCGACTATTCTGGTCGTTCGGTTATCGTCGTTGGTCCGAATCTGAAGATGTATCAATGTGGTCTTCCAAAAGAAATGGCCCTTGAACTCTTCAAACCGTTCGTCATGAAAGAACTTGTCTCTCGTGGCATCGCACCGAACATCAAGAGTGCGAAACGGAAAATCGAGCGCGTTCAACCTGAAATCTGGGATGTTCTTGAAGAAGTCATCCGTGAGCATCCGGTTCTCTTGAACCGTGCACCGACACTTCACCGTCTCGGTATCCAGGCGTTCGAACCAACGCTCGTCGAAGGACGCGCGATTCGCCTTCACCCACTCGTATGTACGGCATATAACGCCGATTTCGATGGTGACCAAATGGCGGTTCACGTACCACTTTCGGCAGAAGCACAAGCAGAAGCGCGTCTTCTCATGCTCGCTGCACAAAACATCTTGAACCCGAAAGACGGTAAACCTGTTGTTACACCATCGCAGGATATGGTCCTCGGTAACTACTACCTCACGCTCGAGCGCGAAAATGCGATCGGCGAAGGTAAAATCTTCTCGACAGTGAATGAAGCGCTCATCGCTTATCAAAACGGTTATGCGCACTTCCATACACGTGTTGCGATTCCAGCCGGCGTTCTCAAGAACCCGACATTCACGGAAGAGCAAAACGAGAAATTATTGATTACAACAGTCGGTAAGTTGATCTTCAACGAGATCCTCCCAACGACGTTCCCTTACTTGAACGAACCAACGATGACGAACCTTCAAGAAGCGACGCCAGACAAGTACTTCCTTGAAAAAGGAACAGATGTCGCGGCAGAACTGAAGAACCGTCCGATCATCGACCCGTTCAAAAAAGGATTCCTTGGAAATGTCATCGCGGAAGTCTTCAAACGGTTTGAGACGACAGAAACAAGCCGCATGCTCGACCGCATGAAAAACCTCGGATTCAAACACTCGACTCGTGCCGGTATCACGGTAGGGATCGCGGACATCATCGTTCTTCCGGATAAACAAGAGATTCTTGTTGAAGCCCAGGACAATGTCGACCGCGTCATGAAATCGTACCGTCGTGGTCTCATCACAGAAGACGAGCGCTATGAGCGCGTCGTTAAATCGTGGAATGATGCGAAGGATGAAATTCAGTCTCGTCTGATGAAATCCCTCAACCGTCTCAACCCGATCTTCATGATGAGTGACTCCGGTGCCCGTGGTAACGCGTCGAACTTCACGCAGCTCGCTGGTATGCGTGGACTCATGGCCGCTCCAAGTGGACGGATCATCGAGCTCCCGATCAAATCATCGTTCCGTGAGGGTCTAACGGTACAGGAATACTTCATCTCGACACACGGTGCACGTAAAGGTCTTGCCGATACAGCCTTGAAAACGGCTGACTCGGGTTACCTGACTCGTCGTCTCGTTGACGTTGCTCAAGACGTCATCATCCGTGAAGATGATTGTGGAACGGATCGTGGTATCCGCGTCACAGCACTCCGTGAAGGAACGGAAGAGATCGAAAGCCTCTACGACCGCCTCGTCGGCCGTACTGCATTCGAAAACGTCGTTCACCCCGAAACAGGAGAAGTCCTCGTTTCGACGAACGAACTCATCGATGAAGACATCGCACGTGTCATCACTGACGCTGGTGTCGACAACGTCGAGATCCGTACTGCCTTCACATGTAACACAAGCCATGGTGTCTGTAAGAAATGTTACGGACGCAACTTGGCAACAGGCAACGACGTCGAAGTCGGCGAAGCTGTCGGTATCATCGCGGCACAATCAATCGGTGAGCCAGGAACGCAGCTTACGATGCGTACCTTCCACACAGGTGGGGTTGCCGGAGACGATATCACACAAGGTCTTCCGCGTATCCAAGAGTTGTTCGAAGCGCGTAACCCGAAAGGTCAAGCGGTTATCTCGGAAATCGATGGTCAAGTCATCGACTTCACGGAATCGCGTGACAAACGTGAATTGACGGTCCAAGGACTCAGCGAAACACGCACATACACGATCCCATTCGGTTCGCGTCTACGTGTTCAGCTTGGGGACGAGGTCAAAGCCGGTCAAGTCTTCACGGAAGGTTCGATCGATCCGAAAGAACTCTTGAACGTTAAAGGTGTATCCGGCGTTCAGAACTACTTGCTTCAAGAAGTTCAAAAAGTATACCGGATGCAAGGGGTTGAGATCGGTGACAAACACGTCGAGGTCATGGTTCGCCAAATGATCCGTCGCGTACGTGTCATCGAGTCTGGTGAGACTTCACTCTTACCAGGTTCGCTCGTCGATATCAGCACGTTCAAGGAAGCTTGTAAAGAAGCGCTCCGTAACGGGAAAGCTCTCGCTTCGGCGAAACCAGTTCTTCTCGGTATCACGAAAGCGTCACTTGAAACAGATTCATTCCTATCGGCTGCGTCGTTCCAAGAAACGACTCGTGTCCTTACGGATGCAGCGATTAAAGGGAAGAGCGACTACCTTCGCGGCTTGAAAGAGAACGTCATCATCGGTAAGTTGGTTCCAGCTGGTACTGGGATGTCACGTTACCGTCAGATCGATCTCGAAGTAGCTGGCGAAGCACCTGTAGAAGCCGATTCTCCGGTAGAATAAAACGCCTTGACACGCCGGTATGGCGGTGCTACTATGATATAGTGTTGCCAACCGGCTGTGTTATTTTGGAGGATATCTTCATGTCTTACAAAAAAGTAGTCGGCGCAGATTTGAAGTTTGTCGGTCAAAAGCAAACGCTCAAAGCATTGCGATCTGGCAAGGCGTCGGAAGTGATCATTGCGGATGACGCAGATGAACACGTAAAACAAGCATTGCTCGATGCGGCGAAACAAGCTAACGTTCCAGTCGTGAATGTTCCTTCTAAGCAAGAGCTTGGAAAAGCTTGTGGAATCGATGTCGCAGCAACAGCTGTTGCCATTAAGAAAGTTTGATAATGCGTTTTGTGTGGCGATGGAATGCCTGAGCCACGCAAAACGTTTCATTATGACTTTCGATGAACCACCCGGCTCGGTGGTTTTGAAATTTGTCATGAATTCAGGAAGGGAGGATCTCAAAGATGCCTACTATCAACCAATTAGTCCGTAAAGGACGTCAATCAAAAGTTGTGAAATCAGATTCGCCAGCGCTGAACAAAGGGTACAACAGCTTCATTAAAGCTCGTACTGACATCAGCTCACCACAAAAACGTGGTGTTTGTACTCGTGTAGGTACAATGACTCCGAAGAAACCGAACTCGGCTCTTCGTAAATACGCACGTGTACGTTTGACGAACACAATGGAAGTAACAGCTTACATCCCAGGTATCGGCCACAACCTTCAAGAGCACAGTGTTGTTCTTATCCGCGGCGGCCGTGTAAAAGACTTACCAGGGGTACGTTACCACATCGTTCGTGGTGCACTTGATACAGCTGGTGTTGACGGCCGTATGCAAGGTCGTTCGAAATACGGTACTAAACGTCCTAAAGTTAAAAAATAATCTAGATATCTTAAGATATCACCTCACTATATGAAAGGAGGGACTCGGAATGCCACGTAAAGGTCAAGCAGAACGTCGTGATGTAATGGCTGATCCGATCTACAACTCTAAACTCGTTACCCGCCTTATCAACCGTCTTATGTTAGATGGTAAAAAAGGTACTGCTCAACAAATCTTATACAAAGCTTTCGAAACTATCGCTGAACGTTCAGGTCGCGATGCAATGGAAGTCTTTGAAGAAGCGATGAACAACATCATGCCAGTTCTTGAAGTTAAAGCACGCCGTGTAGGTGGAGCTAACTATCAAGTTCCTGTCGAAGTTCGCCCAGAGCGTCGTACGACACTCGCACTTCGTTACCTCGTGAACTACTCACGTCTCCGTAACGAAAAAACTATGGATGCGCGCCTTGCTAACGAAATCATGGACGCTGCAAACAACACTGGTGCTTCTGTTAAGAAGCGCGAAGATATGCACAAAATGGCGGAAGCGAACAAAGCGTTTGCTCACTACCGCTGGTAATTCCGAAAATCACCACCTCATGCATGCCATTTTTAATGGAATTATGAGGTGGCTTTCGGGTATAGTCATGACGTGTGGCAACACACGACCACTAAACTAAAATGCGAAAGGAGAATGTTTAAAGATGGCAAGAG
Source organism: Exiguobacterium sp. UBA7533 (assembly GCF_002479335.1). NCBI lineage: Bacteria > Bacillati > Bacillota > Bacilli > Caryophanales > Exiguobacterium > Exiguobacterium sp. UBA7533. The sequence goes on along the minus strand of NZ_DLMP01000013.1, from coordinate 26,054 downwards.
AATTCTCCCTTAAGAACACTCGTAACATCGGGATCATGGCTCACATCGATGCTGGTAAAACAACAACGACTGAGCGTATCCTGTATTACACGGGTCGTATCCACAAGATTGGTGAAACGCACGAAGGTGCTTCACAAATGGACTGGATGGAGCAAGAGCAAGAGCGTGGGATCACGATTACATCGGCAGCAACAACTGCTCAATGGAAAGGTAACCGCGTAAACATCATCGATACACCTGGACACGTAGACTTCACAGTTGAGGTTGAACGTTCACTTCGCGTACTTGATGGTGCGGTAGCAGTACTTGACGCTCAGTCTGGTGTTGAGCCACAAACTGAGACAGTATGGCGCCAAGCTACAACTTACGGCGTACCACGTATCGTTTTCGTTAACAAAATGGATAAAATCGGTGCAGACTTCTTGTACTCGGTCGGAACGCTTCGCGAACGCCTCCAAGCGAACGCACACGCGATCCAAATTCCAATCGGTGCGGAAGATGAATTCAAAGGAATCATCGACCTCGTCGAACAGAAAACATACATGTACGGTAACGATCTTGGAACTGACATCGAAGTGACTGACGGTTTCCCAGCTGATCTCGCTGATCAAGCTGAAGAACTCCGTGGATCATTGATCGAAGCAGTTGCGGATTACGAAGAAGAATTGATGATGAAATACCTCGAGGGTGAAGAAATCACAATCGACGAGTTGAAAGCGGCTATCCGTAAAGCAACTCTGACAGTTGACTTCTATCCTGTACTCGTAGGTTCGGCATTCAAGAACAAAGGTGTTCAGCTTATGCTTGACGCAGTTCTCGATTACCTCCCATCACCAATCGACGTAAAAGCGATCTCAGGTATCGACATGGATACGGATGAAGAAATCGTGCGTGAGTCTTCGGACGAAGCACCATTCTCTGCACTCGCGTTCAAAGTCATGACTGACCCTTACGTCGGTAAATTGACATTCTTCCGTGTGTACTCTGGTACAGCTTCGGCAGGATCGTACGTTAAAAACTCAACAAAAGGCAAACGTGAGCGTCTTGGACGTATCCTTCAAATGCACGCAAACAGCCGTGAAGAGATCCCGATGGTATACGCGGGTGACATCGCTGCAGCTGTAGGTTTGAAAGATACAACTACTGGAGATACGCTTTGTGCAGAGAAAGACAACGTCGTTCTCGAATCAATGACATTCCCAGAACCAGTTATCTCGGTCGCTATCGAACCAAAAACGAAAGCTGACCAAGATAAAATGGGTCAAGCCCTCGCTAAGCTTGCTGAAGAGGATCCAACGTTCCGCACTGAAACAAACCCAGAGACTGGTCAAACGATCATCTCAGGTATGGGTGAGCTTCACCTCGACATCATCGTTGACCGTATGCGTCGCGAGTTCAAAGTCGAAGCAAACGTTGGTGCTCCACAAGTAGCTTACCGTGAAACGATCCGCCAAGCGGCGAAGATCGATTCGAAGTTCGCTCGTCAATCTGGTGGTCGTGGTCAGTATGGTCACGTCGTCGTAGAATTCGAGCCGAACGAAGAAGGCGCTGGCTTCGAGTTCAACAACAAAATCGTCGGTGGTGTTGTTCCACGTGAATACATCCCAGCGGTTGAGAACGGAATCGAAGAAGCACTTCAAAACGGTATCCTTGCTGGTTACCCGGTCGTTGACGTAAAAGCTTCACTCGTCTTCGGATCGTACCACGATGTCGACTCAAACGAGATGGCATTTAAAGTTGCGGCTTCAATGGCAGTCAAACAACTTAAAGATAAGAGCGGAGCTGTTATCCTTGAGCCAATGATGAAAGTTGAAATCGTCATCCCAGACGAATACATGGGAGACATCATGGGTGATGTTACATCACGCCGTGGTCGCGTAGAAGGTATGGAAGCACGCGGTAACGCTCAAGTTGTCCGTTCAATGATTCCACTTTCTGAAATGTTCGGATACGCTACTGGTCTTCGTTCACGCACACAAGGTCGCGGAACGTACTCGATGCACTTCGATCACTACGAAGAAGTACCGAAATCAGTTGCAGAAGAAATCATCAAAAAAGCAAACGGCTAATCCTTCACAGGTTGTCACGCTTTTATGATTAGTGTAAGCTAAGGAAGGTGTACGTTATCTTACGACTCACCTTCCTAGTTATAAAAAATTATTAGACACATAGAGGAGGAATTCAGAATGGGTAAGGAAAAATTCGACCGTTCTAAACCGCACGTTAACGTTGGTACAATCGGCCACGTCGACCACGGTAAAACAACTTTGACAGCAGCTATCTCAGCTGTACTTGCAAAATCACAAGGTAAAGCTGCAACTAAGTTTGACCAAATCGATGGTGCTCCAGAAGAGCGCGAGCGCGGTATCACAATCGCAACAGCTCACATCGAGTACGAAACAGAAAAACGCCACTATGCACACGTTGACTGCCCAGGTCACGCTGACTATGTTAAAAACATGATCACTGGTGCTGCACAAATGGACGGCGCGATCCTCGTTGTTTCTGCAACAGATGGTCCAATGCCACAAACACGTGAGCACATCTTGCTTTCACGTCAAGTAGGTGTTCCTTTCATCGTAGTATTCATGAACAAAGTTGACATGGTTGACGACGAAGAGCTTCTTGAGCTCGTCGAAATGGAAATCCGTGAACTTCTTTCTGAGTATGACTTCCCAGGTGATGACCTCCCAGTTATCCAAGGTTCTGCTCTTGGCGCGCTTAACGGCGAAGCTAAATGGGAAGAAAAAATCATGGAACTCATGGCAGCTGTCGATGAGTACATCCCAGAACCAACTCGTGACACTGAAAAAGACTTCATGATGCCAGTTGAGGATGTCTTCTCAATCACTGGTCGTGGTACAGTTGCTACTGGCCGCGTTGAGCGTGGAGTTCTTAAAGTCAACGACGAGATCGAAATCGTTGGTCTTCACGAAGAAACTAAAAAATCAGTATGTACTGGTGTAGAGATGTTCCGTAAGCTTCTTGACTATGCTGAAGCTGGCGACAACATCGGTGCTCTTCTCCGTGGTGTATCACGTGACGACATCGAGCGTGGACAAGTTCTCGCGAAACCAAACACAATCACACCACACAAAAAGTTCAAAGCGCAAGTTTACGTTCTTTCTAAAGAAGAGGGTGGCCGTCACACGCCATTCTTCGCGAACTACCGCCCGCAGTTCTACTTCCGTACAACTGACGTAACTGGTATGGTTCAACTTCCAGAAGGTACTGAAATGGTTATGCCTGGGGACAACATCGAAATGACTGTTGAACTCATCGCACCAATCGCTCTTGAAAAAGAAACTCGTTTCTCAATCCGTGAAGGTGGCCGTACAGTAGGCGCTGGATCAGTTACAGAAATCGTTGAGTAATTTTTAAGACAAAGGTCTTCCGTCTCCCGTGGCGGAAGACCTTTTTTCATTTCTTTGAAAACAGTCTTGCAACATGGTCTGACATCTTATATACTGAGGAAAGTGTTTGTGCGAGTGGTGAGAGACTTGAATACATATTCTATTTTTATTAGTGCTTGCATTCTTGCTGGTGATTCAGTATGATAGAATATGTTGGTCACAAACACAACGCGATGAAGCGGGAGGTTATGACACACCAGGCGGCATTGCCATGGCTAGTGTGGAAATTTCCGCGGAGAATGTCTATTTACGAAATAGGCGAAAAGGAGGGAAATAACATGGCAAATGAAAAAATTCGGATCCGTTTGAAAGCATACGATCACCGCGTGCTTGATCAATCGGCTGAGAAGATTGTCGACACAGCAAAACGTTCAGGTGCTACTGTATCTGGTCCGATCCCACTCCCAACGGAGAAAGCGGTCTACACAGTACTTCGTGCCGTTCACAAGTACAAAGATGCTCGTGAGCAGTTCGAAATGCGTACACACAAACGTTTGATCGACATCGTTAACCCAACACCGAAAACTGTTGATGCGCTTATGCGTCTCGAACTTCCATCGGGCGTTGACATCGAAATCAAACTTTAATTTTTCTTCTATAGATAGTTGATACTAGCCAGAAGATCAAAATCATTCAATATTAGGAGGTGTATCTCATGGCTAAAGGAATCTTAGGAACTAAACTCGGTATGACACAAATCTTCAACGAGTCAGGCGAAGTCGTCCCTGTTACTGTCGTTTCAGTCGAAGGTAACGTTGTTCTTCAATTGAAAACAACGGAAGTTGACGGTTACGAAGCAGTTCAACTCGGCTTTGGTGATATCAAAGAAGGTCGTCAAAACAAACCGCAAAAAGGTCACGCTGCGAAAGCAAACGCGACACCTAAGCGCTTCATTAAAGAAATCCGTACATCAGTAGCAGATTTCGAAATCGGTCAAGAGATTAAAGCAGATACTTTCGCTGCAGGCGAAATGGTTGATGTAACAGGTACGTCGAAAGGTAAAGGTTTCGCTGGTGCAATCAAGCGTCACAACCAATCACGTGGTCCAATGGCTCACGGTTCGCGTTACCACCGTCGCCCAGGTTCAATGGGTCCTGTTGCTCCTAACCGTGTATTCAAAGGGAAATTGCTCCCTGGACGCATGGGTGGAGAGCAAATCACTGTTCAAAACCTTGAAATCGTAAAAGTTGATGCAGAACGCGGCTTACTCCTCGTCAAGGGTGCTATCCCAGGCGCACGTAAGAGCCAAGTTGTCATCAAAACTGCGGTTAAAGGCAACTAATCCGTTTGCAAGGAAAGGAGGAATAACGAATGCCTAAAGTAGCTTTGCTTAACCAAACAGGTACACAAGTTGGAGACATCGAGCTCGCAGATGCCGTTTTCGGAATCGAGCCAAATGAAGCAGTCGTATACGATGCAATCGTCATGCAACAAGCTTCACGTCGCCAAGGTACACATGATACAAAAGGTCGCTCGGAAGTTCGCGGTGGCGGCCGTAAACCATGGAAACAAAAAGGTACTGGTCGTGCACGCCAAGGTTCGATCCGTTCGCCACAATGGGTTGGCGGTGGAACAGTCTTCGGTCCAACACCACGTTCGTACGCTTACAAACTTCCTAAAAAGGTTCGTCGTCTCGCACTTCGTTCAGCACTTTCTTCGAAAGTCGCTAACAACGAGTTCATCGTTCTTGAAGGATTGACAATCGATGCTCCTAAAACTAAGGACATGATCGCAGTATTCGCTGCTCTTTCAATCGAACGTAAAGTTCTCGTCGTTACTGCTGATTACAACGAGTCAGTCGTTCTTTCAACACGCAACATCCCGGGTGTCACAGTCGTTGACGCTGCAGGTGTAAACGTCCTTGATCTTGTCGCTCATGACAAAGTCATCATTACGAAGGACGCTGTTGCGAGAGTAGAGGAGGTGCTTGCATAATGGCACACACACACGACATTATCAAACGTCCTGTCATTACTGAACGTTCAGTAAACCAAATGGCTGAGAAAAAGTACACATTCGAAGTAGACGTGAAGGCATCTAAGACTCAAATCAAAGATGCAGTTGAAGCGATCTTCGGAGTGAAAGTTGACAAAGTCAACACATTGATCTCAAAACCAAAAGCAAAACGCGTAGGTCGTCACGCTGGTTACACAGCACGCCGCAAAAAAGCGGTCGTCACGCTTACTGCAGATAGCAAAGAACTCGATTACCTCGGTTAATCGGAACTCTGTAGAAAAGGAGGGAACTCTCGATGGGAATTAAAAAGTTTAAACCGACCACTAACGGTCGTCGTAATATGACTGCACTTGACTTTGCTGAGATTACGGCTTCACGTCCTGAAAAATCGTTAACTGAAAAGCTTTCGAAAAAGGGCGGACGTAACAACCAAGGTCGCTTGACAGTACGTCACCAAGGTGGCGGACACAAACGTAAATATCGTATCATCGACTTCAAACGGAACAAGGATGGCATCGCTGGTCGTGTCGCTACAATTGAGTACGATCCAAACCGCTCTGCTAACATCGCATTGATCCACTACATCGATGGTGAAAAACGCTATATCCTCGCACCGAAAGGCTTGAAAGTAGACATGCAAGTCATGGCTGGACCAGAAGCTGACATTAAAGTCGGTAATGCTCTTCCACTTTCAAACATCCCAGTCGGTACGTTGATCCACAACATCGAACTTAAGCCAGGTAAAGGTGGTCAGCTCGTTCGCGCAGCTGGTACTTCTGCTCAGCTTCTCGGTAAAGATGGTAAATACGCGATCGTTCGTCTTCAATCAGGCGAAACTCGTATGATCCTTGCTACTTGCCGTGCAACAGTCGGCGCTGTCGGTAATGAAGAGCACGAGCTCGTCAATATCGGTAAAGCTGGTCGTTCACGCTGGCTCGGAAAACGTCCTACAGTTCGTGGTTCTGTCATGAACCCAGTCGATCACCCACACGGTGGTGGTGAAGGACGTGCTCCAATCGGTCGTTCGGGCCCACTTACTCCTTGGGGTAAACCGGCACTCGGATACAAAACTCGTAAGAAAAACAAAGCGAGCGATAAATATATCGTCCGTCGTTCTAAAAAATAATTACATGATTTCTGGACGGTTCGTAGGAACCGTTCCTGAATCATGCCAAAGGGAGGTACAACTATGGGTCGCAGCTTGAAAAAAGGTCCATTCGCAGATCACCATCTGCTCGCTAAGGTTGATAAAGCCAACGAAGCTGGTGACAAACATGTCATCAAAACTTGGTCACGCCGCTCGACAATCTTCCCAGAGTTCATCGGTCACACGATCGCTGTCTACGATGGTCGTAAACACGTACCGGTTTACGTGACAGAAGATATGGTCGGTCACAAACTTGGTGAATTCGCTCCAACACGTTCTTACAAAGGACATGCTGGAAACGATAAGAAAACGAAACGTTAATCTGAGGGGAGGTACTCATTATGCAATCAAAAGCATCGGCTAATATGGTTCGCATTGCTCCTCGTAAGGCACGTCTCGTAGTAGACTTAATCCGCGGGAAGCAAATCGGCGAAGCACTTTCGATTCTTGCTTACACGAACAAGGCAGCAACGCCAATCGTTGAGAAAGTATTGAAATCGGCAATCGCGAACGCTGAGCACAACTTCGACATGAACATCGAAAACCTCGTAGTCACTGAGGCTTACGTAAACGAAGGTCCAACGCTCAAACGTTTCCGCCCACGTGCAATGGGTCGCGCAAGCCGCATCAACAAACGTACGAGCCACGTTCACATCGTGGTATCTGAAAAATAAGGAGGGATTACCGTGGGTCAGAAGATTAACCCAACTGGTCTTCGCGTAGGTATCATCAAAGACTGGGAATCACGTTGGTTCGCAGATAAAGACTATGCTGATCTCCTTCATGAAGACTACGTAGTTCGTGAATATATCGAAAAACGTCTTAAAGACGCTAGTGTCTCTAAAGTAGAAATCGAGCGCGCAGCTAACCGCTTGAACATCTCACTTCACACTGCTAAGCCTGGTATGGTTATCGGTAAAGGCGGTTCTGAAATCGAAACACTTCGTAAAGACATCACTAACCTTGCAAAAGGCAAACGCGTTCACGTTAACGTCGTTGAAGTGAAAAACCCGGATGCAGTTGCTAAGCTCGTCGCTGAGAACATCGCTCGCCAACTTGAAGGTCGCGTATCGTTCCGTCGTGCTATGAAGCAATCAATCCAACGCTCAATGCGTTCTGGTATCAAAGGAATCAAGACTGAAGTTTCTGGTCGTCTTGGTGGCGCTGATATCGCTCGTTCTGAGAAGTATTCGGAAGGAACAGTTCCACTTCATACACTCCGTGCAGACATCGATTACGGTACTGCAGAAGCTGATACAACTTACGGCAAAATTGGCGTAAAAGTATGGCTCCACCACGGTGAAGTGCTTCCTACGAAAAAAGCAGCAGCAAACGAAGAATAATCCACATCCGTCTAGGGAAGGAGGCAACACAACATGTTGTTACCAAAACGTGTAAAATATCGTCGTGTTCACCGCGGCAACATGCGTGGTAAAGCGAAACGTGGTACTACAGTACACTTCGGCGAGTTCGGTATCCAAGCTCAAGAAGCTAGCTGGATCACTAGCCGTCAAATCGAATCAGCGCGTATCGCGATGACTCGTTATATGAAACGTGGTGGTAAAGTGTGGATCAAGATCTTCCCACACAAGCCATACACTAAAAAACCTCTTGAAGTCCGAATGGGTTCAGGTAAAGGTGCTCCGGAGGGCTGGGTAGCAGTCGTCAAACCGGGTAAAGTAATGTTCGAAATCGCAGGAGTATCGGAAGAGATCGCACGCGAAGCTCTCCGTCTTGCATCACACAAACTTCCAGTAAAATGTAAGTTCGTAAAACGTGAAGAAAATGGTGGTGATACGAATGAAAGCAACTGATCTCCGTCAGCAAACAACTGAAGAGCTTAACGGTAAAGTCGGTTCGTGGAAAGAAGAGTTGTTCAACCTTCGTTTCCAACTCGCGACTGGTCAGCTTGAGAACCCTGCTCGTATCCGTGAAGTGCGCAAGTCGATTGCACGCGCGAAAACCGTTCTTCGTGAACGCGAACTCGGCATCAACAACGCATAATTCACTCGGATTCTGAGAGGAGGAACACTCAATGGAACGCACTAACAACCGCAAAGTGTTAACTGGACGCGTCGTTTCTGACAAAATGGACAAAACGATCGTAGTTACAGTTGAAACAAAAGTAAAGCACAAGCTTTACGGCAAACGCGTAAACTACTCTAAAAAGTACAAAGCGCATGATGAAAACAACACAGCTAAAATCGGTGATGTTGTACGCATTCAAGAAACACGTCCATTATCTAAGGACAAACGTTTCCGTCTCGTAGAAGTCATTGAAGAAGCAGTAATCATCTAAACTCTAATTAGTTCGGGTGAATAAACATCCGGAGGGAGGTACAATCGTATGATTCAACAAGAATCTCGCTTAAAAGTAGCAGACAACTCAGGAGCTCGTGAAGTCTTGACGATCAAAGTCCTCGGTGGTTCTGGTCGTAAAACTGCTAACATCGGTGACGTTATTGTTTGTACAGTAAAACAAGCAACACCAGGTGGCGTTGTCAAAAAAGGTGAAGTTGTACGCGCAGTAGTCGTTCGTACTAAACGTGGCGTTCGTCGTAAAGACGGTTCGTACATCCGTTTTGACGAAAACGCAGCAGTCATCATCAAAGATGACAAAAGCCCACGTGGCACACGTATCTTCGGACCAGTCGCACGCGAACTTCGTGAAAAAGACTTCATGAAGATCGTCTCGTTGGCACCGGAAGTACTTTAATTCCAAAGAATTCCTACAAGGAGGTGCTCTAACGATGCATGTCAAAAAAGGTGATAAAGTTCAGGTTATGACTGGTAAAGACAAAGGCAAACAAGGCGTTGTCCTTACAGCTATGCCTAAAAAAGATCGCGTAATCGTCGAAGGCGTTAACATGATCAAAAAACACTCAAAGCCTTCTCAACTCAACCCGCAAGGCGGAATTGTCGAGAAAGAAGCACCGATTCACGTATCGAACGTTATGCTCATCGACCCTAAGACAGGTAACCCAACACGCGTTGGTTTCACTGTGGTTGACGGCAAGAAAGTACGTATCGCTAAAAAATCGGGCGAAGCTTTAGATAAATAAGAAGATTTAAAGAAAGGAGGTCCACTTTCTGATGAACCGTTTAAAAGCGAAATACCAAGACGAAATCGTCAAAGTAATGATGGAGAAATTCAACTACAGTTCTGTAATGCAAGCGCCGAAAGTCGATAAAATCGTAATCAACATGGGTGTTGGTGACGCTGTTACGAACTCTAAGGCACTTGACATGGCAGTCGAAGAGCTTCAGCTCCTCACTGGTCAGAAGCCACTCATCACGAAAGCTAAGAAATCAATCGCTGGTTTCAAACTTCGTGAAGGTATGCCAATCGGTGCGAAGGTTACACTTCGTGGCGAGCGCATGTACGAATTCCTCGACAAGTTGATCAACGTGTCACTTCCACGTGTACGTGACTTCCGTGGCGTATCGAAAAAATCTTTCGATGGCCGTGGTAACTACACGCTAGGCGTGAAGGAACAATTGATCTTCCCAGAGATCGACTACGATCGCGTATCGAAAGTCCGTGGTATGGACATCGTTATCGTAACTACTGCTAACACGGATGAAGAGTCACGTGAGCTTCTCACAGCACTCGGCATGCCATTCCAAAAATAAGGGAGGTCGACAACATGGCTAAGAAATCAATGATCGCACGTGAAGTAAAACGTCAAGCACTCGTTGAGCGCTACGCTGAAAAACGCGCAGAATTGAAAGCACAAGGCGACTACATCGGCTTGAGCAAACTCCCACGTAACTCTTCAGCGGTTCGTTTACACAACCGTTGTAGTATCACTGGCCGTCCACACGGTTACATTGGTAAATTCGGTATCAGCCGTATTAAGTTCCGTGATCTTGCTCATAAAGGTCAAATCCCTGGTGTTAAAAAAGCAAGCTGGTAATTCATTAAAGTTGTGAAAGGAGGTACATCGCATGGTTATGACAGATCCGATTGCAGATATGCTTACACGCATTCGTAATGCAAACATGGTTCGCCATGAGAAGTTGGAAATGCCAGCTTCTACAATCAAACGTGAAGTCGCTGAAATCCTCAAACGTGAAGGTTTCATCCGCGATGTTGAATATCTCGAGGACAGCAAACAAGGTACGCTCCGCGTATTCCTTAAATACGGCGCAAGCAACGAGCGCGTTATCACTGGACTCAAACGTATCTCGAAACCAGGTCTTCGCGTTTACGCGAAAGCTGATGAAATCCCGAAAGTACTCGGTGGTCTCGGAATCGCTATCGTTTCAACATCTAAAGGTGTAATGACTGACAAAGAAGCTCGCCAACAAAAAGTCGGCGGCGAAGTGATCGCATACATCTGGTAATACACGTATAAAAAGAACGGAGGTGTCTTAAATGTCACGTATTGGTAAAAAGCCAGTCGTCATCCCAGCAGGCGTTACAGTAACAGTTGAAAACAACACGGTTACGGTAAAAGGTCCTAAAGGGGAACTCTCACGCGAGTTCAGCCCAGCTATGGCGATCAACGTAGAAGGTAATGAATTGACTGTCACTCGTCCGAACGACGAGAAAGCAAGCCGTACGATCCACGGAACGACTCGTGCGCTTATCGCGAACATGGTCGAAGGTGTAAGCAACGGTTTCGCTAAGACACTCGATATCCAAGGTGTTGGTTACCGTGCACAAAAGCAAGGTAACAAAATCGTACTCAACCTCGGTTACTCACACCCAATCGAGTACACTCCGGAACAAGGCATCGAAGTCGAAGTTCCTACGAATACGCAACTCATCGTTCGCGGAATCAGCAAAGAACGTGTTGGTCACGTCGCTGCATTGATCCGTTCGTACCGTCAACCTGAGCCGTACAAAGGTAAAGGTATTCGTTACAGTGATGAAGTCGTTCGTCGTAAAGAAGGTAAAACAGGTAAGTAATTCGCACATGCGAATTGACCGGAAAGGAGTGGCATAAATGATCTCAAAGGCAGATAAAAACGCTACGCGTAAAAAACGTCATGGTCGTGTCCGTCGTACAATCATCGGGACTGCAACACGTCCACGTATGAACGTATTCCGTTCGAACAAGAACATTTACGTACAAGTCATTGACGATGCAACACATGCAACACTCGCATCTGCATCATCACTCGACCTTGAAAAAGGCAACACGACTGACGCTGCGGCAGCAGTTGGTAAGCTCGCAGCTGAGCGCGCTCTTGAAAAAGGTATCGAAACAGTCGTTTTCGACCGTGGAGGATATCTCTATCATGGACGTATCAAAGCTGTAGCTGAAGCAGCTCGTGAAGCTGGTCTCAAATTCTAATAGAAAAGGAGGGAACCTCTACATGCGCCAGTTAGAAATTAACATGGATCAACTCGAAGAACGCGTTGTTACCGTAAACCGCGTCGCGAAAGTAGTAAAAGGTGGCCGTCGCTTCCGTTTTGCTGCCCTCGTCGTCGTTGGTGACAAGAATGGTCACGTAGGTTTCGGTACGGGTAAAGCTCAGGAAGTGCCTGAAGCGATCCGTAAAGCAATCGAAGATGCTAAGAAAAACATGGTTAACGTTCCAATCGTTAACACAACAATTCCACACGAAGTCAACGGTGTATTCGGTGCAGGTCACGTCTTCTTGAAGCCTGCTTCTGAAGGTACTGGAGTCATCGCTGGTGGTCCAGTTCGTGCGGTTCTCGAATTAGCGGGAATCAACGACATTCTTTCAAAATCACTTGGATCAAGCACTCCAATCAACATGGTTCGTGCGACTGTCGAAGGTCTCACATCACTCAAACGTGCTGAAGAAGTTGCGAAACTCCGCGGTAAAACCGTCGAAGAACTTCGCGGTTAAGAAAGGGAGGGAAAACAGATGGCGAAACTCGCAGTTACCCTCACACGCAGCATGATCGGTCGTCCGGAGAACCAACGCGTTACTACTCGTACGCTTGGTCTCCGTAAGATGCACCAGACTGTTGTCGTACCTGACAACGCTGCTATGCGTGGGATGATTAACCACGTGTCACACTTAGTGACAGTAAAAGAAATTCAAGAGTAATAGTTCGATATAATTTTATGAGGAGGTGCCCCACTATGAAACTCCATGAATTGAAACCAGCTGCTGGTTCACGTTCAGAACGCAACCGTGTAGGTCGCGGTATGTCTTCTGGTAACGGTAAGACTTCTGGCCGTGGTCACAAAGGTCAAAAAGCTCGTTCAGGCGGTGGTGTTCGTCCAGGTTTCGAAGGTGGACAAAACCCACTTTACCGTCGTTTACCAAAACGCGGCTTCAACAACCCAACTCGTAAAGAGTTCGCGGTCATTAACCTTGACACACTCAACCGTTTTGAAGAAGGAACTGAAGTCACTCCAGAACTTCTTGTCGAGACTCGTGCAGTCAAAGGCATGAAAGACGGCGTGAAAATTCTTTCTAACGGTAAGATCGAAAAGAAACTAACAGTTAAAGCTCATAAGTTCTCCGACGCTGCGAAGCAAGCAATCGAAGCTGCCGGCGGTACGGTTGAGGTGATCTAATGTTTCAAGCGATCTCCAATATGTGGCGCGTAGCTGACATTCGTCGGCGCATTCTCTTTACCTTGGCCTTGGTCATCGTGTTCCGTATCGGAGCACATATCCCGGTGCCGATGGTAAACACGGAAGTGTTCAAGATCGACCAGAATGGTATTCTTGGTTTCTTGAACTCGTTCGGTGGGAATGCTTTGCAGAATTTCTCACTCTTTGCGATGGGAATCATGCCGTATATCACGGCCTCGATCGTTGTCCAACTCTTACAGATGGACGTTGTTCCAAAGTTTGCCGAATGGGCAAAACAAGGAGAGGCGGGCCGTAAGAAGTTAGCAACGGTAACGCGCTATGGAACGATCGTACTCGGCTTAGTCCAAGCGTTTGGAATCGCGCTTGGATTTAACCGTATCTACCCAGGTCTTGTCGACGAACAGTTCGGCACCTGGACATACGTTATGATTGCACTCGTATTGACAGCGGGAACAGCATTCTTGATGTTCATCGGTGAACTCATCACGGAGAAGGGCATTGGTAACGGGATATCAATGATCATCTTCGCTGGGATCGTCGCGGGCTTCCCGAATGCATTCCGCCAGATTTACGAAACGAAGCTCCAAAATGCAGGGGATGCTTTGTTTGTAAACGTGCTTTATATCGTACTCTTGCTTTTAATCATCATCGCGGTCATCGTCGGAGTCATCTACGTCCAGCAAGCTGCACGTAAGATTCCGATTCAGTACGCTAAGCGTACGGTGAACCGGACACCAGTTGGCGGTCAATCGGCACACTTGCCGATCAAATTGAACGCTGCCGGTGTTATTCCAGTCATCTTCGCGGTGTCGTTCATGGTGACGCCACCAACGATTGCGAGTTTCTTTGCAAGTCCGGAGACGGCAACGAAGATCCGTGACATCTTCGACTATACGAGTCCAATCGGTATGTCGATCTATGTGGCACTGATCATCGCGTTCTCGTACTTCTACACATTCGTTCAGGTTAACCCGGAACAAATGGCAGAGAACCTTCAAAAACAAGGCGGATACATTCCTGGTATTCGTCCTGGTAAGCAAACGGAGCAGTACATCACGAAGATTCTATACCGTCTGACATTCTTCGGTTCACTCTTCCTCGCTGTCATCGCGGTGACGCCGACATTCTTCATTAAGTTTGCTGGCTTACCGAACTCGGTGCAGATTGGTGGAACGAGCTTGTTGATCGTCATCGGTGTAGGACTAGAGACGATGAAACAGATTGAAAGTCAATTGGTTAAACGACACTACAAAGGCTTTATCCGATAAGGCGGGAGGAAGGGGACCATCCCTTTCCTTTCTGTTGTGTCTATAGAGCTATAGAAGTGGAGGCTACCGACATGAATCTAGTATTGATGGGTTTGCCGGGTGCTGGTAAAGGAACGCAGGCTGCGAAAATCATCGAAGACTATGCGATCCCCCACATCTCGACAGGCGACATGTTCCGCGCGGCGATCAAAGATTCAACGCCACTCGGACAAGAAGCGAAATCATACATGGATAAAGGGGAACTCGTTCCGGACGAAGTCACAATCGGCATCGTACGTGAGCGTCTCGCCAAAGAAGACTGTGCAAATGGTTTTCTCCTTGACGGTTTCCCACGCACAGTGAAACAAGCAGATGCTCTTGAAGCATTACTTGAAGATCTGGGCAAACAAATTGATCACGTCATCCACATCGGTGTAGACCCGGAGAAACTTGTCCCTCGTTTGACAGGTCGCCGGATTTGCCCAACTTGCGGAGCAACGTATCATGTTCTCTACAACCCACCAAAAGTGGAGGGGATCTGTGATATCGACGGATCAGCACTTGTACAACGTGAAGATGACCAAGAGGAGACAGTACGTCGTCGCTTGGAAGTCAACGTCGCTCAAGCGCAACCTTTGATTGACTTTTACGCAGAAAAAGGGTATCTTCGTAATTTGGACGGTGATCGTCCAATCAACGATGTATATTCCGATGTTCAGGCACTCCTTGGTGATCAGTAATGATCATCACGAAAGCGCCGCGTGAAATCGACATCATGCGTAAAGCAGGACAAATCGTCGCCCGGACGCATAAGGAGCTTCAAGCTCATATTCGCCCAGGTATCACGACGGGGCAACTCGACGCGATCGCTGAACGCTATATTCGAAGTCAAGGGGCAACACCATCGTTTAAAGGGTATAATGGTTTCACGGGTAGCATCTGTGCTTCCGTGAACGAAGAGCTTGTCCATGGTATTCCGGGAGATCGTGTACTTCAGGACGGTGACATCATCTCGATTGACATCGGAGCAGAGTACAATGGGTATCACGGAGATTCAGCCTGGACATATCCGGTAGGTACAATCTCTGAAGAGACGAAGCGGTTACTTGACGTAACTGAAGAATCTCTGTATAAAGGATTGGAGCGCGCCAAAGCTGGCGTGCACCTGACAGATATTTCGCATGCGATTCAGTCACATGTTGAAGCAGCGAATTTTTCTGTAGTCCGCGAATATGTGGGCCACGGCGTGGGACAAAATTTGCATGAAGATCCGCAAATTCCACATTATGGACCACCGGGGAAAGGGCCGCGCCTGAAAACCGGCATGACACTGGCAATTGAGCCAATGGTCAACGTCGGGAAACGCTATGTTCGCACACTATCCGACAATTGGACGGTAGTGACGGTGGACGGTAGCATGTGCGCCCACTTTGAGCACACCATCGCCATCACAGACGACGGCTACGAGATCTTAACGGTCGATGCAGAGTGAGCTGTGCGCGTTATTGGTGTCACCTTTCTATAAGCCAGTATCCACTCGTGTTTGTGACCGATGATCTCTCAATGGCTCTTGTAGAAAGCCCCTAGCGCTACAAATCGTCTGGGCTCCCAATCAACTTTATAGAGAAAGGGGTATAATTGATGGCGAAACAAGATGTAATCGAAGTGGAAGGTACGGTTATCGAGCCGCTTCCAAACGCGATGTTTAAGGTGGAGTTAGAAAACGGCCACACGGTCCTCGCGCACGTCTCAGGAAAAATTCGGATGCACTTCATTCGGATCTTGCCAGGAGATAAAGTAACGGTTGAGTTGTCACCATACGACTTGACTCGCGGACGGATCACATACCGTTTCAAATAAAAACTCCGATTTTTTCAGGAGGAGGTATTCACAATGAAAGTAAGACCTTCGGTTAAACCGATCTGTGAAAAATGTAAAGTTATCCGCCGTAAAGGCAAAGTAATGGTTATTTGCGAAAACCCTAAGCATAAACAAAAACAAGGGTAATTAAACAAGGAGGTGCACACATGGCACGTATTGCTGGTGTAGATATTCCACGTGAGAAACGCATCGTCATCTCACTCACTTACATCTATGGTGTTGGTAAAACGACTGCTCAAAAAGTCTTGAAAGAAACTGGTATCTCTGAAGATACTCGTACTCGCGACTTGACTGAGGAACAATTGAACCAACTTCGTGATGGTTTAGACAAAATCAAAGTTGAGGGTGACCTTCGTCGTGAAATCTCACTCAACATCAAACGTTTGATCGAAATCGGTTGCTACCGTGGTGTTCGTCACCGTCGTGGTCTTCCAGTTCGTGGTCAAAACACTAAAAACAACTCGCGTACTCGTAAAGGCCCACGCCGTACAGTAGCGAACAAGAAGAAGTAAGGGAGGGTAAACTAAGATGGCAAAACGCAAACAGAACGTTCGTAGTAAACGTAAAGTCAAAAAGAATATTGAATCTGGTATCGTGCATATCCGTTCAACATTCAACAACACGATCGTTACGATCACTGATATGCAAGGGAATGCAATCTCTTGGGCAACTGCAGGTAACATGGGCTTCAAAGGCTCACGTAAATCGACTCCTTTCGCTGCACAAATGGCATCTGAAACAGCTGCTAAAACAGCAATGGATAACGGTATGCGTACTGTAGAAGTTAACGTTAAAGGTCCTGGTGCAGGTCGTGAAGCAGCTATCCGTGCTCTTCAAGCAATCGGTCTCGAAGTCACTGCAATCCGTGACGTTACTCCAGTACCACACAACGGTTGCCGCCCTCCAAAACGTCGTCGCGTGTAACCCGTCTTGTACTGCAGAGCGGGGATTCGAGTAGACTTTTGTTGATCGTTTGACCAAGCAAGGCAGTAGAAACGTACACAAGGCGGTTGGCGATTGAACGCGATGGCCAACATGACGATATTCAAGGAGGGGTTCAGATGATCGAAATCGAAAAACCGAAGATTGAAACGATCGAGTTAAGCGAGAACGCTACGTTTGGTAAATTCGTAGTTGAGCCGCTTGAACGTGGATTCGGTACAACGCTTGGTAACTCATTGCGTCGTATCCTATTGTCTTCACTTCCGGGTGCTGCAGTCACTGCAGTCCAAATCGATGGCGTTCTTCATGAGTTCTCGACGATTGATGGCGTTGTAGAAGACGTTACCCAAATCATCTTGAACCTTAAGAAACTCGCCCTCAAAGTGTACTCGGAAGAAGAGAAAACGCTTGAGATCGATATTCAAGGCGCTGGTGTTGTCACTGCTGCGAACATTACGCATGACAGCGACGTCGAAATCCTCAACCCAGAACTTCACATCGCAACGCTTGCAGAAGGTGCATCACTTCATATGCGTCTTACAGCACGCCGTGGTCGTGGGTATGTTCAGGCTGAAGATAACAAACGGGACGATATGCCAATTGGTGTCATCCCAATCGACTCAATTTACACGCCAATTCAACGTGTAAATTATCAAGTTGAAAAAACACGTGTTGGTCAAGATGCGAGCTTCGATAAATTGACGCTTGATGTTTGGACGGACGGTTCAATCCGCCCTGAAGAAGCAGTGTCACTCGGTGCGAAAATCATGACAGAACACTTAAACATCTTTGTTGGTCTTACAGACGAAGCGCTCCATGCTGAAATCATGGTCGAAAAGGAAGAAGATCAAAAAGAAAAAGTACTCGAAATGACGATCGAAGAACTCGATCTCTCAGTTCGTTCGTACAACTGTTTGAAACGCGCTGGTATCAACACGGTTCAAGAACTCGCGAACAAGAGCGAAGACGAGATGATGAAAGTCCGTAACCTCGGACGTAAATCACTCGAGGAAGTTCAAGCGAAACTCGACGAACTCGGACTAGGCTTGCGCAAAGAAGACTAATACTATTAATTGCACGAAGGAGGGAATCCATCCATGGCATACTCGAAATTAGGCCGTACAAGCTCACAACGTAAGGCACTTTTGCGTGACCTTGCGACTGATCTCATCATCAATGAGCGTATCCAAACTACAGAACAAAAAGCGAAGGAACTTCGTCCAGTCGTAGAGAAACTCATCACTTTAGGTAAACGCGGTGATCTCCACGCTCGTCGTCAAGTTGCATCGTTCGTTCGCCGTGAAGCTGCTGGTCAAAACGCAGAGGGCAAAGCACAAGACGCGATCCAAAAATTATTCGCTGATGTGGCTCCACGTTTTGCTGAGCGTCAAGGTGGTTACACACGCATCATGAAAATGGGACCACGTCGTGGTGACGGCGCAGAAATGGTCATCATCGAACTCGTTTAATCCTCATTAAATGATTCGCCATAAAAGGGCAGTGCGTATCCCGCTTCTGCCCTTTTGCTACAAAATGAAAGTATTGATTTGATGAAGGAGGAGAGATCATGGACAAGCTGATTGAACTGGAACAGGTCACCTATCGGTATCCGGAACAGGAACAAGCAGCCTTACACGAGGTCTCTCTGACGATTCGTTCAGGTGAATGGGTTGCTATCGTTGGTCACAACGGCTCTGGAAAATCAACGCTGACGAAATTGTTTAATGGATTGTTGTTACCGGAGACAGGGACCGTTACGGTTGCTGAGCGCTTTTCAAGTGCAAATCCGGAGCAACTGTGGGAGATGCGCCGAGCGATCGGCATCGTCTTCCAAAATCCAGATAATCAATTCGTTGGCACGACCGTGCGCGACGACGTGGCATTTGCTCTAGAAAACTGGGGTGTGCCACGCGAGGAAATGGTTCGTCGTATCGACGACAGTCTAGCGCGCGTTGGCCTTACGGATTTTGTTGATCGGGAACCCCATCAATTATCCGGCGGACAGAAGCAGCGTGTCGCAATCGCTTCGGCGCTTGCGATGCGCCCTGATGTTCTCGTGCTCGATGAAGCTACATCGATGCTTGATCCATTAGCACGACAAGAGGTCATGTCGACCGTTCAAGAACTCCATGCGACTCACCCAATGGCGGTCATCGCGATTACACACGAATTAGACGAAGTATTACGAGCTAGTCGTGTCATCGTTATGGATGCCGGGAAAATCGTATTAGAAGGATCCCCTCAGGAAGTCTTTCGTCATGCATCGTTCTTAGAAGACATCGGACTCGATGTTCCATTCGTTGTTCGGGTACAAGAACGTTTACGGGCGCAAGGTCTCTCACTCGAGGAGACGATACTAGATGAAAGAGAATTGGTGAACCGTTTATGCCAATCTTAATCCAGGAATTAAATTATACGTATCAACTCAATAGTCCGTTCGAACGAGTCGCGCTACGTGATGTGAATCTTGAGATTCCGTCAGGGGCGCTTGTTGCGTTTGTAGGGCACACCGGATCCGGAAAATCGACGCTCGTGCAGCACATCAATGGATTGCTCAAGCCGACAGCGGGGAAGGTACAAGTCGATGACATCATCGTCGAACCGAAGAAAAAACAGGACCTCAAGCCATTAAGACGTCGCGTCGGGCTTGTTTTTCAATATCCGGAATATCAATTGTTCGAAGAGACGGTTTTAAAAGATGTCATGTTCGGTCCGATGAACTTCGGTCATGATGGTGCGACGGCTGAGCAATTAGCAAAAGAGGCATTACGGACTGTCGGACTCGATGAAGTCTTTTGGAGTCGTTCGCCGTTTGACCTGTCTGGTGGGCAAATGAGGCGTGTTGCAATTGCCGGCGTACTCGCTAGTCAACCAGACGTGTTGATCGTCGATGAGCCGACGGCAGGACTCGATCCGCAAGGACGCAAGCATATGCTGAGTCTGTTTGCCCGGCTCCATGCAGAAACCGGTATGACGTTGCTCCTAATCACGCACGACATGGATCAGGTGCTTGAGTATGCCGAGCGCGTGATCGTCATGGAAGATGCACAGGTGGCGTTTGACGGACTACCGCTTGATCTGTTTAAAGAAGAGACTTTGCTCGAGCAATTCCATCTCGATCTCCCGCACGTCTTATCGCTTGCCTGGCAAGTCGCCGATCAGCGTGGGCTGGAACGTCCGGACATCCGGACGGAAACCGAATTGATCGACTGGTTGATGACGAAGGGGGTGAGCGAATGATCGTTGGACAACATATTCCCGGTCAGTCGTACTTGCATCGCTCGTCAGCACTCGCTAAGATCATCTTTGCTTTCTGCTTCATTCCGCTCGTCTTTCTCGCGAACAATGCAGCAACGAACATCTTTTTACTCATTTTTACGTTCTTAGCACTCATGAGTAGTCGCTTACCGCTTCGTTATGTTCTAAAGGGACTGCGACCGATTCTATTCCTGATCGTCTTTACGTTCGTCATCCAACTGTTCTTTACGCGCGAAGGGGCTGTCCTCTTTGAGTTTGGCTGGCTTCGAATCTATGAAGAAGGACTGCGACTCGCGATCATCGTCTCATTACGTTTCTTCTATCTCGTCTCGATCACGACACTCGTCACGTTGACGACTTCACCGATCGAATTGACGGATGCGATTGAATTGTTATTGAAACCGTTCAAGGTCGTCCGTGTCCCGACGCATGAGATTGCCTTAATGTTGTCGATCTCGCTTCGGTTCTTACCAACCTTAGCGGAAGAGACGGAGAAAATCATGAAGGCACAGCAAGCACGTGGTGTCGATTTGTCAGCAGGACCGATTAAGGAACGTTTACGGGCGATCATTCCGTTATTGATTCCCTTGTTCATCTCCGCCTTTAAGCGGGCAGAGGATCTTGCGACAGCGATGGAAGCGCGGGGGTACCGTGGAGGAGAGGGACGGACACGTCTACGGGAGTCCAAGTGGACGATGCGGGATACGGGTCTGATGATCTTGCTCGTCCTCCTGACGATCAGTTTAGTAGGATTGCGAGGGATCGGGTAATGCGTCGTTTAAAATGTACGATTCAATATGATGGAACCGGCTACGCCGGGTATCAGGTGCAACCAAACGGATTGACGATTCAAGAAGTGATTGAAACGACGCTTGCGCGGATGCACAAACATCCCGTCAAGATCATCGGCTCGGGACGGACGGATGCGAGAGTCCATGCCTACGGACAAGTCATTCACTTTGATACGGAACTAGCGATTCCCCCGGAGAACGTCGTTAAGGCACTTAATACGCTCTTACCAGCGGATATTCGTGTCCGGAGCTGTGAAGAGGTCGAATCGACCTTTGAAGCACGTTACGATGTCGTAGGGAAGGAATACCGCTATTTCGTCCGTAGAGAAGAAAATGCGTTTCGTCGGAATCTGTCGGTTCATGTTCCGTATCCGATTGATCTTGAGCGGATACGCCAAGGGATGGCGCATCTCGTCGGGACGCACGACTTCAGTTCGTTCTGTGTCGCGAAGACGGAAACGGATAACCGGGTCCGGACGATTTACGAGGCAGAGTTGATGACGATCGGTGACGAACTCGTCTTTCGGTTCCAGGGCAGTGGTTTTCTCTATAATCAAATCCGGATCATGGTCGGGACGTTACTTGACGTCGGACGCGGTCGTTTTGCACCAGAGGACATTAAAAAAATGTTGCTGGCAAAGGACCGGAACGTTGCAGGCGTGACGGCGCCTCCTCATGGACTCTATCTATGGGAAGTTTTCTATCCGGAGTGAAAAAAGGCAATTGACATTGGCTATTAAAAAACATACAATGTTTATTGGCATTTCATTTATTATGAAACCACAATCTTAGCCCCGTACACCTAAGATTATGATAGATTCACCTAGTGAATAAATGAAAAATCAAAAACAGAACTTTTAATTCCTTAGGAGGTATTTTACATGCGCACAACTTTCATGGCGAAAGCTACTGATGTAGAACGCAAATGGCTCCTTATCGACGCTGAAGGTAAAACACTCGGTCGCCTTGCGAGCGAAGTTTCATCACTTCTCCGTGGTAAGCACAAGCCTACGTTCACACCACACGTTGACTGTGGGGATAACGTTATCCTCATCAACGTTGAGAAAATCGTTTTAACTGGTAACAAACTCGACAAAAAAGTCTACTACCGTCACTCTGGTCATCCAGGCGGCTTAAAGCAGACTGTTGCACGCGATATGCTTGCTAACAAACCTGAGCGCATGCTTGAACTCGCGATCAAAGGGATGCTTCCAAAAGGTAGCCTCGGTCGTCAAATGTTCAACAAACTCCACGTCTACGCTGGAGCTGCACACAAGCACGAAGCACAACAACCAGAAGTTTACGAACTTCGCGGTTAATACGAATTTAGGAGGAACTACACGATGGCAGATGTACGTTACTACGGCACTGGTCGCCGGAAACACGCGGCAGCGCGCGTTTTCCTCGTTGCTGGAGACGGTAAAGTCACAGTTAACGGTCGCGATATCAGCGAATACTTCGGTTATGAGACATTGATCATGACTGCAAAAGAACCACTCGTAATCACAGAAACAGAAGGCAAGTACGATGTAATCGTAACGGTCAAAGGCGGCGGCTTCACTGGTCAAGCAGGCGCTATCCGTCACGGTATCTCACGTGCTCTTCTTCAAGCGGATCCAGAATTCCGCGGCGCACTCAAAGCGAAAGGCTTCTTGACTCGTGATGCTCGTATGAAAGAGCGTAAAAAATACGGTCTTAAAGCAGCTCGTCGTGCACCACAATTCTCGAAACGTTAATTCTTTTCGAATCCCTCTCACCCTTGTGGTGGGAGGTTTTTTTTGTGCACTAAAAAACCGCTCTCCTGACGAAGTGTCAGAACAGCGATTAAAGTCAAGACGACGGAGTGGAGCGTAATCGGTGCAATATCGTCAGAAGAATATAGAGGATGACGATCGTCAGCGGGATGCTCCAAACAAAGACAGATTGTATGAATGCGATAGGTGTATGTGTCGTCGCTTGACCGACATGTCCCGTAAAAGAGGTTTCTTCACTCAAGACGGTTGCATTGTCCGGTAACTCCGTCTTGGTAGCTACGGTCGGTTGCAGCGTCAGATACAGGACGAAGCTAAGATGTAAGAGACAGGTGACGCCAAGTGTCCAAATGATGCGTTTTTTCATATGATGCTCCTTTTGATATGAGTTAAAATCATTCTGCATTCCGTAAGTATAGCGGATTTTGTTTTCGGGAACAGGAGACAAAGGGAGTGAGCATAGATGGCATTATCGATCAGCTGGTTACTCGAGCGAGCGAATCGGAAGTTGAATGCTTCGGGACTGTCACGAGAAGTCGCCAAACGGACGCAAGAGGTCATCCGGGAGATGCATGCACAAGGGATTTATGTCGGTGTCGCCCAAGGGTACCGATCGATCGCAGAACAGAATCGGTTGTACGCACAGGGACGGACACTACCGGGACCAATCGTAACGAATGCACGCGGGGGACAATCGAATCATAACCGTGGAATTGCCGTCGACCTCTTTCAATATTCCCAAGACGGTACACAAGCGCTATTTCGAAATGACCAAAGCTTTCAAAAGATTGTTGCTGCGATGAAACGACGTGGCTTTTCTTGGGGTGGGGACTGGACGAGCTTTAAGGATTATCCACACTTTGAATTACTAGGAGTGTCTGAAGAAACGCCGAATCGCTCTCGTGCGATCGTTCCGTATCCAGGTCGTCCGTTGTATCAAGGGGCAGCCAATATGAATCCACGGGATATCGAACGAATTCAGCGTGCAGTCAAAGCAACCGTGACTCGGCGCTTTGATGCAGAGACGGCTCAGAAGGTGCGTGCCTATCAAACACGTCAAGGACTTGACGTTGATGGTGTCGTGGGTCCTCGTACATGGAACCGAATGTTCTAAAACGAGCGAATGATCGAGTAAAATGATGAAAACTGACACTGGACATGGAAAAGTCATCCTTTCCGGTGTCGAAATGTGCAAGCGCTCTCTTATTTTTGTTATACTAATAAGGATTAAATCGAACGTTTTCAGGGGGAAGGCACTATGTTGAATGAACAAGAAATTCGCGAGGTAGTCGGAACGCTCGTCGATCCGACGATTGACCGCCCGCTTGCAGATACGAACGGCATTCGTGACGTCCGGATTAAAGGTGATTATGTCAGTCTGAAAATCGCTTTAGCACAATCCGGTTCTGGGGAGCAACTCGTGCTCCAACAGCAAATCGTCAAGGAACTGAAAGAAAAAGGATTCAAGACGGTGGGACTCCGTTTTGAGGCACTCGGTGATCACGGGATCCAAGCAGCGACGACACCGTCGATCCTTAAACCAGAATCCGGTACGACGTTCATCGCGATCGCCTCCGGTAAAGGGGGCGTCGGGAAATCGACGGTTTCCGTTAACTTAGCAGTCGCCCTCGCACGAGCAGGGAAGAAGGTCGGTTTGATTGATGCCGATATCTACGGCTTTAGTGTTCCAGACATGATGGGAATCGAAACACGTCCGACTGTCGTGAACGACCGAATCGTTCCACCAGAACGCTTTGGCGTCAAGGTCATCTCAATGGGCTTCTTCGTCGAAGATAATGCACCAGTCATCTGGCGGGGACCAATGCTCGGGAAGATGCTCAACAACTTCTTCGCAGACGTCGAATGGGGTGATCTCGATTACTTGTTGCTTGATCTTCCACCGGGTACAGGAGATGTTGCACTCGATATTCATTCGATGCTCCCGAGTTGTCAAGAAGTCATCGTCACGACACCTCACGCAACAGCCGCTTTCGTTGCAGCACGAGCAGGGGCAATGGCAATCAAAACGAACCACCGTCTACTCGGTATCGTCGAGAACATGGCATACTTTGAAAGCAAAGTGACAGGCGAAAAAGAGTATGTCTTCGGTAGTGGTGGCGGAGAGAGGTTGTCAGAAGCGTTAAAAACCGATATTCTAGCTAAGATTCCACTTGGACAACCATATGCGAATGATGCGGACTTCGCCCCATCGATCTATCGCGATGAACATCCATTTGAGACGTACTATAATGAACTCGCCACGCGTGTCATCGAAAAAGTAGAGGGATAAAAATGAAGATTAAAGGATTTTTGAAGCTGTTTTGGATGACGCTCCTAATCGGAACGCTCGCCGGCTTCGTGTTTAACTTGGTAGCGGAACCTGGATATATCCGAAATCAATCGATTAGCGGATATGTGACGGCTCTCTCCTACAGTAGTACGTGGACTGCCATCAGTTTGATGGGATTCTTCTCGTACTTGATCTTACATCGCGTCGGACTCGATTTATTCCGCGGCGCAAAGCTTTGGAACCGTGTCCAAATCGTCTTGATCGCATTTGCACTATTTGATGGTGTCTATCTACGCGGATTAGCATACGGCTTTGATAAGACGAGCCTTTATATTGGTGAGATGGTCGTCTTGCTTTTAATTGCATTCTTAGTCGCGCGGACGAAAGCACGGGAAACGAACTTTACAGCGTTCATTCCGACATTGTTCCTCATGACGGTCATCACGTTGATCGAATGGGTACCTGCTTTGCAGGCAACACAAGATAAGCGGATGTTATGGGCGGCGCTTGCGACACTTTTAATCTGTAATGCGTATCAGATTCTAATGCTGCATCGCTTGCAAGAAAAGCCCGCTTCTCAAGGACGATCGCAAAAACAAGCGTAATGAAAAAGACCCGCGAACGGGTAGTGTTTTACCGGTTCAAGCGGGTCTATCTTTTTTCTAAAGTTTTTTTAGAAAAACAGTTGACGAAAAAAACAAGAGTTGATATATTAATACATGTCGCTGAGGCACACGCCAAACGCGAGCGTCACAGACGAAAAAAACTTCAAAAAAGTAATTGACATCACATATTACTTTACTGTAAGATTTAAAAGTCGTCAAATGACATATTGGACTTTGAAAACTGAA
>NZ_DLMP01000004.1:0-2771 GCF_002479335.1 Exiguobacterium sp. UBA7533 | reverse complement strand
AAATTGGGGTCCAATGGTTGCTGGATTCGCAATCGTACCTGCTTTACTCGGAGCTATTATTCTCATCCTCATTGTATCGTTCATTCTCCGTGCGGTGAATAAACGATAAACAAAAAATCCTCGGACATGATGTCCGAGGATTTTTTATGCGTTAGTTTTTTATACTTTAATCTTTTATTTGTAACCACATGCCATCTTCTCGCTCGAAGACACGTTTTTCCGATCGTAAATTCAACCATTCGAACACGCCTTCGAGAAAGCTAGACGGATATTCCCAAACCGTACCGACGCGCTCTCGCTTCTTTCGTTCTGGTTTTCCGGCGACAGCTTCCAATTCATCTGGAGTTTTATTCAATCGGATTAATAACTCCTCCACCTGTCCCGACTGATAGGTCACTTCATATCCATCGTACCGTGCTCGATTCGCAACTGTCGAATCAGGCGTTCCGAACGCGTTCTCGAATGCGTCGCGCGATTTCCCGAGATAGCTGGTCATCGTATCGATACTTTTTCCAGTTCGCGCTTTCACTTCCGTCTCAAGTAATGTTTTAATATCGACTGCATATTCGTTTGATACAGTCGTATTGAACTGATCAGCTAATTTAAAATCAACTGCCGTGTTTGGTTCATCACCGAGTTGAACGGTTTTTGAGTCCTGAACGGTCTGTCCTGATTGGTCGGCACTCACCTGGACATCATATTCTCCTGGAGAACGCTTGATTTCTAGTGATGTTCCATCCATCGTTCCAATGACTTCCCCGTCTAATGATACTTCTGTTTTAGGGACATCACTTGAAACGATCAGTCGTTGTGGATTCAGATCGAGAGAATACCGGTCATACCAAAGCCATCCATCCTCTTTTTGTAACGTAAATAGATGTGCCTTTACTTGTTTACCAGAGTCTTGATCCTGTTTGACTTGTTTGATGACCCGATCTGTTCGTTCTGATTCAGTCGTCAACCAAGTAATGAGTCGTGTCGCCTCACTCATCGGTAATGGTTTATCGTTCATCATGACTAGTTGTTGGAATCCACGCTGATCCTTTTCCTTCAATAGAGTAGCAAGCCGCTCGTCCGTTTTCTCCATTTTTGCCGCCTCTTGCATGTTGCGCCCAAACCAAAAGGCAACTAACAAAAACAGACAGGCGATGAAGGCGCTACCAATGAGTAAACGTCGTTTTCGTTTTTTCTGTGCCGTTGAGGCTATTCGTGATGCCATGCACTTCGCTCCTTTTTCTCCATTAGCTGTATGGTCTTAAGTGTATCGGGTTCAAGTTGACTGTCAATCGTGCGGAAGGCGGAAACTTTCCGTATACTAATATTATCTTACCCAAAGGAGTGACTGTTCCATGCAAAAAGAATCATGTATCTTCTGTAAAATCGCTCGCAAAGAAGTCCCTGGTCATATCGTATTTGAGAACGAAACCGTTCTCGCCTTCCTCGACTTGTCACAAGTGACGAAAGGACATACGCTCGTTATCCCAAAACAGCATGCCGATAATATGTATGATCTCTCGCCTGAACAGGCACAGGACGTGTTTGCGACGATTCCGCAAATCAGCCGTGCGCTTCAACAAGAGACAAATGCAGCTGGTATGAACCTTCTATCCAATACAGGAAAAGTAGCGGGTCAATCAGTCTCACACTTCCATTTGCATCTCATTCCTCGTCACGATAAGCAAGATGGATTCGGCGCGAAGTGGGAAGTCCATAACGACGAGTATACGGCAGAAGAATTGGCTGAGCTCGCAAATTCAATCGCTTCGCATATCTAAGGCTGTTCTTTTTCTTCTCTTCTTAGAAAAATATTGCCGAAATAGGTTTCTTTCACTCAATTTTCGGTAAAATAATATGAAACAAATATTTTAATATTAAAAAGGAGGTTTATCATGTCGAAGCGTCCCGCCCGTAACTGGGTCGCTTTTGGTGCTACGCTAACACTTGTGACTTTTTATGGTCTAAAGGCGCTTCGCCAAGGTACGAAAAGCGACTCTTCGAACGGTCATCAACGTCGAAATTCTTATTCTACAATCGTAACGAATGTGCAGGATTTGACCCACGAGGGCAAGAACTTAGTAGAGACAGCAAAAGTGTCTGGTATGCACTTCAAGGAAGAAGTCATGCAGAGCGTCTCGGAATACCAAACGGAAGTCCAAGCATCGCTCACGAAGATCCAGTCTCTCGCTGATGAAGCGAAACAGGAAGCAGACCAGCTTTCTCCACAAAAGTAAGATCCGTTGCTTCGATTTGTTTTTGTATAGTTTGCATTTTGCGCGTTTGAGCCATTGTCACCTTTCGAAAGGATGAGTCAGATATGGAACACGAAAAGTTATATCCTGGACAAGAAGCATTATTGTATAGCCATAAAATTGTCCAATTAAGCAAAGCACTATGGAAAACGGTAGAAAAAGATTGGCAAAATTGGATCAAGCCCTTTGATCTAAACATCAACGAACACCATATTTTATGGATTTCGCATGCCCTAGGTGGTGCCTCGATTTCTGAGATCGCGAAGTATGGTGTCATGCACGTCTCGACGGCATTCAACTTCTCGAAGAAGTTAGAGGACCGCGGATTGTTGACGTTCTCGAAAAAGGAAACCGATAAACGAAATACCTATGTCCAGTTGACACCGGCAGGCGAATCGCTTTTACTCGAGACGATCCAAGCATTCCGTCCCGAAGAAAATGGCGTCTTCCGCGCATCACTTCCTCTTCAGGAATTGTACGGTAAGTTCCCAGAACTGACGGATATTTCTGCAATCGTGCGTC
>NZ_DLMP01000011.1:116960-221288 GCF_002479335.1 Exiguobacterium sp. UBA7533 | reverse complement strand
GATAGGACGTTGCCAGGCAAACGGTGGTTCTGGAGCATACGCTCAAGGGCCGCCGCTTTTTTGTGTCTTTTTGTAGAAAGACACGTATCCATTTTAATGAAGGGACTGAACAGGGATATGGCGAAAAAAACGAAACTACGTGTAGCCGTCGAAGAGAACGAGACGATTGGTGCTTGTTTGGATCGTATCGATGCCATGGGATACCGCCCGACGGTCCGACGAGAAGAACCGATCTTTGGATTAGACGCTAATGGCGAACCGTATCCAATTCGTCAACAAATCGTCTTCGATTGTAAAGTGAAAGAGAATGAGTAACTGCCTAGAGCATCCTCCGATTCATGTGGAGGGTGCTCTTTTCGTTCTTGATTCCATGTGATGCCTTTCAAGAAAATAAACTCCGAATGGACAATCGATGAAATCAGAAAAACCGCTTTTAAAACCGAACGATAAATTTTCAGATAATTAAATTGTTCGCCTTTGGTTGACGCCTTGGGATGGACTTGTTAAGATGAAGTCGTGACAGGATGATTGAATATAAACACCTCGTATAATAGCAGGGATATGGCTTGCAAGTTTCTACCCAACGACCCTAAATCGTTGGACTATGGGGTATATGGATGTTCGTCGATATTTCTTTGGCGTACCTTTTTATACCCTAAGCCACCCTTTTAGCCGTGGTTTGGGCTTTTTTTATGCACAAAGGAGGAAACAGCGATGGGAAATGTAGAAGTCGGCGTCATCATGGGAAGTCAATCGGATTGGGAAACGATGAAACATACATGCGATGTGTTGGAGCAACTTGAGATTCCATATGAAAAAAAAGTCGTCTCCGCACACCGGACACCGGATCTGATGTTTCGTTATGCTGAATCAGCACGTGAACGAGGACTGAAGGTCATCATTGCCGGTGCAGGCGGTGCCGCTCATCTACCAGGCATGGTCGCCGCTAAAACGACATTACCCGTCATCGGTGTTCCTGTGAAGAGTAAAGCGCTCCAAGGAATTGATTCCTTGCTCTCGATTGTTCAAATGCCAGGTGGTGTACCGGTTGCAACAGTCGCGATTGGAGAAGCAGGCGCAAAAAACGCTGGATTGCTAGCCGCTCAAATTCTGTCGATTCAAGATGAACGACTTGCCCGTAAGCTCGATCATATGCGTGTCGAACTCGAAGGGGACGTCATTGCATCTGGAGGGAACCTACTATGAAGCGAATCGGAATATTAGGTGGAGGTCAACTCGGTCGAATGATGGCACTGTCCGCCCGTGAGATGGGCTTTGAGATTCTGACGCTTGATCCAACAGACAACGCACCGTGTGCGCAAGTGGCGGATCAACACATTCAGGCAGCTTTCACGGATATTGAAGCAGCGAAGCAACTTACAGCTGAATCGGATGTCGTCACCTACGAATTCGAGAATATCTCAACGGAAGTCGCTGAAGCGATCGGAACGAAACTGATTCACGGAACGAATCTCCTCTTTCAAACGCAACATCGAGTTCGAGAAAAAGAGATGATTGAACGCATCGGGCATTCCGTCGCTCCATACTATCCGGTGACAGATCCTGCTGACTTAGAGGAAGCGAAGCAACGACTCGGATTACCGTTCGTCTTGAAGACAGCACGATTCGGATACGACGGAAAAGGACAGACCGTCATTCGGACGGAAGAACAGTTCCAAGCGGCAATCGAACGATTCGAACCGACAGAGTATGTCGCGGAGCAGTGGTTACCGTTTGATCAGGAAATTTCCGTCATCGTGACGCGAAGCGCAACAGAAACACGCGTCTTCCCAGTCAGTGAGAACATTCATCGGGAAAATATCTTGCATCTATCGATCGTACCGGCTCGCATTTCGGAATCGCTCGAACAAGAAGCAATTGCGCTCGCTGAATCGATCGCAGATGCTGTCGGGTTGATCGGTACACTCGCCATCGAGTTGTTCGTCGTCGGTTCTAGACTAATCGTCAATGAACTAGCACCCCGACCACACAATTCGGGTCACTATTCAATCGATGCTTGCGAAACATCCCAATTCGAGCAACATATCCGTGCCATCAGTGGTCTTCCACTCGGTGATACCCGTCTGACGACACCGGTCGTCATGGCGAACATCCTGGGTCAGCATGTCACAGCATTATACGAGGAACTACCGAGACTAAGCGCTCGGACGAAAGTTCACTTATATGGAAAAGCAGAAGCCAAGACAGGTCGCAAGATGGGACATTTAAACATCCTTGCGGACACGGTCGACGATGCTTTGGCAGAAGTCGAACGCCTGTCGATATGGAAGGAGACAGTTCAATGATCGAACGGTATACACGTCCTGAGATGAAAGCGATCTGGACCGAACAAAACAAATTCGAGGCTTGGTTAAAAGTCGAGATTCTTGCGTGTGAAGCATGGAGTGAACTAGGAGTCATCCCGAAAGAGGACGTTCAATTACTTTGGGACAATGCCTCTTTTGATGTCAACCGGATCCTTGAAATCGAACAAGAGACACGTCATGATGTCATCGCCTTTACGCGTGCCGTCTCTGAGACACTCGGAGAAGAACGTAAATGGGTTCATTACGGACTAACGTCAACGGACGTCGTCGATACAGCACTCTCATATCTGTTGAAGCAAGCAAATGACATTCTTGCTGCGGATCTCGATCGATTCATCGACATCTTAAAGGTCAAAGCGAACGAACATAAATATACGGTCATGATGGGACGAACGCATGGCGTACATGCAGAACCGACGACGTTCGGTCTGAAACTAGCGCTTTGGTACGAAGAGATGAAACGAAACAAAGTCCGCTTCGAAGCAGCACGTGAGACGGTCGAATACGGCAAGATGTCAGGAGCCGTCGGAACATTCGCGAATATCGATCCGTTCATTGAAAAATACGTCTGCGAAAAGTTAGGAACGAAACCAGCTCCAGTTTCCACACAGACGTTACAACGCGATCGTCATGCACACTATATGTCGACGCTTGCTCTGATCGCGACATCGATCGAAAAGATGGCAACGGAGATCCGCGGTCTACAAAAGACGGAAACGCGTGAAGTCGAAGAATTCTTCGCTAAAGGTCAAAAAGGATCATCGGCGATGCCGCACAAGCGGAATCCGATCGGCTCTGAGAACATGACAGGTCTTGCCCGAGTCATCCGTGGACACATGGTGACGGCGTACGAGAACGTCTCACTCTGGCACGAACGGGATATCTCGCACTCTTCGGCAGAACGCATCATTCTTCCGGACGCAACAGGACTGCTCAACTACATGTTGAACCGTTTCGGAAACATCGTGAAGAACTTGACGGTCTTCCCGGACAACATGAAGCGGAACATGGACCGGACGTTTGGGGTCATCTTCTCTGGACATGTCTTACTCGCTTTAATCGAAAAAGGCTGGTCGCGTGAAGCAGCGTATGATTTCGTTCAACCGCGTGCGATGCAGGCGTGGGAAGAACAAATCATGTTCCGTGACTTATTGTGGCAAGAACAGGACATTCAACAGCTGTTCACAGAAGAAGAGCTCGATGCGTGTTTCGATCCGACGTACCATACGAGTCGTGTCGATGAAATTTTTGAACGGTGTGGCTTGAACTAATCAACCTGAGACGGGGCATTTGCCCCGTCTACATCTTAGGATCATGGGGGACGAAAGCGATGCAACCACTTTATGAAGGAAAAGCAAAACGATTGTACACGACGCAGGAGCAGGATGTGCTCCGGATCGTCTATAAAGACGAGGCCACGGCATTCAACGGCGAGAAAAAAGAAGTATTTGCTGGAAAAGGCGAATTGAACAACCGATTGACGAGTCATTTCTTTGAAATCCTCGAACAAGCGGGCATTCCGACACATTTCATTGAGCGTGTCTCGGAGCGCGAACAGCTCGTACGTCGTGTCACTATCATTCCACTCGAAGTCGTCGTCCGGAACGTCGTCGCAGGAAGCTTGAGTAAACGGCTCGGTATCGAAGAAGGTACGGTGCTCGAAACACCAATCGTTGAGTTCTACTATAAAGATGATACGTTAGGCGATCCACTCGTCACCTCATCGCACATCAATTTACTGAAGATTGCGACTTCTGAGGAGCTAGAAGAGCTGTCGGACAAAGCACTTCGCGTGAATGAAGTCTTGCAACCTTACTTCCGTCAAAACGGAATCACGTTGATTGATTTTAAATTGGAATACGGCAAGACGGCAGATGGAACGATTCTACTGGCTGATGAGATCTCACCTGATACATGCCGCCTGTGGGATCAGGAAACTGGAGAACATCTCGATAAAGATGTCTTCCGACGCAATATCGGTTCACTGACAGAGACTTACCAAACACTATTCAATCGCCTAGGGGGAAACACACAATGAAAAAAGTCATCGTATCGATCGCATTACGGGAAAGCATTTTAGATCCACAAGGAGTTGCTGTAAAAGGCGGATTGCAACAGCTTGGTTTTACGGGTGTCGAGAGTGTTCGAATCGGAAAACAGATTGAACTGCTCGTTGAAACGGAAACGACAGAAGCGATGATTCATGAGATGTGTCAAAAACTACTCGTTAACACGGTGATGGAAGATTATCAGATTACGATCGAAGAGGTGACGCCAGCATGAAGTTCGCGGTCATCGTCTTTCCGGGATCGAACTGTGATTTAGATATGTACCATGCGGTTAAGGATGCGCTCGGAGAAGAAGCCGAATACGTCTTCCATACCGAAACATCACTTGAAGGCTACGATGGTGTCCTGTTACCAGGTGGATTTTCCTACGGAGATTACCTTCGTTGCGGGGCAATCGCACGCTTCTCACCGATTATGGAAGAGGTCAAACGTTTTGCAACAGAAGGAAAAACCGTCCTCGGTGTCTGTAACGGATTCCAGATTCTTGTCGAAGCGGGACTCTTACCAGGTGTCTTGCATCGAAATAACGGTTTGAAGTTCATGTGTCGGACGGTCGAACTGAAGGTTGAAAACACGAAGACACGGTTTACATCAGATTATCTGCCAGGCGAGACGATCTCGATTCCAATCGCACATGGCGAAGGAAACTACTACTGCGACGATGCGACTTACGCGATGCTCCAAACGAACGGGCAAATCGCCTTCACATATGTCGATAATCCGAACGGTTCGCGCGGCGATATCGCCGGGATCACGAATAAAGCTGGCAATGTTCTTGGGATGATGCCACACCCAGAACGAGCAGTCGAGCTATTGACTGGCGGAACAGATGGATTGAAACTCTTTACTTCACTCGTCAAACAGGGGGCACACCATGCTAAAACAACAGTCTGAACCAACACCAGAATTGATTCAAGAGCAACGCGTTTATGCCACGATGGGATTAAGTGATACGGAATACCAGATGGTCGTCGATTTACTCGGACGCCAACCGAACTATACGGAAACAGGATTGTTTTCGGTCATGTGGTCTGAGCATTGTTCATACAAGACATCTAAACCCGTCCTCCGTCAATTCCCGACGACTGGACCACGTGTCTTACAGGGACCGGGTGAAGGGGCAGGGGTCGTTGATATCGGTGATGAGCAGGCTGTCGTCTTTAAGATTGAAAGCCACAACCATCCATCTGCTGTTGAACCGTACCAAGGTGCTGCAACAGGCGTCGGCGGTATCATTCGTGACATCTTCTCGATGGGTGCGCGCCCAGTTGCGCTCATGAACTCGCTCCGCTTCGGTCATCTCGGTACACCACGTGTTAATCAACTGTTCGAACAAGTTGTTGCAGGGATCGCGGGGTATGGCAACTGTGTCGGTATTCCAACGATCGGTGGCGAAATCGGATTTGATCGTTCGTATGAAGGAAATCCACTCGTCAATGCGATGTGTATCGGTTTGATCAACCATGCCGATATTCAAAAAGGTCAGGCAAAAGGTGTCGGGAACTCAGTCATGTACGTCGGTGCAGCGACTGGGCGCGATGGTATTCATGGTGCGACATTTGCCTCGGAAGATCTCGGAGAAGATACGGAAGCAAAACGTCCAGCTGTTCAAGTCGGCGATCCGTTCATGGAGAAGCTATTGATTGAAGCTTGTCTTGAGATCGTTGGTCATCCAGCACTGGTCGGGATGCAGGATATGGGCGCTGCTGGACTAACATCTTCTTCAGCAGAGATGGCTTCAAAAGCAGGCATGGGCATCGAGATGCACCTCGATGACGTCCCGCAACGGGAGACAGGGATGACAGCCTACGAAATGATGCTCTCAGAATCACAAGAGCGAATGTTACTCGTCGTCAAACGGGGGCGCGAAGCAGAGATTGAAGCAATCGTCAGCAAATGGGGGCTCCATGCCGTTCACGTCGGAGAAGTCATTGAAGAGAAAGTCTTACGGTTGATCCATCATGGGGATATCGTGGCGGAAGTTCCGGTTGACGCGTTAGCGGAAGAAGCACCAGTCTATGAAAAACCATCTCGCGTGCCTGCGTATTATGAAGAATTTCAAGCGATGGAAGAGACACTTCCAGTCGTCGAGGACATTGTTGAGACATGGCGAGCACTACTCCGTCAGCCGACGATCGCTTCAAAACGCTGGGTCTACGATCAGTACGATCATATGGTCCAGACATCGACGGTCGTCGCACCGGGATCAGATGCAGCCGTCATCCGTGTCCGTGGTACGAACAAGGCACTCGCCATGACGACCGACTGCAACAGTCGCTTCGTCTACTTGGATCCATATGTCGGTGGACAGATCGCCGTTGCAGAAGCAGCTCGTAATATCGTCGCGAGTGGGGCGACACCACTTGCCATCACGGATTGCCTGAACTTCGGAAATCCGGATAAACCAGAAGGCTTCTGGCAGTTGCAGCAAGCAACAGCCGGTATGGCAGAAGCATGTCGTGTCCTTGAGACACCTGTTATCGGTGGAAACGTCTCGCTCTACAATGAGTCAGCTGGTCAAGCGGTTCACCCGACACCGGTCGTCGGAATGGTTGGATTACACGAGCAAACCGAATGGATCACAACGCAACACGTCAAACAAGCAGGTGACCAGATTTATCTGTTAGGTGAAACAACAGCCGAGTTTGGTGGTAGTGAGCTTCAATATATGCAATTCGGTAAATCATTCGGTCGCGCACCACAAATCGATTTAGCAGTCGAACATGCACGCTTACAAGTGTTACAACAAGCAGTACAAGCAGGTGAAGTCAATGCGATGCATGATGTATCAGAAGGTGGTCTCGCAATCGCCCTCGCTGAGATGACGTTTGGAACGAACTTTGGGTTGAAGGTTCAGTTTGATGGACCAACGTTACATCTGTTCAGTGAATCGCAATCACGTTTCGTCGTCACTGTGCCACAAACGCACGTTGCAGCATTCGAACAACGGACCGGTGCTCAAGCGATCGGTGTCGTCACGAACGATGAGCTTCTTGTCATCGAAACGGCAGAGACACGGATCGAAGCAGACCGTTCGACCTTACAGGGAGACTGGGAAGGAGCAATCGCGTGTTATATGACATCAAAGGACTAAATGAGGAGTGTGGCGTCTTCGGGATCTTCGGACAACCGAATGCAGCGCAACTCGCTTACTACGGCTTGCATAGTTTGCAACACCGGGGACAGGAAGGGGCAGGCATCGTCACGAGTGACGGCGACGACCTCTTCCCGCACCGCGGGCAAGGACTGGTGACGGAAGTCTTTTCGGAAGAGATACTGACGAATCTTAAAGGACATCATGCGATCGGACATGTCCGATATTCGACAGCAGGTGGAAACACACTTGAGAATACCCAACCGCTGCATTTCAAGTCGCGGACGGGAGATCTCGCTCTCGCACACAACGGGAACCTCGTCAACGCGGATTCACTGAAGCATCTACTCGAAGCAGAAGGTGCAATCTTTCAGACGACGAGCGATACGGAAGTCGTCGCCCATCTCGTCAAACGCAGTAAGCTCGACACACTTGAAGACCGGATTGCCGACAGTCTCGCGCGTCTTGTCGGGGCATTTGCCTTCCTCTTTTTAACGGAAGATACGTTATTCGTGGCGGTTGATCCACACGGACTGCGTCCACTGTCACTCGGGAAGACACCGGACGGCGGCATCGTATTTGCGTCAGAGACATGTGCCTTTGATATCGTCGGTGCAGAGTTCATTCGTGATATCGAGCCGGGGGAGCTCGTGACGATCACAGAACACGGCATGTCGTCTCGTCAATACATGCAACCACGCGAACGAGCGATGTGTTCGATGGAATACATCTACTTCTCACGTCCAGATTCAATCATTGATGGCGTCAACGTCCATACGGCCCGGAAAGCACTCGGGAAAAAGATGTATGAAGAAGCACCGGTCGAAGCAGACGTCGTTACAGGGGTACCGGATTCCAGTATCTCGGCAGCGATCGGTTACGCGGAAGCGAGTGGTATTCCGTATGAAATGGGATTGATCAAGAATCGTTATGTCGGACGGACGTTCATCCAGCCGTCACAGGAGTTACGGGAACGTGGGGTCAAAATGAAGTTGTCTGCGTTACGCGGTGTCGTACAAGGGAAGCGTGTCATCATGGTCGATGATTCGATCGTCCGAGGAACGACGAGTCGCCGCATCGTCGGTTTATTACGTGAAGCCGGTGCAACGGAAGTTCATGTCCGTATCACGGCACCACCGATTACGAATCCATGTTATTACGGGATTGATACATCGTCAAAAGACGAGTTGATCTCTGCCCGGTTGATGCCGGAAGAAATCCGTCAAGAAATCGGTGCTGATTCACTTGAATTCCTAACTGTACCGGGTATGGTCGATGCAATCGACCGCCCGTTCGATGGACCATTAAAAGGACAATGTACCGCTTGCTTCACAGGAGAGTATCCGACACCGCTCGGTTCGCTCGAGTTAGAAGCTAAACTTTGATAGATGGGGGAAGAACATGAGCAAACATTACGAAGCAGCAGGTGTGAGTCTGACGGCAGGATATGAGTCCGTCACTCGAATGAAAAAACACGTCGCCCGTTCGATGCGCAAAGAAGTATTAACGGGACTCGGTAGCTTTGGTGCGATGTTCGACCTCAGCCAATTGCAGTTGAAAGAACCGGTCCTCGTCAGTGGGACAGACGGGGTCGGTACGAAACTCAAGCTTGCCTTCGCACTCGAACAACACGATACGATCGGGATCGACTGTGTTGCGATGTGTGTGAACGATATCATCGTCCAAGGTGCAGAACCGCTTTATTTTCTCGACTACATCGCGCTCGGTCAGGCGATTCCAGCGAAGATCGAACGGATCGTCGCCGGTGTTGCTGAAGGATGTGTCCAAGCGGGCTGTACGTTGATTGGTGGTGAGACGGCAGAAATGCCAGGGATGTATGCGGATGGCGAATACGACATCGCTGGTTTTGCCGTCGGTGCCGTCGAGAAGCAAAAATTGATTACCGGTGACAAGGTCGCAGCAGGCGATGTCATTCTCGGTCTTGCTTCGTCCGGTGTCCATTCGAACGGCTTTTCACTTGTCCGTAAAATTGTCGCCGAGAGTGGCCTTAGCTACGAAGATGAAGTCATGATGCTCGGTCATACGCTTGGTAATGCCCTTCTCATGCCGACACGTATCTACGTCGAAGCGGTCAAAGCTGCCCTTGAGACGGAAAAGATTCAAGCGATGGTCCATATTACAGGTGGTGGTTTCTACGAAAACGTACCACGCGTCTTGCCAGAGGGTCTTGGTGCATCGTTTGATCCGAAAAAGTGGCCGACGTTACCGGTCTTCGACTGGCTCGAGCAAGCAGGTGATCTGCCACGACATGACATGTATAATGTCTTCAACATGGGGATTGGTTTCATGTTGATCGTCAAACCGGAAGATGTCGTGGAAGTAACAACACGTCTCGCTCGTGAAAATGAGACGGCGTACGTGATTGGTCACGTGACCGATCAAGAAGGTGTCCGGATTCAAGGGGTCGACGCATGAAGATCGCCTGTTTTGCATCAGGAAGCGGTAGTAATGTCGAAGCACTTTTTGAAGCAATCGAGGCAGGGACGTTACATGCCTCGATCGAACTAATCGTCTGCGACCAACCGGACGCAACAGTCATCGAGCGAGCAAAACGACGTGGATGTGACATCTTCGTCTTTCGAGCAAAGGACTATCCGGATAAACCGAGCTTTGAGCGGGAGATCATCGCTCGTCTTGAAGCAAAAGGTGTTGAACGGATCATCCTTGCCGGGTACATGCGTTTGATCGGGGAAGAGTTGCTCGGACGATACGCAGGGCGAATTGTCAACATTCATCCGTCGCTGCTTCCGGCGTTCCCGGGAAAAGATGCGATCGGACAAGCGTTTCGTGGCGGAGTTAAAATCACAGGTGTTACAATTCATATAGTCGATGAAGGAATGGACACAGGACCCATCATGGCTCAAGAAGCCGTTCGGATTACAGAAGAGATGACGCGTGAAACGTTGCAACAAGCGATTCAGCGTGTCGAACATAGACTGTATCCGCAAGTCATCGAAGAGTGGATGAAAGAGGAGGCAAACGTAT
This sequence comes from Exiguobacterium sp. UBA7533, assembly GCF_002479335.1. NCBI lineage: Bacteria > Bacillati > Bacillota > Bacilli > Caryophanales > Exiguobacterium > Exiguobacterium sp. UBA7533. Next base: position 210,792 of record NZ_DLMP01000011.1, on the reverse strand, counting down.
GAGAGCGTTAATTAGTGTGTCGGATAAAACAGGGATCGTCGAACTAGGACGAGCGTTTCATGAAGCAGGGATCGAGCTTGTCTCGACAGGCGGAACACATCAAGCATTAGAGGAAGCTGGGCTTCCGGTCATTGGTATCAGTGAAGTCACACAATTCCCAGAGATGCTCGATGGACGTGTCAAGACACTTCATCCGATGGTCCACGGTGGACTACTTGGTCGTCGTGATCTTGAATCCCATCGCGAACAGATGGCTGCGCAACAGATTCAACCAATTGATTTCGTCGTCGTCAATTTGTATCCGTTCAAGCAGACAGTTTTACAAGAAGACGTTGCTTATGCGGATGCGATTGAGAACATCGATATCGGTGGTCCAAGCATGTTGCGATCTGCAGCGAAGAACCACGCGGCTGTGACGGTCGTCGTCGATCCAGCTGATTACGAAACAGTCGTTGCTGAGGTTCGTGAAGGTGGAACAACGTTTGAGACACGCCAACGTCTTGCAGCGAAAGCCTTCCGTCATACAGCGGCGTACGATGCGTTGATCGCGGATTATTTCTTGACGCAAACAGGCGAGAAGTTCCCGGACCAGTTGACGATCACGCTTGAGAAAGTCCAGGATCTCCGTTACGGAGAAAATCCACACCAAGAAGCAGCCTTTTATAAAACACCAATTTACCGTGGGGCTTCCCTCGCTTCAGCGAAACAGTTGCATGGTAAAGAGTTGTCGTATAACAACATCCAAGATGCGAACGCTGCACTCGAAATTCTCGACGAGTTCCGCGAAGCAGCAGCCGTCGTCGTCAAACACATGAACCCGTGTGGTGTTGCCGTCGGTCCAACGATCGGAGAGGCATTCCGTCGCGCGCATGCAGCCGATCCGGTTTCAATTTTCGGAGGCATCGTCGCCTTGAACCGTGAAGTCGACCTAGAGACAGCAGAACAACTAAGCGGTATCTTCCTTGAGATCATCATTGCCCCGTCCTTCACGGAAGAAGCCTTCGCCTTATTGTCAGCGAAAAAGAACATTCGTCTACTTGAACTTGACGTCAAACGTGTCCAAGCGATCCGCTATACAGCAGTTGCCGGCGGTATGCTCGTCCAAGACAGTGACGATGAGACATTAGATGATGCAGCAGCACGTGTCGTGACAGACCGCAAACCGACAGCAGCGGAATGGGAAGACTTGAAACTCGCATGGCGCGCTGTCAAACACGTCAAGTCGAATGCGATCGTTCTCGCAAAAGACGAAGTAACCGTCGGTGTCGGTGCAGGACAGATGAACCGTGTTGGTTCAGCGAACATTGCAATCACGCAAGCTGGAGAAAAAGCGATCGGCGCGTCCCTTGCTTCCGATGCCTTCTTCCCAATGGGCGATACGGTCGAAGCGGCAGCAGCAGCTGGCATTACAGCAATCATTCAACCAGGCGGCTCGATTCGCGATCAAGAGTCGATCGATGCGTGTAACCAACACGGCATCACGATGGTCTTTACGAACGTTCGACATTTCAAACACTAAGCGGAGGCGATTTGAATGAAGGTATTGGTGATTGGTAAAGGAGGGCGTGAACACGCGCTCGTCTGGAAGCTGGCACAGGATGAACGGATCGAGACAGTGTATGCTGCGCCTGGGAATGCCGGGATGACACAAGCTACATGTGTTCCGATCGCCGAAAATGCCATCGATGAACTCGTGGCGTTCGCACAAGACGAACAGATTGATTGGACGATCGTCGGACCAGAAGGACCACTCGTTCTCGGGGTCGTTAACGCCTTTCAGGCAGCGGGACTGCAGGTTTTCGGACCGACACGGGAAGCTGCGGCAATCGAGGGAAGTAAGCAGTTCGCGAAGGAATTGATGGCGCGTGCCGGTATTCCGACCGCTGCTCACGCCGTCTTTACTTCAGCAGCAGAGGCAGAAGCGTATGTTCGCAAAGCGGGTGCACCGATTGTCATCAAAGCCGACGGACTCGCTGCCGGAAAAGGGGTCACGGTCGCAGAAACTGTGGACCAGGCACTTGCAGCGATCCACGATACGTTTGCCGGGGAATACGGGCAGCAAAGCCGCGTCGTCATCGAAGAGTGTTTGGTCGGGGAAGAGTGTTCGTTGATGGCGTTCGTCCACGAAGAGACGGTCATTCCGATGGTATTGTCGCAAGATCATAAACGGGCATTTGACGGTGACTTAGGTCCGAACACAGGAGGAATGGGCGCGTATTCACCGTTACCTCAGTGGGACGAGGCAGCGTTGACGACAGAAGCTGTTGATCGCATCATACAGCCGCTCGTCGATCAGATGGCAAGCGAAGGAATACCGTTCACTGGCTTCCTCTATGCCGGTCTGATGTTAACGAAACAAGGACCGTTCGTCATCGAGTTCAATGCTCGGTTCGGTGATCCGGAGACGGAAGTCATTCTCCCACGCTTAGAGACACCGTTACTTGATGTCATCAGACCACTGATGGACGGACAGACACCAGAAGTCGTTTGGACGGACCAAGCAGCTGTCGGTGTCGTCGTCGCTGCAGAAGGATATCCAGAAGCGCCAAAAACGGGACAAATGATTCCACTCGATCAGATCGGGGATGACCTTCTCGTTTTTCATGCCGGAACAGCAGAACAATCCGGTCAACTTGTCTCAGCTGGTGGACGTGTCCTCGTCTGTGTCAGTCGTGCAGAGACGATCGAGCAAGCTGTCGAACAGGTCTATGCGAACTTACCAGACGTGACGCATCAGCCATTCTTTTACCGAACTGATATCGCTCAAAAAGCCTTTCGTGCCTCACATGAATCATGATAGTTGAACCAGACGCACTCGACAGAGTCTCGTCTGGTTTTTTTATTTCTTGGCGAAGTGCACGAAAAGATTTGTCTTCCATGGCGAATTTGTGTTATTTTGACCAAATGAATCCGGAACGGGGCAAAACTTCTTGAAACTTACTTAGCAACATTTTAGTATAAGAACTATAAGAAAGCGTTTTCAATAAAATAAAGGAGGTCGAGCTTTCGTGAAAAAAAATTGTGGAAGATCCCCTTGGACGAAATCTGAAGTACGAACACACCAAGCGGTCATCAGCGGAAAGCTTGCACCGACACTTGTCATACTGAATGCCACTTACCTAAATCATGGTGTCAAAGCATGGCGGACGGCGAACATCTGGATCAGTGGCGACCGGATCGTCTATGTCGGTCCAGAGATGCCGGAACAAGCCGATGCCTACTATGATGCGACAGGTCAATATATCGTACCCGGTTACATTGAACCTCATGCCCATCCGTTTCAACTTTATAATCCAGCGAGTCTTGCAAAATTCGCAGCAGAGCGAGGAACATCGACCCTCGTCAACGACAACATGTTGTTATTATTAGAGCCGACGGAGCAAGCGTTTGCTCAAGTCGAGGCGCTAGCGGACTTACCGACCTCGATGTACTGGTGGGCACGACTCGACGCGCAGACCGAGCTTGATGCCGATAGTATCTCGATCGATAATCGCCGGATTCAAGCATGGCTTAAACATCCACAAGTCATCCAAGCGGGTGAGTTGACGGGATGGCCACGTCTCTCGCAAGGGGACGATGAACTGCTCCACTGGATGCAGGATGCGATCAAACTTGGAAAACCAATCGAAGGTCATTTCCCTGGTGCTTCAGCGAAGACGCTGACAAAGATGGCGCTGTATGGTGTGACGAGTGATCACGAGGCAATGACGGTCGAAGAAGCGATGACACGTCTTGAACTTGGTTATACGACGACGATTCGTTATTCATCGATTCGTCCGGATCTACCGGATATCTTTAAGGGGCTTGTCGAAGCGGGATTGACGCAGTTCGATAAGGTACTAGTGACAACAGATGGTTCGACACCGTCCTTTTATAAAGCGGGTATGATGGATGAGACGATCCGACTGATGCTCGAGGCAGGCATTCCGGTCGAAGAAGCATACCGGATTGCGTCATACAATGCAGCACGTCATTTTAATCTCGATCATCTACTCGGAAGTATCGCGCCAGGACGGATTGCACATCTCAATTTCCTTGAGGCAAAAGATGCTCCGACACCTGTCGCTGTACTTGCACGCGGCATATGGGTCCGTCAAGCCGACATTCCATGTTACCCAGCCGAAGCGCTTGATGCTGCTTATGCCCTTATGCCACAATCAGAAGTCCAGATTTCCTTAACGGAGCAGGATTTTTCATTCAGCATGCCGGTTGGTCTTGAAATGGTCAATTCCGTCATCATGAAGCTCTATCAAGTCGAGCATGACACGAGTGTACCTATGCTACCAGCAGGTTGCGATGAATCCTTCCTGATGCTACTGGACCGCGAAGGGAAGTGGCGTTTGAATACCGTCTTGAAGAACTTTGCGACACAAGTCGGAGGTCTCGTCAGTTCGTACTCGATTAGTGGTGATATTTTGATGATCGGTAAATCAAAACGAGATATGCAAGTTGCGTTTGAGCGGATGAAAACATTTGGCGGTGGAATCGTTCTCGTCGAAGACGGAGAAGTCATCGCTGAAGTTCCATTGACCTTAATGGGGCAGACGTCCGACTTACCACTCGAGGATTTGATCGTTCAAGAAACCGCTTTACGGGAGGCATTATTTGCCCGTGGATATGCCTTTGAAGATCCGGTCTATACGTTGCTATTCCTAGCGTCTACACATCTACCATATGTGCGAATCACACCACAAGGTATTTACGAAGTCCTTCGGAAAAAAGTCCTTTTCCCGGCGATTTTGCGATGACGCTTGAATTTTAAAACGTCGCGCTTTAAACTATTAAAGAGCAATTGAATGGGAAAGGGAGTCACAAGATGCAACTCGATAAATTGCGTGGAAAAGAATTAGATCAGTTATTTACAGCCATCATGAAGATGGATTCATTAGAAGATTGTTATACGTTGTTCGAAGACTTAGCGACCGTCAACGAAATCCAGGCGCTCGCCCAACGTCTGGAAGTCGCACGTCAATTACGTGAAGGCAATACGTATCACAAAATCGAAAAGGCGACCGGTGCTTCAACAGCAACGATTTCGCGTGTCAAACGTTGCTTGAACTACGGTTCGGGCGGTTATGATCTGGCGCTTGCCCGCCTAGGTCTTATCGAGCAAGAAGTAGCGGATAACTAATGTTATCCGCTACTTCTATGAAGGGGGGCGTGTTACATTGGATTTTGCGTTACAACAAAGAATTCAACATTTCATTCGTAAGCTGACGCCTATCCAGTCGCTCGTCATCATCTACTTCGTTGCTGTCATCATTGGGATCATTCTGCTCGGCTTACCGTGGTCGACGAAAGGAAATTACGACTGGGACTTCACGGACCTTGTCTTCATGGCGGTCAGTTGTGTTAGTGTCACCGGTCTGACAACGGTCTCGGTTTCGGATACCTTTACGACGTTCGGGTACTTCATGATCATGATTTTAGTACAAGTCAGCGGGATCGGCTTGATGTCGCTTCATATCGCGATGTGGGTCATCCTCGGAAAACGAATTGGCTTCCGGGAGCGTCAGCTCGTCGTCCGAGATCAGAACCAGACGACGATGCAAGGTGTCGTCAAATACATTCGGGAAGTCATCTTGATCATCGTCTCGATTGAATTGATTGGTGCTTTGATTCTCGGGCTGTACTACACAAAGTATTTTCCGACGCTCGGAGAAGCGATGCTTCAAGGGTTGTTCGGATCGGTCAGTGCGACAACGAACGCCGGTTTTGATATCACGGGAGAATCATTACTGCCGTTTCGCGGGGATCTGTTCGTCGTCTTCATGCAAATTCTGCTTTTGACGCTCGGCGCGATCGGTTTTCCGGTACTCGTTGAAGTCCGACGTTATATTTCCTACCGGGCGACACGTCAAGCGACACGTCAACCGTATCATTTTTCACTGTTCACGAAATTGACGGCGTCGACGTTCTTCATTCTCGTTCTCTTTGGAACGGTAGCACTACTACTATTCGAATGGAACCAATCCTTTAAAGGCTTACCAATCGATGAGAAGCTCGTCGACGCCTTGTTCCAATCCGTTACGACTCGTAACGGTGGATTGACGACGGTCGATATCACGTCCTTCTCACAAGCCTCGATTTTCGTCTTGTCGCTCTTAATGTTCATCGGAGCGTCACCGTCTTCCGTTGGTGGGGGGATTCGAACGACGACGTTCGCTGTCGCTGTCTTGAGTGTCATCGCCTTCATACGAGGGGAATATGGTATCAAAATCTTCGGTCGTGAGATTGGTCAATCGGATATTTGGAAGGCCTTTGTCGTCATCGTCGTCTCGACTGGCGTGACGATGGTTGGATTGATCGTCTTGTTGATCGTTGAGGACGCGCCGTTCCTGGTGCTGTTCTTTGAAGCGTGTTCAGCGTTCGGTACGACCGGTCTATCACTCGGCATCACGGATCAATTATCGGATATCGGAAAATGGACGTTGTCTGTGCTGATGTTCATTGGTCGAATCGGTGTCATCTCGTTCGTTCTTCTGTTGAAAGCGAACCAACCGAAACGTAACTACAACTATCCGAAGGAATCCGTCATTATCGGATAAGGAGGCTCTTGTATGAAACGTGCCTTTTGGATCAACTTCGCGTATATCTTTGCTGTGCCTGTCTTACCGTTTTTGGCGCTCGTCAATGGGCGAGCGCTCTGTTCGCCAGATTCACCGTTACTGGACGTTCCGGTACTCGGCTTCTTTTTGGCAGAACCGTGGGCGTTCGTGCCGGTATATGCCGTCTTCGCGTTGTTACTGGCGTCACTGTTGACGAAACGACGGACACACGTCTGACCATCTCGCTCTGCGCGAGATGGTTTTTTGTTTTATACTGAATGTGGAATGAGAAAGAGAGGATGGGACGAACCGTGTTATTACCTTTTAATGAATGGCGACATGTCTTTAAACTAGATCCAGCAAAACCAATTGATGATGCTAGCCTACAGGCGATTGCGACGTCCGGAACGGATGCGATTCTTGTCGGTGGAACAGATGACATCACACTCGATGCAACGCTTGATCTCTTAATGCGTTTGCGACGATATCCAGTCGCGGTGGCACTTGAGATTTCAGAACTCGAAGCCGCGACGATGGGATTCGATACGTATTTGACGCCGACGGTCCTGAATGCGGGAACATTAGAATATGTCGTCGAAAAACAGGTCGAGGCATTAGAACAAGTCGGTCATATGCTGGCGCACGCTGATCTTGTCGGGGAAGGGTATATCGTCCTGAATCCTGATGCGAAGGTCGCGCGTGTGACACAAGCAAAGCCGTTAACGTTGGATGAAACCGTCGCTTACGCACAACTTGCGGATAGCGTCTTCCGCTTACCGGTCGTCTATCTCGAATACAGTGGCGTTTACGGGGAACCAGAACGAGTAGCAGCCGTTCGCGATGTGTTGAAGCAGGCACGCCTGTTTTACGGCGGCGGCATCGACTCCGAGGAGCGGGCGCGTGAGATGCTGCAGTATGCGGATACGATCGTCGTTGGGAACGTCATTTATGAGGATTTAAAAGCAGCGCTTGCGACCGTCGCAGCGACACGATAAAATATAGGAACAAAAGTTCGGAATATAAGAAATGAGGCTATTGATATGTTTAATTTGAGTGAACAGCTCGTCAGTGGACTAAACCCTGAGCAAGCAAGAGCAGTCAAGCATACGGAAGGTCCACTGCTGATCATGGCAGGAGCCGGTTCCGGGAAGACACGCGTCCTGACACACCGGGTCGCTTATTTGATGGCGGCTAAACAAGTCGCGCCGTGGAACATCCTTGCGATTACGTTCACGAACAAGGCAGCGCGGGAAATGCGGGACCGGATTGGTCGTTTGGTCGGTGGTGTCGCAAACGATATTTGGGTCTCGACCTTCCACTCGATGTGTGTCCGGATGTTACGTCGCGACATCGATCAGCTTGGATACGATCGCAACTTCACGATCCTTGATTCAAGTGATCAGCAATCGGCGATCAAGCTCGTCTTAAAGGAACAAAACTTGGACCCGAAAAAATGGGATCCGCGATCGATGCTGACGATCATCTCGTCACAGAAAAATGAATTACGCAGTGCTGAATTCTACGCCTCGATCGTGACGAGTCCGTATGAGAAGACCGTTGCTGAAATCTATAAAGGATACGAAGCGGTCCTACGCCGGAACAACGCGCTCGACTTTGATGATCTAATCGGAAAAACGACAGAGTTATTCAAGAAGAGTCCGGATGTCCTTGCGTACTATCAGAAGAAGTTCCGCTACATCCATGTTGATGAGTATCAAGATACGAACAAAGCTCAGTATGATCTCGTCAATCTGTTAGCTTCGGGACATCAGAATCTCTGTGTCGTTGGGGACTCGGATCAGTCGATTTACCGCTGGCGTGGTGCTGACATTGCGAACATCCTCTCGTTCGAAGAGGATTATCCGAATGCAGCCGTCATTCTACTCGAGCAAAACTACCGTTCCTCGAAACGAATTTTGGAAGCGGCCAACCATGTCATCCAAAACAACTCAACACGTAAAGATAAGAAACTTTGGACGGATAACGACGAAGGCGAGAAGCTGATCGTTCATACGGCAGAGAACGAGCGGGAAGAAGCATTTTATATCGTCCAGGAAATTCGGAATTCACTTCGCTACGGGATGAAACTGAGTGATATCGCGATTTTATACCGGACGAACGCACAATCGCGTGCGATCGAGGAAACACTTCTCAAATCGAACGTTCCGTACAAAATGATTGGCGGCACGAAGTTCTACGATCGTAAAGAGATCAAAGACGTGCTCGCTTATCTCCGTTTAATTTCGAATCCGGACGAAGACCTGTCCTTCGCGCGAATCGTCAATGAACCAAAACGCGGTATCGGCGCGACGACAATTGATAAGCTGCGTGATTTCGCCGATTTACAAGGCGTGTCACTGATGGAAGCGATTCGCGATATCGAATTGTCGAGTATCGCACCAAAAACGGCAGCGAAATTGACGGATTTCCGGACGATGATTCTCGGACTCAGTCAAATGCAAGAATTCATCAGTCTTTCAGAACTGGTTGAAGAAGTGCTTGAGAAATCGGGCTATCGTCAAGTGCTGAAGGAAGATAAGACGCTTGAAGCACAGAGTCGTCTTGAGAACATCAACGAGTTTATCACCGTTGCACAGAACTTTGAGAAGGAGACGGCAAAAGCCGATCCGGAAGACCGGACGATCATCGCCTTCTTGACTGACTTGACACTCGTCGCCGATGTCGATTCACTCGACGAGACGGATCCGGAAGAACAAGTCACGTTGATGACACTCCACTCGGCAAAAGGACTCGAGTTTCCAGTCGTTTTCTTGATTGGGATGGAGGAAGGTTTGTTCCCGCATAGCCGTTCGCTTCAAGATGAAGACGAGATGGAAGAAGAACGTCGCCTCGCGTATGTCGGGATCACACGTGCTGAGAAACGTCTTTACTTGTCACATGCGCGGATGCGCTCCCTGTACGGACGAACGAACGCAAACCAAGAATCAAGGTTCCTAGCGGAGCTGCCGGAAGTCGTCATCGAGCGGACCGGTAAAAAAGCGAAGCCACTCCCATGGGAAGATCGCCCTGTCCCACAAGGCAAAGCGGTCATCGGTCGTTCAATCAGTAAACCGACAGCAATGAAGACGTCAGGTGCGGAAACGCTCGGTTGGTCGGTCGGAGATAAGGCAGAGCATGGGAAATGGGGACTCGGTACAGTCGTCCAGACTCGGGGTGAAGGAGATAATCTTGAAATCGATATCGCATTCCCAGCAGTCGGAATTAAACGATTGCTCGCAAAATTCGCACCGATTAAAAAGGTATGACGGGAGGTCCACAGATGGATGCAAGCCAGCGTATAGATGAGATTCGTCAAACATTGAACCGATATAGCTACGAATATTATGTACTGGATCAACCAACGGTACCAGATGCGACGTACGATCAATTGCTTCGTGAACTGACGGAGCTAGAAACAGCGCACCCGGAACTGATCACGCCAGACTCGCCAACGCAGCGCGTCGGTGCAGCACCGCTTGAAGCGTTCGAGAAAGTGACGCATGACTTACCGATGCTGTCACTCGGAAACGTCTTTGATGAGACAGAAATTCGCGAATGGGTCGCTCGGATTGAGCGGTCGCTCGGACGTTCGACAACTTATGTCGCCGAACTGAAATTCGATGGACTTGCCATCTCGCTGAAATACGAAGACGGTCGATTCGTTCGTGGGGCGACGCGGGGTGATGGAACAGTCGGCGAAAACATCACGCAGAATCTACGGACAATCAAAGCCTTACCACTTCGTCTGCAGGCAGAAGAGACGGTCGAAGTTCGCGGTGAAGCCTATATGCCGAAACAATCGTTCGAACGATTGAATGAAGACCGGGCAAGCCGGGAAGAGACGTTGTTCGCGAATCCACGTAACGCGGCAGCAGGTAGTCTGCGTCAGCTGGATTCGTCGATCACGGCGTCGCGTAATCTGTCGTTGTTCGTGTATGGCGTCGGCGTCAATACGTTGACGGCTCGTTCACATAGCGAAGCGATGGCACAACTCGCTTCACTTGGCTTACCGACCAATCAACATATGCAGACGTGTGAGACGGTCGAAGAGATTCTTGCCTACATCGCACATTGGACAGAAGCACGTGCGAGCCTGCCATATGAGATCGACGGAATCGTCCTGAAAGTCGATCGATACGATGATCAGGAAGAGCTCGGCTTCACAGCAAAAAGTCCCCGCTTCGCGACAGCCTATAAGTTTGCGGCGGAAGAAGTCATGACGACAGTCGAAGACGTTGATTTCAGTGTCGGTCGGACCGGGAAAGTGACGCCGCGTGCCCGTTTTGCACCGGTCGTCGTTGCAGGATCGACGGTGACGTATGCAACACTGCATAACGCTGATTTCATCGCCGAAAAAGATATTCGCCTTCAAGATTCGGTCATCATCAAAAAAGCGGGAGATGTCATCCCGGCAGTCGTACAAGTCGTCACGGCAGAGCGAACGGGAGAAGAGACACCAATCGTCTTCCCGACCCATTGTCCGGCCTGTCAATCGGAACTCGTCCGTCTCGAAGGCGAAGTCGACATCCGCTGTGTCAGTCCGGAATGTCCAGCGCAATTGATGGAAGGTATCATTCACTTCGTTTCGCGTCAAGCGATGAACATCGATGGTCTCGGTGAAAAAGTCGTCCGTCAATTGTATGACCATGAAGCAATCCGGACGATTGCCGATTTATATCGACTCGATCGCGACGAGTTGTTGACGTTCGACCGAATGGGTGAGACGTCCGTCGATAAATTACTTGCGGCGATCGAAGCCTCGAAGCAGAACTCAGTCGAACGTCTCTTGTTTGGTCTCGGAATTCGACTCGTCGGTCAAAAAGCGGCGTATCTCTTAGCGGAACGTTTTGATTCGTTAGCAGGGATTGCGGCAGCTAGCTACGAGGAGATCGTCGCGATCGATGGTATCGGTGGGAAAATCGCGGACTCCATCGTAAAGTACTTCGAGCACCCAGAAGCACAAGCATTGATTCGTGATTTGGAACAACTCGGTGTTAATCAACAGTTCCTTGGTGAACGAGTTGATCAGACGAATGCACCGCTCGGTGGAAAAACGATCGTCTTGACGGGAACACTCGAAAGCCTAAAACGGTCAGAGGCAGGGAAGCGTCTTGAAGCACTTGGTGCCGATGTGACGGGAAGCGTCAGTAAAAAGACAGACGTGCTCGTCGCAGGGGAAAAGGCAGGTTCTAAGCTGACGAAAGCAGAATCGCTCGGCATCGAAATTTGGGATGAAGCGCGTCTGTTAGAAGAATTAGCCAAACACGAGGCTTAAGACCACTGCTATATGAACTAAATAAAGGAAGGCGGGATTCCGCCTTCCTTTATTCGTATTGATCCAATTGTCACGAAGCAATCGTCTCGCTTCGAATTAAGGTACCTTGTTTGATGAGACGATTCGTTGCCGTTTCCGGTGGATCGCAAGTGATCAACGTAATCGTCGGAGAGGCGACGGATTGATTGAGAACGGACAACGTCGTCGGTGTGACGAGACGACTTGACGTGATCCGGTACGTATACCGATGTGTTTTCGTCGTGACGATAACGGTATCGCCTTTCTTGACGTCAGGCAGACGATTGAAGTGGAGACCTTCTGTGAAGCTTCGGTGTCCGGCGAGCGCATAATTGCCTTTTCCAGGCGATCCGGTTTTCGGAATATGACCGATACTTCGATCGAGGACTGCTGTCGTCGACCCCTCTAAGATGACTTGTTCAAAATCAATGCTTGGTATCGAGAGTAATCCGACACCTGATTTTGCAAGAGGTTGTTTGGTTTCTTTTGCATCGACGATTTTTAGACTGTTGGTCCATTGTTTCTTTAAATGTTCAGCTTCTTGTTCGCGCTGATAATCACTGATGAAGGGCCAAACGATGAGTGCGATGCCTGCTAACAAAAAAAGCAGACCGATGAATTTACGGCGTGTCATGATAAAAAGTCCTTTCGGATGCGTGAGGGCGCATCATCTTTTTTGAAAAACAGGGGAAAACTTGTCCTTCCCCGATGGAAAACGATTCTGTTATGATAAAGAGAACGATTTGAAAACATGGGGTGCAAATAGAGATGAACTATAAAAAAGCAGTAGCGTTGACGTTATCGAGCACGTTATTTTTGGGTGCTTGTTCGTTCGACCTTTCGCCAAGTAGCGATACAAAAGAAGTCATTACTGAAAGTGAACAAGGTAAGGAAGTCCAAGCCGTCGTCAGTCCAGCCATTGATACGACGGATTCGTATTACCGGACGGTCTTACCGTTTCGTCCAAGCGTCGCACGTGGAATGACACAAAAGCGTGTCAGTTCGCGTCTTGAACTCGATGAAATCGAAACAGGATTGATGCGTCATTCGACACAATTTTTTGATCCGGAAAAATACTATTACCAAGAAGGTCAGTTACTCGAAGCCGACCAAATCGCAAAATGGTTGTTACGAAAAGGGAAAGCAGGCGATGGCGTCAGCGATCCTGAAGGTTTAAACCCAGCCTACACGTCAGGTAAGTCATATAAAGAAAAAAATCAAAAGTCACCTATGATTCTATCGCATATCTTAGAGCAAGACTACATGCTTGAAGAAGATAAGAAGCTTGAACTCGGTGGTACATCAATCGCTCTCGTCTTAAATAGTGAGTATGTTTTCCAAGATGAAAACTATGGACCGACCTATACCGTTAAACTTGATGAAAAGAAAGTCGTTGCTGAAGGGAAGCGGATGGCAAACAATTTAGTCAAGAAAATGCGTAAGACGCAGGGTATGAAGACGACACCGATTCACGTCGCCCTCTACCTCCAGGAAAAAGAAGGTTCACCGGTTTCCGGTCATTATCTCTCGTCTGCATTCATCGGTCGCGGGAATCAAATCAGCGCGAATGATTGGAAGAACTACAATGAACGCTATTACTACTACCCGTCAGCACGTGCAACGAATGATGTTCGTGATGATGCGGCGAAATTTGATTTATTCAAAGACCGTCTAGAAGACTACTTCCCGAACTACACTGGTATGATGGGGGAAGGCTTCTATCAAGAAGATGAACTTAAAAAGCTTGAAATGAAGATTCCCGTTCAATTTTACGGAAAAGCAGAACTCGTCGCATTCGTTCAGTACGTGACGTACCTGCTTGAGAATCGCTGGGAATATAATCGAAACATTCCGACGACGATCACTGTGACGAACTTGAACGGTGATACGGAAGCGATGCTATTCCTCGATCCGGATACAAAAAAACCAATCGTCAAGATTCGTTGATTTCTCCATTTACTTTATAAAGCGACATTCCTTATTTAGCGGAATGTCGCTTTTTTGTATGACGAACGCTTGAAGATAGAAGTATATGAGTATGAAAGGAAGGGTATGGAAGAAGAATGATATTTTGTTTCACTTTCCCATTTTTTAGATTTACGAAAGTCAGTAGGAGAGAGCATAATGGAAGAAGAACAGTTCTATAAACGGGGACGGCGCGATGAATCGCCAGTTCTTTTAAAGAAGATGATAAAGGAGAGATGTAGATGAAAGGCGGTATCTATTCACAAATCGGTGCAGTTCGAGAGGAACTACCATCGTCCTCACGAAAAGTCGCAGACTATGTCTTGACGCATATGAACCAAATTGCACGCATGACGATCCACCAACTTGCAGAGGAATCAGATACAAGTGCCGCTGCAGTCGTCCGCTTCTGTCGCGCGCTTGGATTAAAAGGATACCCGGAGTTGCGGATGCGCATTTCTGCCGATACAGCACGGACGGATTTAAAAGGGTATCACGATATCGAAAAGGATGAACGTCCCGTCGACTTGATTGAAAAAACGCTTAGTAACAGTATTCAAGCGTTGCAGGATACTGCGAAGCAGTTGAATGATGAACGGATTGCGGATGCGATTGATGTGATTGATCAGGCACGCGCGATTTATTTTTACGGGATTGGGGCATCGCATGTCGTCGCTGAAGACGCTGCTCAAAAATGGACGCGTGTCGGGAAACTAGCGATTCAAGAAACGGACCAGCATCTACTTGCGACGATCTTAGCGAATGCACGTAAAGAAGATGTCTTCTTTGCGATTTCCTACAGCGGTGAGACAGAAGAGGTCGTCGAGTTGATCCGTTTGGCGAAAATCCAAGGGCTGAAGGTCATCAGTCTGACACGTTTCGGGGACAATCGGATCAGCCAACTAGCGGATATCGCGCTTTGGACATCACGCGCACCGGAAGCGCCGCTTCGTAGTGCGGCACTCAGTTCACGACTGGCTCAACTGTTTGCGATTGACGTCTTATTCTTGTCCTATTCTGCGGGACACTATGAAGATACACTCGAACGTCTCCAATTTACGCGGGAGAGCGTTAAGACACTGCATCAAAAAAAATAAGGGGGATACATACATGTCAGAACGAACTGCCGGACTAGACGCGTTGTATCCGGAAATGGTGGAGCGTCGTCGTTATCTCCATCAGCACCCGGAGTTATCGTTTCAAGAAGTCGAGACACCGCGTTATATCGCGCAACATTTAAAAACGCTCGGAATCGAAGTCAAGACAGGAGTGGGTGGACGTGGTGTCGTCGGGTACATTCGTGGAGGAAAACCGGGGAAGACCGTCGCGTTACGTGCCGACTTCGATGCTTTACCGATTGCTGACGGAAAAGAGGTCGCGTATCGATCGACAGTTCCGGGCGTGATGCATGCGTGCGGTCATGACGGTCATACGGCGACGTTGCTTGCCGTCGCAAAGACGCTCATGCAACAGCGGGAATCGTTACCGGGGAATGTCGTCTTGATTCATCAACATGCGGAGGAAGTCGTCCCGGGTGGTGCGCGAGATATGATTGCCGACGGTTGTCTTGAAGGGGTCGATGTCATCTTCGGAACGCATCTTTGGTCAACGATCGATCAAGGACACGTCGGTATTCGAACCGGTCCGATCATGGCAGCAGCTGATAAGTTCGAGCTGATCTTATATGGAAAAGGCGGGCACGGTGCGAAGCCACACGAGACGATTGATGCTGTCTTACTCGGGGCAACGATCGTCAAGGAATTACAATCGATCGTCAGTCGTCAACTTAATCCGCTAGAGCCGGCAGTCGTGACCGTCGGAACGTTGCACGCGGGGAATACGTTTAATGTCATCGCAGATCAAGCGACATTAACAGGAACGGTCCGAACGTTTAATGAAGCGACAGCGGACGAAATCATTGAGCGGATGGAGCAGACGATCAAAGGAATCTGTCAGGCGGTCGGAGCGACGTATCAATTTACATACGAAAAAGGGTATCCAGCTGTCGTCAACCATGCGGTACCCACCGTATTGATCGAATCCGTCGCACGAGAAATCTTAGGAGACAAGCATGTATTTGAAATCGAACCGACAATGGGCGGCGAGGACTTCGCGTATTATCTGCAACACGTACCCGGTGCATTTTTCTTTACAGGAGCCGGGGACGCTTCCTATCCACCGCATCATCATCCCCAGTTTGATTTTAAAGAGCCAGCGATGCTTGACGCAGCACGTATTCTAGTCGAAGCAACGTGGCGGTATTTAGAACAAACTGCTGAAGCATGAAAAAATCGCTCGTCTTGACTCCGAAAAGGAATCAGGGCGAGCGATTATTGTCTTTTTAACTTAAAATTTCTTGAACACGACCAACTTGTCCGTCTTCTAATCGCACTTTGATCCCGTGCGGATGCTGCGGTGATTTCGTGAGAAGGTCTTTAACGATTCCTTCTGTTCGTTTACCTGTTCGTTGATCTTGTTTCAACACGATGCTGACTTTAAGACCAGGTGTGATATTTTTACGTGTTTTACCGTCCATCTGTAGATCCTCCCATCGTTCATTTCCTGTTTGGCTATCAGTATAACATGGTTCAGCTGGTGAAACTTGTTTGTCGCAAGGACGTAAAGTGAAAAGAGAACAGAATGTCAGAAAAAAGTTTGACTATATTTGACCAATTAAGATGTGACTTTTATAATTAAGGTAATGAAGTATAGGAAAAGGAAGTGAACTCGAATGGCAAAAGACTATTATCAAACACTCGGTGTCGCAAAGGATGCATCGAATCAAGATATCAAGCGCGCGTACCGCAAACTGGCGAAGCAATATCATCCAGACGTCAACAAGGAGGCGAGTGCGGACCAGCGCTTCAAGGATATCCAAGAAGCCTTCGATGTGCTTGGGGATGAGGAGAAACGAGCACAGTACGATCGATACGGCAGTAACTTCGACCGGATGGCAGGTGCTGGAGCTGGGGGCGCTGGAGATTATGAAGATCTGTTCCGACAGTTCGGAGGTGGTGGACGGACACGACCTGGACAATCGTTCGGATTTGAAGACATGTTCGGTTCGTTCTTTAGTCAGGAAGAAGTGTCGACCGATGAAGAGCTTGAATTGACGGTTCCACTCAGTCATCTCAGTACGAATGAAAAAGTCACGGTGCGTCTTGCGACCGGTTCGATTCAGTTGACGCTACCGAAAGATGTCTATGACGGCAAAAAAGTCCGCTTACGTGGAAAAAGTTCGATGCGTAACCGACAAGGTGTCGCGGGAGATGTTTACGTGACGATTCACCTGAAGGATGACGATCAGTTCCGACGGGTCGACCAAGACGTCATCTCGACCGTCCGCGTTCATCCGACGACACTTGTACTTGGAGGCGAAGTCGTCGCGGATACGCTCGAAGGAAAACGCATCAAACTGAAAGTCAAACCGGGCACAAAACCAGGAGCACGACTTCGGATTCCAAATCGTGGTCTGAGTCAAGCGAATGGTCATCGTGGGGCGTTACTCGTTCAACTCGAAGTCAAGTTACCTGAGATGGACCGCGCCTTTTATGAAGAGTGGGAACGTCAGCTTGCAGTGAAGGAGTGATCAAGGATGGATTTTGAACGTTTAACGGATCGGGCACACGAGGGAATCGTCTCTGCCCAAGCGATTGCGAAACAACGTCGTCATAGTGAAATCACAGAGTGGCATTTATTGCTTGCCTTACTTGCTCAAGAAGAGGGAATTGCACGGGTCGTCTTTGAAAAGCTGAATCAACGGATTGAGACATTGAATGCAGCGATTGACGAAGCGATCGGCAAGCTTCCTGCCTTGTCCCAGGCGACGACGCCTCGGATCGGGGGCTCGTTGCTGAACGTATTGACGGAAGCAGAGACGGAAGCGCGTCTTATGCAGGATGACTATGTCTCCGTCGAACACTTATTGTTAGCATTGATCAAACAATCAAGTCCAGCAGCTCAATATTTACGTCGTCAAGGCATAACGGAAGAGACACTTCGGGAAGCGATCGTCAGTATGCGAGGAAATCGGAAGGTGACGACGAAAAATCCTGAAGAGACGTTTGATGTGCTGAAAAAATATGGACGTGATCTCGTAGCGGATTTCCGGTCCGGGAAAACAGATCCGGTCATCGGTCGTGATGATGAGATTCGACGTGTCATCCGGATTTTGAGTCGGAAGACAAAAAACAATCCCGTCTTGATTGGAGAACCCGGTGTTGGGAAAACGGCAATCGTTGAAGGACTCGCGCAACGGATCGTTCGAGGGGATGTACCGGAGAGTCTGAAAAACAAGCAGTTGTTCAGTTTAGACATGAGTGCGCTCGTCGCTGGTGCGAAGTATCGGGGTGAGTTCGAAGAGCGCCTGCAGGCAGTCCTGAATGAAGTCAAGGAAGCCGAAGGACAGATTCTCTTATTCATCGATGAGCTGCATACAATCGTCGGTGCTGGGAAGACGGACGGCGCAATGGATGCTGGAAATATGCTCAAGCCGATGCTTGCGCGAGGAGAATTGCACTGTATCGGTGCGACGACGCTAGATGAGTATCGGAAGTATATCGAAAAGGACCCGGCGCTCGAACGTCGTTTCCAACAAGTCCTCGTCGCGGAACCGGATGTCGAGGATACGATTTCCATTCTGCGTGGATTAAAAGAACGGTTCGAGATTCACCACGGTGTACGGATTCATGATAATGCGCTCGTCGCGGCGGCGATGTTATCCGATCGGTATATCACGGACCGGTTCATGCCGGATAAGGCGATTGATCTCGTCGATGAAGCATGTGCAATGATTCGGACGGATATGGAGTCGATGCCCGCTGAACTCGACTCGCTCGTCCGCCGAGTCATGCAGCTCGAAATCGAAGAAGCGGCGTTAAAAAAAGAAACGGATGAAGCATCCCGGAAACGACTTGCCGTCTTACAGCAAGAGCTCAGCTCTGTCCGGGAAGACGAGAGTGCGTTGCGGACACGATGGGAACGGGAAAAAGAGAGTTCGCAAAGTGTCCAGCAGTTACGTGCGGATCTTGAGAAGGCGAAACTGGCGTTACAAGAAGCGGAAGGGCGCTATGATTTGAACCGGGCATCGGAAATTAAGTACGGTCAAATTCCGGATCTTGAGGCACGTCTGAAAGTCGCGGAGGAATCATCTGAACACGTCTCACACGAACTTGTTCGAGAAGCCGTGACGGAAGAAGAGATATCCGACATCGTTTCGAAATGGACTGGCATTCCGGTGACGCGGCTTGCGCAGGGCGAACGCGAAAAATTACTTTATCTTGAAGATACGCTTCATGAGCGTGTCTTTGGTCAAGACGAAGCGGTCCGTCTCGTCGCGGATGCTGTCATTCGAGCGCGAGCAGGTATCAAGGATCCGAATCGTCCGATCGGCTCGTTCTTGTTCCTTGGTCCGACAGGAGTCGGGAAGACAGAACTTGCAAAAGCCTTGGCGGCAGCGATGTTTGATAGTGAAGATCATATCGTCCGCATCGATATGTCGGAGTATATGGAAAAACACAATGTCTCCCGTCTCGTCGGTGCGCCTCCAGGATACGTTGGTTATGAAGAAGGCGGTCAATTGACGGAAGCCGTCCGACGGAGCCCGTATTCGGTTCTTCTATTCGATGAGATCGAAAAAGCGCACGGAGATGTCTTCAATATCTTGCTTCAGTTGCTCGACGATGGTCGGTTAACAGATGCGCAAGGACGTGTCGTCGACTTCAAGAACACGATCGTCATCATGACATCAAACATCGGTGCGCCCATCTTGCTTGAAGCAGCAAAAGATGGTGTCATCGATGCGGCGGAAGAAGAAGCCGTTCGCCAAGAACTGAAGCGTCACTTCCGACCGGAATTTTTAAACCGGATTGATGATACGATTTTGTTCCATCCACTCCACCGGACAGAGATCGAACGAATCATCGACAAAGCGGTCGAGAAGATGACTTCTCGCTTGTCTGGACGCGGCATTACGATTAATGTCACGGATGCTGCGAAGACGCTGATCTTTGAAGAAGCATTCGAACCGCAATACGGTGCGCGTCCAATCAACCGTTATATGCAACGGACGATTGAGACGAAGCTTGCCCGAGCTTTGATCAGTGGGGCGATTCAAGATGGTTCCCAGATTGCGATCGATGTAGCAGACGGTGAACTAGTCGTAAACGGATAAAGCAGATGCTAGAAAAAGGAGTCGACTCAGCTGAAACGAGTCGACTCCTTTTAGCGTTTACGGAAGAACCATATCCGCATCCACCAGATGCGTGATAAGCTAGAAAAAAAGAGAAAGAGGGAACGCCATGAATGTTACACAAGCCCAACTCGAGGAGTTGATTGAGGAGTGTCGTCCGTATACGGTGCTTGGACAAGTCGCAAGTTACATCCCAGAGCTTGCGAAAGTTGATCCGACCCAACTTGGTATCGCTGTCTGTAATGCCGACGGGACGTTCGTTTCGGCAGGTGATGCGGACACGATGTTTACATTACAGAGTGTGTCGAAGATCATTACACTGGCATTCGTCCTCGAGACATTCGGAGAAGATTATGTCTTTTCGAAAGTTGGGATGGAACCGACGGGTGATGCGTTCAATTCGATTGCGAAACTTGAAGAGACGATTCCGACAAAACCGCTCAATCCAATGATCAATGCAGGAGCACTAGCAGTGACCAGCATGTTGCCGGGAACGGATGCTGCGGATAAATTACTGCAATTGCGTCAATTCATCGCAAAACTATTGGATATTAAAGTAGAAATGGTAAAATATGACGCAGATGTCGCTGAATCAGAATTCGAAACGACAGATTTGAACCGAGCGTTGCTCTACTTCATGCGCTATCACGGCGTCATCGAAGGCAACGTCGAAGAGATCATCGACGTCTACACGAAACAATGTGCGATTTTGACGAACTGTAAAGGACTTGCCATGATGGGGAAAATTTTAAGTACATCTGGAAAAACGCCATCCGGGCGTCAAGTCATCTCGCGACGTAACGCACGAATCATCCGGGCCATCATGACGACATGTGGCATGTATGATGCATCTGGAGAATTTTCTGTCCAAGTCGGACTTCCTGGAAAAAGTGGTGTTTCCGGTGCGGTCGTTGCCTGTGGTAGAAGTGATTTCGATATGGCTGATCTCGGAATCGGTGTGTTTGGTCCTTCCCTTGACGCGAAAGGCAATTCGATTGCCGGAACAAAGATGCTTGAACTACTTGTTCAACGTCACCCGTGAGCGATCTCAACTTGATCGAGTGCGTTACGCAGTTCATCCTCTAAGCGTTTGATCTGATGCAAGCGCTCTGCTTGATAAGCAGTCGGAACCTCGAATGACCGCCATCTTTCCAGTCGCTGATACGTGTCATTGATATGTCCGAGTTGCGTCTGGGTAGTTTTTAGACGATCGACAGCGGACTTCGGTTGATTCGTATAGGGACGCAAGTACTCGACCGTATAGCGGTACGCTTTCGTCGCAAGCCGCAACTCATGCATCCGTTCGATACGTTTTGGACCATCCTTTAGTTGTACTTTTTCAAATTGTTCACGTTTTTTCTCATAGCGTTTCTCCGCGGCATGAATCAGTTCTTTTTCTGACATCCGCTTGAGGCGTTTTGTCATCGGACTCGCTAAAAATCGACGGACGGATCGATCTAGTTCATTTGAGATCAAGAGATGCATCGTCTCAATCAAGGTCGAACGTTTTCCTTGGAGTTGTAAGGCGACATGGTTTGCGAACAATTGGTCGATTTCTGTTTTTTTCGAAGTCGCTTCGAGCTGTACGTCGAGATCGCGCACTTCACCGAAGGCGTGCATCAGACGCTTCCAAATCAAATAGACGGGTTCTTCCGTCAACTCGACCAATCGAGCGAACGTGATCAGTTTCCGCAAGCGAATCCGGGCTTGATGGATATCTTCCGGATTTTCAAACGTTTGTGATTCTTTGGCATAATGATTGAAGGTAGACCAGGTCTCGAGTAGTTCAAAAGTTAGCTTTTCAGTATCTCGATGGTTCATGAGATGAATCCCTCCTTGGATTGATTTCGTAAGAGTTCAAGAATGATGCGTTTTAAAATTAAGGAGGACTCCTCCTGAAATGTGGTGGAAACATGTTAGAAACAGTTACGTTCTCAGGAAAGATGAAACAATTCATGAAAATCTTCTTTCCAATTCTCGTAACGCAAGTCGCGTTTTATTTAATCAGTTTTTTTGATACGGTCATGGCCGGTCGATATGGCTCTGCTGATTTAGCAGGAGTCGGTGTCGGAGCGAGTCTATGGGCACCTGTTTACACAGGATTGACCGGTATTCTACTTGCCGTCGCGCCGCTCGTTTCTCAAGCGATGGGAGCGAAACGCGAGCGGGAAGTCAAACGGATCGTCATGCAGGCGTTGTACGTCGCTGTCG
Source organism: Exiguobacterium sp. UBA7533 (assembly GCF_002479335.1). Classification (NCBI taxonomy): domain Bacteria; kingdom Bacillati; phylum Bacillota; class Bacilli; order Caryophanales; genus Exiguobacterium; species Exiguobacterium sp. UBA7533. The sequence continues at coordinate 188,585 of NZ_DLMP01000011.1, read as the reverse complement.
TGATCATCGGTTTGACAGTCGTCATCGGACTTCTCGCTGTCAATCCGATTCTCGAGCGGATGGAGTTATCGGTAGAAGCGCGCGAAGTCGCGCGGAACTATCTCGTGATGCTAGCGCTCGGCATCGTGCCGATGTTCGTTTTCTTCGTCTTACGAACACTCATCGATTCATTAGGAAAATCGAACATTACGATGGTCTTACTACTAATCTCTTTACCCATTAACGTCCTTTTCAATTATCTATTCATTTTCGGAAACTTCGGTTTTCCGGAACTCGGTGGTGTCGGTGCGGGAGTTGCGACTGCCATCACGTACTGGATTCTTTGTCTAGCAATCATCGCTGTCGTCATGAAAGGAGAGCTGTTCCAGCGTCTTGGTGTTCTCCGACGTTTTTACCGTCCGGACATGAAGCGGATCAAGGAGTTGATTCTACTCGGTGCGCCGATCGGTCTCGCGATTTTTTCAGAAGTCAGTATTTTTTCAGCCGTCACCTTGTTGCTTGGAGCGTATGGCGACGTCATCATCGGTGCCTATCAGGCTGCCATCAACTTCGCCTCGTTCGTCTATATGATTCCGTTGTCCGCTGCGTCCGCATTGACAATCACAGTCGGTTTCGAGGTCGGTGCTAAACGGATCAAGGATGCGGTTCAGTATGTTGGCATCGGGTTGACGATGTGTGTTGCGGTTTCCATGTTTTCCGGTATCCTGTTGTACTTAAAGAATGAAGAACTCGCAGCGTTATATAGTCGAGACCCAAAAGTCATCGAAGCAGCTGCACACTTTATGATTCTCGCGATATTCTTCCAATTGTCAGATGCCGTCGCTGCACCAACGCAAGGTGCACTACGTGGGTTCAAAGACGTCAACGTCACCTTCTTATTGACGATCGTAGCCTACTGGGTCATTGGACTACCATTAGGTTTTTATCTTGAACGCTACACAGCACTTGGACCAGATGGATACTGGTGGGGATTGATCATCGGTCTTGCGGTCGGAGCGACACTATTGCTTGTTCGTCTTATGTACTTAATCCGTAAATCAAGGAGGCTGGCATCTTGAAATTCTCAAAACAACGGCTCATGACGATTGCGAAGATCATCTTGCCGATCGTCTTGATCGGATTCATTTTTTATCAAGGACAAAATGAATTACGCAGTTTGTCTCTAAAGGAATCGATTCAAGCAATCCGCCAAGTACCATCTTGGCAGTTCATCCTGTTGATTCTCGCAGGTCTCGTGGCAGTCTCGACGATGTTCTTTTATGACTTCTTTTTGTTGCGCTCGCTAGAAGCAAAAGCACCAGTCGGATTGATTTTCCGAGCGTCCTGGATTGCGAACTCCTTTAATGGCATCATCGGTTTCGGAGGTCTCGCAGGGGTGGCCATCCGGTCCGCCCTGTATCGACCATTCGTTGAAGGCGGACGCCTGTTGAAAGCGATCGGTTGGATGGCGCCGACATTGATTAGCGGTTTGTCAATCTTATCGACGTTATCCCTCTTGCACGTCTTCCCAGCGTTTGAAGTGCTTGAAATGAAGAAATGGTTATGGCCTGTCATCATCGGTGTTGCCTTATTCTTCCCGCTCTATCTATTGTTCTCGTTTCGACGTGGGAACAGCAGCATTCATCCGAAATCGATTGCCTTATACTCCGTTGTATCGTTTGCGGAGTGGTTTAGTGCCGGTGTCGTCGTCTATCTCATTTTGGCAGCACTCGGAACAGACGTCAGTTTTGCAAAAGTGATCGGTGTCTTCATCATCGCTGCGACAGCCGGTTTGATTTCGATGGTACCTGGCGGATTCGGTTCATTCGACTTAGTCTTTTTGATCGGTATGCAGCGTGCCGGAGTCGAGGAAGGCATCGTCTTGACGGGATTATTGATTTATCGTCTCGTTTATTACTTGATTCCCTTCTTAATCGGTGTCGTCTTCTCGGCTCGAGAGTTTAGTGGTCCAGTCGTCAAGATGATCGAAGATAAACCCATTGTTGGTCCGTCGGTTGAGGTCGGGGGTGTCATTTGGCGCTTGCAATTGCGATTCCTCAGTAAAATTCGTCACTTCACCTTAGCGTTGATTACGCTTGTCGCGGGTATCACGATCTGGGGGCTAGCGATTTTGCCACCGGTCTCGACACAATATGAATATCTGGAATCTAAATTGCCCCATGAAGCGTTGTTGCTCGCAAACAGTTTCTTTTTGATGGGCGGACTATTATTTGTCCTCTTATCGACGGCGCTCTATCGTCGAACGAAGCGTTCCTTGTATATGATGTATGGCGCATCGTTCTTCGCGCTGGTCGGGATGGCACTTCGTGGATTTAACTTGATTTCCTTCCTTGCCGTCGTCGTCGTCCTCGGATTGTTACTGATGTCTCGTAACGCGTTTCATCGGGAACGGACACTGATTACGACGTCGCGTTTCATCCGGGTTGCGTTCGTTGGTCTGTTGTACATTGGCGGGTTCGTCTTTTTCGGATACGCTTTTTATACACTCGGGTCGGCAGACGGAACAGAAGTGTATCCGTCGCATGAGATTTTCATGTTTGCCGCAAGCTCATCCATCTTTGCGCTCGTTTATGGATTAGTTTTCATACGCTTGTTTAACACATTTAATCAACCGGTGCTCGGGGAGCAGTTTGATGCTGAAAAAATCGAAACGGTATTACGTGAACAGGGTGGCAATTATTTGAGCCATTTGGCGTTTCTCGGAGATAAGCGCTTCTTCTTTTCCGAAACAGGTCGTTCGTTCATTCAGTTTAGTCAGACTGGCAACCGGATCATGGTACTCGGTGATCCAAGTGGAGATCCAAAGGAGCATTCACAAGTCATCGCCTCCTTCCTGCGCCGTGTCGAAGATCTCGGATACATTCCGAACATCTATCAGATTCAAGCACAAAACATGTCGCTGTATCATGATTTCGGCTTCAACTTCTTCAAACTCGGCGAAGAAGCGATCGTCGATATTCCGTCTTTCACCGTATCAGGAAAAAAACGAGCTGGACTTCGCTCGATTAAAAATCGCTTTGAACGAGAAGGTATGACGTTTGAAGTGATCGAGCCACCTTTTTCGGATACATTGTTAGCAGAACTGCAAGAGGTCTCGGATGAATGGTTAGGTGGGAAGTCTGAAAAAGGCTTCTCACTCGGTTACTTCCACAAACCTTACTTAAATCGAGCACCAATCGGCATCATGCGTGAAGCGGAAGGACGGTTGATTGGATTCATGACGTTCATGCCTGCTTACCAAGAGGGAGTCCTATCGATTGACTTGATGCGTTTTCGACCGGACGGACCGAACGGGATTATGGATGCGATGTTCATTCGGCTATTCGAATATGCGAAAGAAGAAGGCTACCGGACATTCAACATGGGAATGGCGCCACTCTCGTCCGTTGGCGAGGATGAAACGTCCTTCTGGCAAGAACGTGTGGCGGCAGATGTCTTCAATAATATTCGTTACATGTATAGTTTCACGGGTCTACGACGATACAAAGAAAAATACGATCCAAAATGGGAAGGGCGCTACCTTGCTTACCGAAAGCGGCAATCGTTACCGATAGCAATCTTAAAAGCGACGCGTCTGATTTCTCGAAAGAAAGACCGAATTTTATTACCCTGATCGACTGACGCATGAAGATGGCAGTAGACGGGTATACAAAGGGCGACCCTTTGTCTAATGACAAACGGGATCGCCCTTTTGCAATTTCAGTTCAAATGTATAAAGGTCTATACAACTAGAAATAATCACGTTATACTAAATACGAAAGCAAGTCATGGAACGGATAGAGAAAGGGTGATGCCAGATGACAGTGATCATCAATGCCCGGATTTACACGGGAGAGCAGACGATTGAAGACGGGTTCATTCGCTTTGACCGAACCATCGAGGCGATTGGAACAATGTCGGAATTTGAGGAAATCGCAGGAGAAGAGACGATCGATGCGCACCATCAATCACTCATTCCTGGAATGATCGATGTGCACATTCATGGGGGATATGATGTCGATGTCATGGATGGAGATGCCGAAAGGTTGCATCATTTCAGTCGACAGATGTTACAAGAAGGCGTGACGTCCTTTTTAGCGACGACGATCACCCAAGATTGGGCAGACATCACACGAGCGCTCGAGACGGTGCGAACAGTCGTTGAGGAAGAGGACACGACGATCGTCGGTGTTCATCTCGAAGGACCGTTTATCAACCCGGATTATGCTGGTGCGCAACCGCGCGAATATATCGTTGAACCCGATGTCGAACAGTTCCTGAAATGGCAGGAAGCGTCTGGCAATACGATCAAACTCGTGACCTATGCCCCAGAACGCCCGGGAGCGCGTGCATTCGAGGAGGCAGTGCGATTAACGGGTGCGATTCCGTCTGCCGGCCATACGGATGCGACGTATACCCAAAACCAAGCTGGTCATGTCACCCATGGTACTCATCTCTACAATCAAATGCGTGCGCTGCATCACCGGGAACCGGGAACAGTCGGGTACTGTCTCCTGACACCGGAAGTCTATGCCGAGATCATTCCGGACGGGATTCATAGTGCACCGGAAATGGTGGACTTCGCCTACCGGATGAAGGGTGCAGATCGATTGATCGTCATCACGGATGCGATGCGCGCCAAAGGACTCGCAGAAGGTGAATACGAGTTAGGGGGACAAGCTGTATTCGTTCGAGACGGTGCGGCACGCCTTGAGAATGGTAGTTTAGCCGGAAGTATTTTGACGATGGACGCCGCTTTACGAAACATCATCGCCTATACAGGTTGTACGCTCGAAGAAGCGGTTCGTATGACATCGGTCAATGCGGCAAAAGAGCTTCAGTTGACACAAAAGGGAAGTCTCTCGGTCGGTAAGGATGCGGATATTGTGTTGCTCGACGAGGGATTACACATTCAAGAAACGATTCATCGTGGTACGCGATACCGGATCACGAACGGAAAGGAGTCTACCTCATGAAATGGATGATTGTAGAAAAAGGAGAAGAATTAGCGCATGTGGCGTATCAATTTTTGAAACAGGAAATTGAACGTCATCCGGAAGGATTAACAATAGGGCTTGCGACGGGCAGTTCACCGGTCGGTGTGTATGAGGAATGGCGGAAGGACTCGCTTGACTGCAGACATGTGACGACGGTCAATCTAGATGAATATGTCGGTCTTAGCCCAGAACATCCACAAAGCTACCATACGTTCATGCAAGAACACTTGTTTAATGATGTACGTTTCAAGGAGTCTTTCGTACCAATCGGGAATACGGAAGATCCGGTTAAAGAAAGTGAACGATACGAGGCGCTCGTGCGCAAGCGAGGAATCGATATCCAATTGCTCGGAATCGGAGCGAATGGACACATCGCTTTCAATGAACCAGGTACGCCGTTCGATGCGAAGACACACGTGACGGAATTGACGGAATCGACGCGAGAAGCGAATCAACGTTTCTTTGATCGATTGGAGGAAGTGCCGACGAAAGCGATCACGATGGGAATCGGTACGATCATGGAAGCAAAAAAAATCCTTCTCGTCGCTTCAAGCGAACGAAAGGCAGAAGCCGTACGCGATATGATGGAAGGGGTCGCGACGACGGATTGTCCGGCGACCGTGCTCAAACGCCATGCCGATGTTATGGTGATCCTCGACGAAGAGGCCGCCTCTTTATTGTCAGATGACGCTAAACGTACAGGGCGGGCTGCTTATTTGAATTTCATGAAAGCATGATGGAGAAACACGAATGAATTACAAGGTACAGAGCCACCCCATCAATTGGCTTTGTACCTTTTTTGTGGTTCATGAAAGAAGGGAATAAAGCCCGGTCTCATGCGATTTTATATTTTAACGTGAGATAGGTGAGGAAATAACGAAAGACGACATGCTGGTAGCATTCATGCTAATCAGGCAAAGTGCTACGATACCGGAATTATTTTAGATGCAACTATTCTGTGCGGTTTCTTTAATCGAAACGTAAATTGACATTTCATTAAATGTCCGGATAATGGAGATTAGCGAACTTTACGGAAAATTTACATGAAAATGAGGGTTTACATGATGGAAACGCGATCCGCACGAAAGAGACAGCCAAGTGCTGGCAAGATGTTCATGAAAGTCGTCGCTGCACTCGTCCTGCTCGTCACAATCATCGGTTCTGGTTATGCTGGAGCTGTTTTTATCAAAACGCAAGAAACATTGGCAAAGACGCAGATTAAGATTCCCGGCTCAAAAGTGAGCTCTAAATATGATGATGTTCCGTCTGAATCATTCTTGATTCTCGGAACGGATGAAACGAAAAAAAGCAAGGAACGTCATGAACCAGCTCGTTCAGACGTCATGATCGTCGGAATTTTGAACAAAAAGACGGAACAATTAGTGTTGACGAGTATCCCACGTGATTCACTCGTGAACATCGATTATTCGAAATATGACATCCCGTACGGCAAGACAGCTGTTGAGCAAGATAAGATCACACATGCCCTTTACTTCGGTTCGATGGATAAATCGAATTCCTACAACGGCATTAAATTAGCACGTGAAACGACAGAAAACCTACTCGGGATTCAAATCGATCACGTCATCAAAGTTAATTTCCAAGGATTCGTTCAATTGATTGATGCATTAGATGGTGTCAATATCGATGTACGGTATGCGTTTAAAGAACAAGATTCAAAACGTAAAGCGGGTACCATCACCGTTGATAAAGGAAAGCAACATTTGACGGGGGAACAGGCACTGGCCTATGTCCGGAACCGTCATGATGATCCGCTCGGTGATATCGGTCGCGGACAAAAACAGATGCAAGTCATTCAAGCGGTCGCAAAAGAAGCGGCAAGTTTCCGTTCGCTCAGTGCATACCGTGATATTTTGGATGCCGTGGGTGATAATGTTGAAACAAACTTAGGACCGAATGATTACACACGCTTAGCAGATTTCACTGCAGCACTCCGTGACACAACGGAGTATCAGCTCGCTGGAGAAGGCTATATCGGCATTAGCGGGAAATGGGAATACCACCTCGATCCGAATCAACTGGAACAAGTGAAGAGCAACTTAGCGAAAGCGATGCAAGGTCAAGAAGTCAAGCCGATCGCAGATGAAACGGATGCTGTACAAGATACGACAGAACAAGCACCAGAGACAGAAACGATCCCTGCGCAGTAATCTATACACGAAAACCCCTCGAATCACCGTCACAGTACGGCGGTTCGAGGGGTTTTTCAACGTTGGCGTTCCATTTCGACAGTGAAGGTATATCGATCTCCTCGGTAAGCAGAGATGACGTATTCAAACGGTTGTTCCGTCGCGAGATACGTCAGTTGCTCGACGGATAAGACAGGCGAAGCGGTCGACAAGCCAAGGTGACTCGCTTCTTCCTTTGTCGCGAGACGTGATTCAAACGTTTGACTCGCACGTCCGAGGTTTAATCCACTCGCTTCAGCAAATGCATAAAGTGATGCGGTCGCGACGTCTTGATCGAGTCCAGGCAGGAGTTGCTCTGGGATGTAGACAGTCTCAAGAGCAAGAGCTTGCTCATCAGCAATACGTAAACGCTTCAATTCATATACGGATGCGCCTTCACGAATCCGGAGCTTATTTGCGATCGTCATCGACGCGTCGATGATTTGATAGGAGAGGAGCGCACTCGTCGGTTCTAGTCCAAGATGTTCCATCTCTTCCGAGAAACTCGTCAAACCGGAAAGTTGCATGACGATTTTTTTATTCGCGACGAATGTTCCTCGTCCTTTTTGACGAATCAAGTAACCAGCGTTGACCAAGTTTGAAATGGCTTGACGAACCGTCATTCGGCTAATTTGGTGGGCCTCGGCGAATTCGCGCTCGGACGGAATCAAGTCTCCAGGTTGAAGGACGCCGCTTTCGATTTGTTGTTTTAAGGCAGCTTCAATTTGATAGTAAATGGGGAGTGGTGAATTTTTATTGATGTGCTGAATCACGGCATTTCGTCCCTTCGCGATCGGTAGTCTTTCGTCTAGTGTACTAGGAAAAAGGCAAGCCGACAAACGGTTCTGGATGAAATATGGCATAATACAGAGTGAAACTGACAGAGAAAGGTGGTCGAGGCATGCGCCCCGAACAAATAGAATCCGATGTCCGAACCTTTCAGACATCCCTTCGTGCGACAAAACAAGTAGACGGCTATTGGGTTGCTTTAGAGAAAAGTTACTTTTATCCGGAGAGCGGTGGACAGCCAGCGGATCGTGGAACATTGAACAACCAACCTGTCCTTGACGTTCAAATCGAAGACGGTGTCGTCTGGCATCAACTGGCGAATCCGCTCACAGGAGACGTCACCGGGATCATAGATGATGCAGTCCGAATTGATCATGCGGCGCAACATACGGCACAACACGTCATCTCTGCGATCTTACACGATGAATCGAACATCAAAACGCTTAGTTTTCGGACGGGAAGTGAGGTTTCGACGCTTGATATCGAGACACCTGAATGGACAACTATTCAACAAGAACAGCTGGATCGACGATTACGACATGTGATTGAACAAGGATTACCGATCACGGCGACTGAATATGACGAGGAGGAAGTCCTACGTCTACCATTACGAAAAACACCACAAGTCGAAGGACGAATTCGTGTCGTTCAAATCGGCACACTTGATTATAGTGCCTGTGGTGGGACGCATCTCGATTCGACGGCACAGCTCGAGTTGATTCTCTTTACTGGGGTCGAACGGATTCGTGGGAACATTCGTCTATCCTATGTCGCAAAGGAACGGGCATACCAACTTGTTCAGTCAGAACGTCACGCCTTGAGGGAAGCGGCGCAAGCTTTGTCAGTCAAGCCGGTTCAAATGCTAGAAGCCGTTCAAGCGTTACAAGAAGAACAGAAACGCTTAACGAAACAGGTCGAACACGCCCAGGAACAACTTGCAACATTCACGCTCGCTCAAGCTTTAGAACAACAAGAAGGTATTCTGATGTTTGAACATCTGAATGAAGAAATCAAAGCATCCGAGCAACTCGCTAAAGCGATCCAAGAAGCGGGACGCGTCGGCGTCGTCTGGAATGGGACGACAAACAAGTTACTGATGAGTAGTCCAGGGGAACCCCATCTCGGGAAGTTCGCTAAAGCGCATGTCCAAGCATTCAATGGACGAGGTGGAGGAAGTGCGGTTCAGGCACAAGCACAATTTACGAATCGGGATGATGCGATGGCATATGTCGATCGATTACGGGAGGAATATCAGTTATGACAGTCATTCAAGTACGTACAGCAGAACAACATCAAGCCGTTCGGATGATCCGGGAGCGTGTCTTCGTCGAGGAACAAGGCGTACCACGTCATCTTGAATACGATACACATGATGAAACAGCGATTCATCTGCTTGTCCTCGATGAACAGAGTCGACCGGTTGCAACGGGTCGCACACGACCATATGACGACCAACGGATGAAGGTGGAGCGTGTGGCGACGCTGTCGACAGCCCGAGGAAAAGGATACGGTGGTGAGTTGATGCAGGCGATGGAACGTATCGCGCGACGTGAAGGAAAACAACTGCTGACACTCGGTGCACAAGTCCAAGCCATCCCGTTTTATCAAGGTCTTGGTTATACGATCGTCTCCGATGAATTCGACGATGCGGGCATTCCACACCGGACGATGGAGAAGAAAATGTAAGTTATTTTGAAAGAAATCCTGCAAAAAGGGTTTCTTTTTTTTGTTTTCTATGTATATATATAATTCATAATGAATTTTTATACAGACAAATGAATTAAAAACCAGGAGGGAATTATACATGTCAAAACAAAAATTAATCTTAGCGTACTCTGGGGGACTCGATACATCAGTAGCCATCAAATGGTTGAGCAAGGACTATGATGTCATTGCCTTATGCATGGATGTCGGAGAAGGAAAAGATTTATCCGTCATCAAGGAAAAAGCACTCCTCGTCGGTGCGATCGAATCAATCGTTCTCGATGTCAAAGAAGAATTCGCACAAGACTTTGTCTTGCCAGCACTTCAATATGGCGCCCATTACGAAAATGCCTATCCGTTGATCTCAGCGCTTTCGCGTCCGTTGATCGCAGAAAAACTCGTCGAAGTCGCGCATGAATATGGTGCAACGGCGGTCGCACATGGATGTACCGGAAAAGGGAATGACCAGGTCCGGTTCGAAGTTTCGGTCGCGGCACTTGATCCGTCACTCGAAGTCATCGCACCGGTTCGGGAATGGAAATGGTCACGGGAAGAAGAGATCGCCTACGCGAAAGAAAACAATGTGCCAATCCCGATCAACCTCGATAGCCCATACTCGATTGACATGAACCTTTGGGGACGGAGTAATGAATGTGGCGTCCTAGAAAATCCATGGACAGAACCACCACAAGACGCATATGCGTTGACGGTAGCACCAGAAGACGCTCCGGATCAGGCAGAAGAAGTCATTATCGGCTTTGAAGCAGGTGTTCCAGTTTCTATCAACGGGACGACGTATCCATTAGCGAAACTGATTACGGAACTGAATATCATCGCTGGAGCACATGGGGTCGGACGGATCGACCACGTCGAGAACCGTCTCGTCGGTATCAAATCGCGGGAAGTCTATGAGTGCCCAGGCGCAACTGTTTTACTCAAAGCGCACGCTGCACTCGAGACGATTACATTGACGAAGGACGTCGCGCATTTCAAACCATTACTCAGCAAACAATACGCAGAAACAATCTACAACGGTCTCTTCCATGCGCCATTGACGAAAGGCTTGAAAGCTTTCTTGACGGCAACACAACAGGACGTTACAGGAGAAGTTCGCGTTAAACTGTTCAAAGGAAATGCAACTGTTACAGGTCGTCAGTCGGCTGTCTCGCTTTATGATGAGAAACTTGCGACGTACACGAAAGAAGATGCATTCGATCATGAAGCAGCAAAAGGCTTCATCAAATTACACGGTCTTGCCGTTTCAACGCATGCGAGTGTACATCGTCAGGCGGGTGTAACGAAATGACCAAACTCTGGGGTGGACGTTTTACGGAAAGTGCTTCCGCTCAAGCGGAAGCCTTCGGAGCATCAATCACGTTCGATCAAAAATTAGCAAGCGTTGATTTGAAAGGCAGTCTCGCACATGCACAGATGTTATTTGAACAAGGGATTCTCGCTCAAGATGAGTGGACACAAATCCAGCAAGGATTAAAGCAACTCGAAGCGACGTTAAAGGACCATTCCTACACATTAGCGGACGAAGACATTCATATGAATCTTGAGCGTTTGTTGACGGAACAGATCGGTCCAGTTGCAGGGAAACTGCATACGGCACGGAGCCGAAACGATCAAGTCGCAACCGATTTACATCTATGGATGGAGCAGCATGTCGAAGCGTTGACGACGGCATTACGCGAGCTCCAATCGGTCATTACGGAACAAGCTGAGCAACATATCGAGACGGTTATGCCGGGGTATACGCATTTGCAACGGGCACAACCAATCTCGCTTGCGCATCACTTGCTCGCTTATTTCTGGATGTTCGAACGTGATGTCGAACGGTTGACGGACAATCAAAAACGAATTCGGAAATCACCACTCGGGGCAGGCGCGCTCGCGGGGACCACGTTCCCGATCGACCGTTTCCGTTCTGCCGAGTTGCTCGGTTTTGAGTCGGTCTATCCGAACAGTCTCGATGCTGTCTCCGACCGCGACTTTGTCATTGAATATCTCGGAATCGCCTCGACCGTCATGATGCATCTCTCACGTTTTTGTGAAGAAATCATCATCTGGGCGTCGCAAGAATTCGGCTTCATCGAGTTGTCTGACGCCTTCTCGACAGGCTCAAGCATGATGCCACAAAAGAAAAACCCTGATTTTGCTGAATTGATTCGTGGAAAAACAGGTCGCGTCTACGGCAACCTGATGGGCTTCTTGACGACGATGAAGGCATTACCACTCGCTTACAACAAAGACATGCAAGAGGATAAGGAAGGGGTCTTCGATACAGCAGATACCGTTCTCAAGTCCGTTCAAATCTTCACCGGAATGATTGAATCCGCGACGTTTAAGACCGAAGCGCTCAAGAAGGCGACAATGCAAGACTTCTCGAATGCAACGGAACTCGCCGACTACCTTGTAACGAAAGGCATACCGTTCCGGGAAGCGCATGAAATCGTAGGGAAAGCCGTCCTTTACTGTGTGCAGAACGGTTGTTTCCTGAAGGACTTGAATCTCGAGACGTATCAAACGTTCCATCCTGATATCACAGAAGACGTCTATCCGCTCCTCGATCCGGTTCAAGCAGTGGCACGCCGGACAAGCTACGGCGGTACAGGGTTTGCTGCCGTTTCGGAGCAACTCGAACTCGCGAAACAGCATCTTGCGAATTGACGAATTTTGAAAAAAATCAGTCAAATGACTGGATTTAACAAAAGATGTCTGCTATAACTGTAACTAACAACCGACAGATAGAGGCGCGGATGACATGAGTAGCATCATTCTTGAAGGCAAGCATGCTGAATGATGTGAAAGGGGAAGTCCGCCGAAGTGAACGAGAAGATGCTTCTTCTTATTTGCTGGTACAACGGTTAAGATCCGTTGTACTGCCGAAACCGATGTTTCGGAGCGCTATCTTACGTAAAAGAACGAATGACTTTGTCTTCGTTTGTCCGATCGTGATAACGACGGGCCGTAGGAACGCTCCTACCGGCCCGTCGTTTTTTTCTGTATCGGGACAAAGGAGATAGGATTGTGACAACTGTACTTAAATTTGGTGGAAGCTCGGTTGCGACTGTCGAACAGATTCAGTCTATTGCGAATTATTTGAAGAGTCGCGCAGCCGAAGGTGAAAAACTCGTCGTCGTCGTTTCGGCGATGGGCAAGATGACAGATTCTTTGATCGCTCAGGCGCAAGCCATCACGGATCGCCCCGAGCGAAGAGAACTCGATCGACTGCTTGCCATCGGAGAAGAACAGACGATTTCATTACTCAGCATCGCCCTCAACTCGCTCGGTGTCAAAGCGTTATCGCAAACAGGCGCTCAAGCAGGAATCAGCACGATGGGCGTGCATACGAAAAGTAAGATCAAACAGATCGATGGAGATCTGTTACGACAAAAACTCGAAACGTACGATGTCGTCATCGTCGCCGGATTCCAAGGTGTCAACGAACTTGGTGACGTGACGACACTCGGACGAGGTGGGTCGGATACAACGGCAGTTGCCCTTGCGGCAGTCCTTGATAAACGGTGCGAAATCTATACCGATGTCGACGGTGTCTATACAGCTGATCCGCGAATCCATGCCGCCGCTCAACCGATTCCACATATCTCGTATGATGAGATGATGGAAATGAGCGCCCTCGGGTCGAAGGTCATGGAAATGCGAAGTGTCGAACTAGGAAAAAAATACGGCGTACACATCTTCGTCGGGAAAACACTTGAATCGAAAAGGGGAACATGGATCATGGAAGCGACGGAAACAATGGAACAAAAAGCGGTGACGAGTGTCAGTGTCACGAAGAACGTCTTGACGGTATCAATCAAACACGTACCGCAAACGAATGCAGCAGTAGCCGATATCTTCGAACTCTTATCGAACCGTCACGTCAATATCGACATGATCAGTCAAACGACGTTCGACAGTGACATCTTCTTATCGTTCTCTTGTCCACTCGACGAGGAAGAGTTCCTCGACGAAGCATTGAAAGATATTATGGATCGCTTCACGACAGTCAAGGTCGATCGCCACGATCAGCACGCGAAGTTGTCTGTCGTCGGAATCGGGATGCGGGATGCGACAGGTGTTGCCTCAAAGTTGTTCGCGATCTTCCGAGCAGAGAACATCCCGTTCTATCAAGTCACGACATCAGAAATCAGCATCTCGTATACGATTGCACAAGCAGATATTGAACGGACGGTTGCAGCGATTGCAAACGCGTTCGAGTTATAAGGAGGAAAACAGCATGTATCATGTAGCCGTCATTGGAGCAACCGGCGCCGTCGGTCAAAAAATGTTACAAGTACTCGCAGAACTGGATTTCCCGGTCAGCCGCTTATCCGCCTATGCTTCTGCTCGTTCAGCAGGGAACACGGTACAGTTCAAAGGAGAAGACATCACGATTCAAGCGTTGACACCGAACATTACGGAAGACGGTATCGATGTCGCGCTGTTCGCAGCGGGCGGAACGATCAGTGAACAATATGCCCCTTTACTAGCTGAAAATGGAACACTCGTCGTCGATAACTCAAGTGCCTTCCGGATGCAGGAGACGATTCCACTCGTCGTACCAGAAGTTAATCCACAAGCAATTCAAGCGATGGATCGCTTAATCGCGAATCCGAACTGTTCGACGATTCAATCCGTCGTCGCCTTAGCACCGCTCCAGTCACTGGGATTCGAACGGATCAATTACACGACGTATCAGGCAGTATCGGGTTCTGGTCAAAAAGGGATCGAGGACTTGGCGCGTGGGGCGCGCGGAGAAGAACCTGTCAATTATCCGCATCCGATTCACGATAACATCTTGCCGCATATCGATGTGTTCCTTGAGAACGGCTATACGAAAGAGGAACAGAAGATGATTGATGAAACACGAAAAATCTTCAATCTTCCAGCATTGCCTGTCAGTGCGACGTGTGTCCGGGTTCCGGTCACGAACTCTCACTCGGTTGCAATCAATGTCACGTTTACACAACCGACGACGGTTGCAACAATCCGTGAAGCACTTAAAAACGCACCCGGCGTCGTCCTCGTCGATGATGTCGCGAATACACGCTATCCGATGCCACTCGATGCGAGTGGGACGGACGACGTCTACGTCGGTCGGATTCGACAAGATGATAGTCTCGCGAACACGTTCCATCTTTGGTGTGTAGCTGACAACATCCGAAAAGGTGCTGCGTCGAACGCCGTACAAGTTGCACGCCAAGCGATCGAACAGTCGATTCATTCATAAAAAAGGAGGAGTTCTTCATGTTCAAAGGAGCAGGTACAGCACTCGTCACACCATTTAATGAAGCAGGCGAGTTGGATTTACATGTATTCGAACGCTTGATCGAGCAACAACTCGCAGCAGGGATTCAGGCACTTGTCGTCGGAGGGACGACAGGAGAAGGCTCGACATTGACGAATACGGAATTCGAACAACTACTGACGACTGCCGTTCAGGTCACGGCAGGACGAGTACCCATCATTGCAGGAACGGGTTCGAACAACACGGCAGTAACGATCGAGAAAACATTACTCGCAGAACGCCTCGGTGCGGACGCAGCGATGCTTGTGACGCCTTATTACAATAAAACATCACAAGCTGGTCTCATCGCACACTTCACGGCAGTTGCTGATGCTACACAATTACCAATCATGCTGTACAACGTCCCGTCACGGACTGGTGTTGCGATTGCCGTCGAAACAGCGGTGACATTGGCACGTCATCCTCGGATCCAGGCGTTTAAAGAAGCGAGTGGAGACGTCAGCTTCATGGGTGAACTGATGGCGGCGATTCCGGAAGACTTCGCGGTCTTCTGTGGAAATGATGATCAAATCCTACCTTACATGGCATGGGGGGCACAGGGGGTTATCTCGGTTCTTTCAAATCCGTATCCAGCAGAGACACAAGCACTTGCTGAAGCGTTACTCGCGCAAGATCTCGCCACGGCCCGCCGGATTCAGGCAGACTTGTTACCAGTCATCGGTGCTTTGTTCAGTGACGTCAATCCGATTCCAGTTAAAGCATCGCTTGAAGAACTTGGCTTTGCTGTCGGTGCACCGCGCTTGCCACTCGTCCGTCAATCGGAAGTGGGTCATGCCCATTTACTTGAAACAATGCGTGCTTACAAAGGAGTGGTTCGATGAGACTCGCGTTACACGGTTATGGGGCGACAGGACAATACGTCGTCGAACTAGCAGCGCAAAGTGTCGTTGCGATCGTTGACCGGACGAAGTCATCCGATACAATCGCTTCATATGCCGAGCTGACGGAGATGTCAGAAACGGTCGATGCGATCATCGACTTCTCGCATCCGAGTTTGCTACCGGATCTACTCGCATACGGGCTGGCGACAAAGACGCCACTCGTTATCGCGACGACTGGTTTTTCTGAAGCGGAGCTTGCGTCCATCAAGAACGCTGCAAAAGAAATTCCGATCTTCCAGTCGTATAACATGTCGTATGGTATCGCAATGGTGCAGCAACTACTGAAGACACTGGTGCCACTGGCAGGGGCGTATGACATCGAATTGCTTGAGAAACATCATAATCAAAAAGTCGATGCTCCAAGTGGGACGGCCGAGTTGTTACTGCAAACGATTCAGACGGCACGTGACGTCACACCTGTGTATGACCGGTCACAGACGCGGCAAAAGCGGGAGACGAACGAGATCGGGATGCATGCGATGCGCGGTGGAACGATCTTCGGAGAACACGAAGTCTTATTCGCAGGTGTCGACGAGTTGATTGAAATCAAACATACAGCGCTATCGAAAAAAGTATTTGCTTCTGGTGCGATCAAAGCAGCTGAAGCACTCATTCAAAAAACAGCGGGACTCTATACGTTAGAGACGCTCTACACACAGGAGGATTCACATGTTACTCACTGATGCTTACGAAATTGCTAAATTCATTAAAGATGCAAAAAAACAAACACCGGTAAAACTTTATGTCAACGGCGATTTGGCGGGCTTGACGATCGAAGGTGCTACAGCGTTCGGATCAGATGAATCAAAAATTTTCTTCGCAGATGCAGGACTTGCGGCTACTTTCTTAGAAAAGTATTCAGATCGCATCACGGATGTTCATGTGGAGTATGACCGTCGCAACAGTGCGGTACCTATGCTTGATACACGTCATTTGAATGCGCGAATCGAACCAGGTTCATGGATTCGTGATCATGTCGTCATTGGTGACAACGCGGTCGTTATGATGGGTGCGATCATCAATATCGGTGCATCGATCGGAGATGGTACAATGATTGATATGAACGCTGTCGTCGGTGCACGTGGGACGATCGGGAAAAACGTTCATGTTGGCGCAGGTGCCGTGGTCGCGGGTGTCCTCGAACCACCTTCAAAAACACCTGTCATCATTGAAGACGGTGTCTTGATTGGTGCGAATGCAGTCATTCTCGAAGGCGTCAAAGTCGGTAAAGATGCCGTCGTCGCTGCCGGTAGTGTCGTCACAGAAGACGTACCTGCTGGAAGCGTCGTTGCCGGAACACCTGCACGTGTCATCAAACAGAAAGATGCGAAAACAGAAGAGAAGACGCAATTGGTGGATGATTTACGTTCACTCTGATTGACGTCGAAGAGGAGGAAAACACATGGCAGTGGATACACAGTATGGAGAAGTAATTTGGTTAGATGGAGTCTTTCATGATCCGAAAGATGCGAACACGAGCGTCATGTCACATGCGATTCACTATGGTAGTGGATTCTTTGAAGGAATTCGTGCCTACGCGACACCGGACGGACCGGCGATTTTCCAATTGAAGGAACATATTGAACGTCTTTTCCGTAGTTGCGCCTATTACCACGTCACAATTCCGTATACGGTTGATGAACTCGTCCAGGCGACGATTGATCTAGTTGCGAAAAACGGATTCGAATCTTGTTATATCCGTCCATTCGTGTTCCTCGGTACGCCATGGCAAGCATTGATGGCGAAAGATACGACAGTTCATGTCGGTATCTCTTGCTGGGAGCTTGGGGAATACTTCGATAAAGGTGCTGGCATCCGTGCCAAAGTCGCATCATACCGCCGCGTCTCATCAACGATGATGCCGATGCAAGCGAAAGCGGCTGCCAACTATATGAACTCACAACTCTTAAAAGGTGAAGCCATCCGTGATGGATTTGATGAAGCAATCGCGCTCGACATGAACGGAAACGTTAGTGAAGCGAGTGTTGCGAATCTTTTCCTTCTTAAAAACGGAACGATTCATACACCGTCACTTGATTGTTCAGTACTCGACGGTATCACACGCCAAGTCATCATCCGTTTGGCACAAGATCAAGGCTATCCTGTCGTCGAACGTCACATCGGACGCGATGAGTTATATGTCGCAGATGAGATTTTCTTAACAGGAACAGCTGCTGAAATCACGAGTGTCGGTGAAATCGATCATATCTCCATCAACGGCGGAACACGGAACGTCGCAGATGAGTTGCTCGATCTTTACCGTCAAGCCGTCACAGGTCAATTGCCGCAATATGCGGATTGGTTGACGTATGTGACACCAGCTGTCGCAGAATGACGACGCGTACACTCGTCACGATCGATCGGAAGGCGGTGCGACAGAACGTCGCATCGGTCTTCGCTCGATCACGTAAACATATTTTTGCCGTGGTCAAGAACAATGCGTACAACTTAGGCATGCTCGAGATGGTCGAAACGCTGACGGCGTCTGATGTTCAGCACTTTGCTGTCGCCGAGTTGTATGAAGCCATTGAAATCAAAACGAATTTTTCAGACAGTTATGTACTGGTGATGAATCCGACGGAGGATTTTGAAACAGCACGACGTTTCGGAATTGCACTCGGTGTCTCATCGCTAGAATGGCTCGCCCTAAACAGTAAACAGCTGCAAGGAATCGAGTTACATTTGAAGATCAACGTCGGGATGAATCGTTTTGGTGTCAGTTCGCTTCAAGAGGCGGAAGCTGTTCTTGCGCTTGCGCAAGCAGATTCGCTCGCTTTAACAGGTTTATATACACATTTTCCGCTTGCCGATGAGCCGGATGCGGATCACGATGGACAAGTCGAACGTTTCGTCGCCATTGCCGATGTGTTACGAAAGCGCCATACGTTTACGTATATGCACTCGGAAAACAGTGCGACGATCGTCAAACACGATCCGCGTCTCGCATTTTGTAATTATGTCCGCCCTGGAATCTTCTTATTCGGCTATTCACCGATTGAAAAGATGGACTGGCTCGTTCCTTCGCTCCGGATGACGACGGAGGTCGTTGAAATTCGCGAAATCGGACCGGGTGAACACGTTGGGTACGGGACGAACTTTACGAGTACAGAACCGATGCGGATTGCCATCTTACCAGTCGGCTATGGAGACGGTGTCGTCCGTGGGCGTGCCGCTCTGCCTGTTCATATTAAAGAAAAACCTTATCCGGTCATCAATAAATTATTCATGAGTCATACGTTCGTCGCTGTCGATGGGACGGTTGAGGTCGGAGACGAGGTCGTGCTATACGGGGATGGCGTTGAAATTGACGATATTACTCGGACAGGAGCAGCGAACAATTCAGAGCAGATGTGTGCCCGGTCTTGGCGTTTGACGCATCAGTATCTATAAGGAGGAACTTATTATGTATGGAAGTCAATACCTGACAGAAGAAAACAACACGTTGCACATCGATGGTGTCGCAGCGACCGATCTTGCAGCACAGTACGGAACACCATTGTACGTGATGGCAGAACGGGAGCTGACGGATCGACTGGCGACCGTCCGGGAACACTTCCTTGATAAGTATCCGAATACGTATGCTTCCTTCGCTTCTAAAGCATTGACTGTCAGTGCGGTGTATGAACAAGTCGTACGTCATGGTCTTGGAATTGACGTCGTCACGGGCGGGGAACTCTTCATCGCCCGTCAATCGGGCGTTCCAGCAGAACGAATTTATTTCCATGGTTCGAATAAATCAACGGCTGATCTTCAGTATGCTGTCGTAGAAGGTGTCGGACGAATCGTCATCGATCACTTTGCAGAGATTGCACAACTGGAAGCGATTGCGGCACAAGCTGGTCGAACGGTTCATGTCTTGATTCGGATCGTGCCACAAGTCATCGGTGGAGCGCATGCGAAAATTCAGACAGGTGGTGTCGATACGAAATTCGGTTTCTCGACACATGCGTCAGATTACTTGGACGCAATCGAAGCGATTTTAGCATCAGAACATCTATCGTTACTTGGCATCCATTGTCATGTCGGTTCGCAAATCCAAGATCCGTCGCTGTTCGAACAGACGGCTCGGACGATGATGGGCTTCGTCGAAACAATTCGTGTACAACATGATTTCACAGTCAGCGAAGTCAACGTTGGAGGTGGGTTCGGAATTGCCTATACGCAGGACGACCAGCCACTTGATTTTGAAGCGACGATCGCACGCGTCATGGATGTCATTGAGACGGAAACGGCACGACTTGGCATCGAACGTCCGCGAATCGGTATCGAACCAGGACGCTGGGTCGTTGCGAATGCAGGGACGACACTTTATACAGTTGGGGCAATCAAAGAGATCGAAGGCGTCCGGACATATCTTTCGGTGGACGGTGGAATGACGGATAACATTCGTCCCGCACTTTACGGAGCGGTTTATGAAACCGTCATCGCTAACCGGATGAGTGGCGAAACGACCGAAATGACTGTCGTTGGAGCAGCTTGTGAATCAGGTGATCTCGTCGCTGAAAAAGCGCAGTTAGTTACGCCAAAGAGTGGCGATACCCTCGCTGTATTTGGAACGGGAGCGTATAACTTCTCGATGGCAAGCAACTACAATCAATTCTTACGTCCGGCACTCGTCTTCGTTCGGGACGGGGAATCCCGCGAAGTCGTCCGTCGACAAACATATGCGGACTTAGTTCAGTGTGATCTTGGAATCAATGGGGTCCGTTCAGAGTCATAAGAGGTGAGGGGTCAAGCGATTGACGACAAAAAAACCGGCGCAATTTCGCCGGTTTTTTCATACATGTGACGATTCTTCTCGCGACTAGAGAGGAATCGTTTTTTTGTGCTGTGATCAGTATATTCATTTTGGGATTTTCAAGACTTGTCCAACGAGTAAGAGATTCGGATTTGTGATGCCGTTCGCCTGCATTAATGCTGTGACGGTGACACCGTAACGTGTCGCGATCGAGTAAAGTGTATCACCCGCTTTAACCGTATACGTCGTTGTCGGGATTTTTAAGACTTGACCGACATTGAGTAGACTCCAATTTGTGATGTTGTTCGCACTCGCGAGGGCAGAGACCGAGACATTGTATTTACGGGCAATCGAATAGAGTGTATCGCCCGCTTTGACCGTATACGTCGTACCGGTTGGGGTCGTAGAACGCAACAGTTCTGAAATCGTGACGAACGAATAGCCTTTTGCTTTTAATTTCGAAATCATCGTCGGCAGGGCGGTTGGTGTTCCTTTCGCACCAGCCCCAGTGTGCATGAGGATGATTGATCCAGGAACGACTTTTGGTATTACACGATCCAAGATGGCTGTTGAAGAGATGCCTTTCCAATCCGTCGAATCGATATTCCATTGAATCGTTTTCGTATAACCAGCCGCTCCGACGACACTCAATACCTTACTGTTACTCGCACCGAACGGCGCCCGAAAAATCGGTTTCGTCGTTTTTCCGGTCAAGGATCGGATGAGCGACTCCGTCCGGGATAATTCACTTGTCATTTGGCTTGCTGATAAAGTCGTGAAATCCGGATGTGAATACGAGTGATTGCCGATTTGATGTGTTGGAGAGGCGGTTGTGATGTTTTTAATCGATTGAGGATGGTTGTTTGCACCACTGCCTGTTAAAAAGAAAGTAGCTTTCACTTGATTACTTTTTAAGACACTTAATATTTTGGCAATGTTCGTTCCGTCTGAACCGTCATCAAATGTCAATGCGACGACTTTTTTGGTCGTCGTTCCTTTTGTGACAAACGTAGAACTCGCTGCATCGACCTGTGAGGGAATTGAAAGTGGGGTTAGGAGAAGCAATCCGATCATCATGATGGTGGGTTTCTTGATGTTCATCGTTAAGGGCCTCCTTCATCAAAACATGCTTTATCAGTACTCTTTATTTAGGTATTCCCTTTATTTTTAAAAAAAGAACTAAGAATTTCCCCTTTTTCAAAGAAATAAAACTGATTTGATGGAAATTTGTTTAAACCATAATCTTTTTGGGAAACCATAATATATGGAAATAGTAAAAAGGAGTGAGAAGGAATGATCGAATTCAAAAACGTCGGCAAGCAGTTTAAGGAAAATGTCGTCTTAAAAGGCTTATCGCTCGAGATTCAAAAGGGTGAACTCGTTGTTTTTATCGGACCAAGTGGTTGTGGGAAAACGACATCACTTAAAATGATCAATCGATTGATCGAACCTTCTTCAGGCACGATTTTGGTCAATGGGAAGGATATCATGAAGACGGATACGATCGAATTAAGACGCCATATGGGATATGTCATTCAGCAAACTGGTCTGTTCCCTCATATGACGGTCCGGGAAAACATTCAATTGATTGCTGGACTTGAGGGGAAAGATCACGATGAGATGGATCAGCGGACAGAACAACTATTAACGATGGTCGGGCTTGATCCGAGACAATTTATTGATCGTTATCCGAGCGAACTCAGTGGCGGACAGCAGCAACGTGTCGGTTTCGCGCGTGCTCTGATGAATGATCCTGATGTCATCCTGATGGATGAGCCGTTCAGTGCTCTCGATCCCGTTACTCGTAATGATTTGCAGGAAGAGCTTTTCAACTTACAAGAGGAAGTGAAAAAGACGATTGTTTTCGTCACTCATGATATGGATGAAGCGATCAAGTTAGCGGATCGGATATGTATCATGCGTGACGGGGAAATCGTTCAGTTCGATACTCCAGAAGAAATCCTGCGTCATCCAAAAGATGAATATGTCGAATCGTTCATCGGAAAAAATAAAATTTGGAGTAGTCCAGAATTCATTAAGGCAGAAGATATCATGATTGAGGATCCAGTTTCAATCAGTGGCAAACGTACATTGCTACAGGGAATTGAGATCATGCGTGGGCGAAAAGTCGACAGTCTATTGATCACTGATCGTGACCGCGTTTTACAAGGGCTGATTAAGTTAAAGAACATCCAAACGATCCCGGATAAGAGCCAACGAATTGAAGAAGTAATGGAGGGCGAAATCATTGCCGTCAATGAACACGATTCGTTACTTGATGTCCTTGAAGTCATGAATCAGGAAGAGACAGGTTATCTGCCGGTAACAGATGCAACAGGAAAACTAAGAGGATTAATCACACGTAGTAGCTTACTTTCCGTCTTGAGTGAGCAATTCATTCATGAGGAGGAAGTCCAATGAACGGTTTCTTTGATTATGTAAAAAATAATACCGATCAAATCGGTGACTTATTACTGGAGCACTTACAGCTGACGGTCTTTGCCGTCGTCATCGCCGTCGTCCTTGGGATTCCGATCGGGATTTTAATCACGCGTTATCAAAAGTTCGCGAAGCCGGTCCTCGCGCTGACGAGCGTCGTGCAAGCCGTCCCGAGTCTTGCTTTACTCGGTTTCTTGATTCCGTTCATCGGTATCGGATCGACACCAGCGATCATCATGGTCGTGCTCTATTCACTCTTGCCGATCGTCAAAAATACGTACACAGGTCTATCGAGTATTCCGGGAGATACGCTTGAAGCAGCAAAAGGAATTGGTTTGACGGATCGTCAAATCCTCAGTAAGGTCCAGATTCCGCTTGCCTTACCGATCATGATGGCAGGGATTCGGATTTCAGCCGTCACAGCGGTTGGTTTAATGACGATTTCAGCATTCATCGGTGCCGGTGGTCTTGGTTACCTTGTCTTTTCAGGTATTCAAACGGTTGATAATAACCAGATTCTCGCCGGAGCGATTCCAGCTGGTATCTTAGCGCTTATCATCGACTTCGTCGTCAGCCGGATTGAATATTCGGTGGCGCCGAACGGTATTCCGCTCGCAGATGGTCGAATTAAAAACAAGGCACGGAAGCGCCGTAAAGCGATGTCAGCGGGACGCAAGATCGCAATCGCAAGCATCGTCTTCCTATTGGTTGGTGGTACAGTCGCTTATTCTTTCCTCAAGGAAGATAAGATCGTCATCGGATCGAAGAACTTTACGGAACAGTTGATTCTTGGAAATATGTTAGCGGATTTAATCGAAGATAAAACGGATCTACAAGTCGAACGTCAATTAAATCTCGGGGGGACGAAGGTCGCTTACGGGGCGCTTGAAAAAGGGGAGATTGACGCGTATGTCGAGTACACAGGGACATTGTTGATCGACGTGCTCAAGCAGGAAGTCGAGACGGATCCGAAAACGGTCTATGCAAAAGTCGGGAAGATGATTCCCGAAAAAAGTCAGGTCGATGTCCTAGATCCGATCGGCTTCAACAATACGTATGCTCTTGCCATGACAAAAGAAGACATTAAGAAGTACGACTTGAAGACAGTGTCGGACATGTCAAAAGTCAGTGATCGCTTGATTCTCGGTTCAACGATTGAATTCGCGAACCGTGAAGATGGTTATCTTGGTCTAAAGAAGAAGTATCCGGATATGAAGTTCAAAGATGTACAACCAGTTGATGGAGGACTTCGCTATACAGCATTGACGAACGGTCGAACGAATGTCATCGATAGTTTTTCAACAGACGGTCTTTTGAAGAAATTTGATTTGACTGTACTTAAAGATGATAAAGAGTTCTTCCCACCCTACTATGCGGTACCACTTGTTCGTCAAGAAACCCTTAAAGAACATCCAGAGCTGAAAAAAGTCCTCAACACATTGAAGGATAAAATCACGGATGAAAAAATGCAAGAACTGAACTACAAAGCAGATGTTGAGAAGCAGCGTCCTGAAAAAGTCGCGCGTGATTTCTTGATTAAAGAAGGATTGATTTCTAAATAAACAGATAGAGCCGAGGCGGGAATCCGCTTCGGCTCTTTTTGTATGCGCGCTGACGCGCTATATCGTTTTGGAAAATACGTAATCAAGTGATTAAATTATTTTTTGATGCGACTAGCGAGCCAAGCGCGAACAGTGCGTTGCTGAATCATACACGTTCTTCCTCTCGGTTTAATGTTCCAAGGCGGTGCTCGGCATCTTTAACGATACGTACTTGAACCTCAGCTGTCAACCAATCTGTTTCAAATTCAGGTAATGTCGGCAAACCATAGCTTGGGTTACTCGTAGATGAAAATAAATCAGACATAATACGTTCTTCATATACTGGAATCATATAAAAATCCCCTCTCTGTGTCTTGATTCATCTCTTGCACCTCTAGTGTACGAAAGAATTGTAAAGACGGAAGAGGGGAGGTATTAAGAACCTGTGAACTTTGTAAACGTTTTCACAAACTTGTCAAATCCTCTGTAATGGCTTCACAACTATCGGCATATTGCTGCCCTCGTTTCACATATTTTCGAACTGTCCGTTCCATGATGAATCGATCATGGTCGCTGATATCGCGGACGATTTTTGCAGGAACCCCCATAACCATTGTCCCTGCAGGCACCTTCATTTTTGGCGGAACAAGACTTCCGGCAGCAACGAATGCACCTTCTCCAATTTCGGCTTCATCAAGGATCGTTGCCGACATTCCAATCAAAGCTCCTTTTCGAATGATACCTCCATGAATCATTGCCATATGACCAATCGTGACTTCATCTTCAATGATAGTCGGAAACCCTTCATACTGATGAATCATCGAACCATCTTGAATGTTGACGCGTTCTCCGATTTGGATCGGACCTTCATCTCCCCGGATGACTGTATTGAACCAGACGGATGAGTCTTTTCCGATCGTGACCTCTCCGATGACCTTTGATCCATCCGCTAAATAAACGGATGGATCGATGTTTGGAATAAGTGAACCGACACGATATTTCATGCGTTTTTCCCCCTCAGGCATTAAATTCATACTCTTTCATCTTGACGTTACAAAAAATAAATTGCAACAGCTTCCAAACTAATTGTAAGATAGTGAAAATACGCTTACACCAGGAGGAGACAGGATGGAACAAACAGTACGTGAACGATTGATTGCGATTGCTGCAAAAAAAGAGAAAGCAGCTGTCGTCTATCAGAACATTTCAGTCATCGATGTCATGACACGTGAGACGTATACGGCAGATGTAGCGATTGATTCAGGCTTTATTGCTGCTGTCGGAGAGGGGTATGAAGGAGTCGAGAATCGTCCGGGAACGAGTCTGTTCATCGCTCCAAGTTTTGTTGATGCCCATGTCCATATCGAATCATCGATGGTACCACCAAGTGAGTATGAGCAGGCGATTTTACCACTAGGCGTCACGACGATCATCGCGGATCCACATGAGATTGCGAACGTCAAAGGCGCAGAAGGTTTGTCCTTCATGCTAGATGATGCAGAAGATCTCGCCCTTGACGTGCGCATGATGTTACCGAGCTGTGTTCCGGCGACTTCGTTTGAACATGCGGGGGCATCACTTGATGCTGCGGCACTTGCGCCATTCGTCAATCATCCGGGTGTCCATGGTTTAGGGGAAGTCATGGATTATCCGGCTGTCGAACGAGCCGATCGCGACATGTTACAAAAAATTAAACAGATTGAAGACGCAGGGAAACTTGTCGATGGACATGCTGCAGGACTCGGACCACGCGAAATCAACATTTATGGTGTCGCTGGAATTCGGACGGATCATGAATCCGTCAGTAAGGAAGATGCAATTGCACGAGCACGGCGTGGTCTGTATGTCGAAGTACGGGAAGGGTCAGCAGCCCGAAACTTGAAGGAAGTACTCGATGCCGTGACAGAGAGTAATGCCAGCAGATTTCTCTTCTGTACGGATGATAAACATTTGGACGATACATTACGCGAAGGTACGATTGATTATAATATTCGCTATGCGATTCGTCATGGGATTAAACGCGAAACAGCGTATGCGATGGCATCGTTGCACGCGACGAACGCGTATCGTCTAGACGATCGGGGAGCCATCGTACCAGGACGCCGGGCGGACTTCGTCTTGTTATCGGATGCCGATAACGTCGTGATTGATGAGGTTTATATTCAAGGGAATTGTGTCGCACGAGCAGGGAAAACGATTCGACCCGTTCGCCGTGCTCATGTGCCGGAGTCATTACGTGGAACCTTGAATACAAAACCGATCACACCAGAAGTATTCGCCCTTCCACTCGAATCAGCACGTGCGCATGTCATCGGAGTCATTCCGAAAAGCATCGTCACCGAGCACTTAATTCTCGACGTTCCACTTCAAGAAGGGCATTTCGTTCCTGTGCCAGAGGAGGATCTCTTAAAAATTGCTGTCATTGAGCGTCATCACGGGACATCGTTCTCAGCAGTTGGGATCGTCAAAGGATTTAAGATGAAGCGTGGAGCGATTGCTGCGACCGTTGCCCATGATTCACATAATCTCGTCATCGTTGGGGCATCAGACGAAGAGATGCAACTCGCTGCAGAACGTCTTGTTCAAGCGGGTGGGGGTGTCATTGCTGTTAATGGGCAAGACGTGCTTGCAGAGTTACCGCTCGAAATCGCTGGGCTGATGACGAATCGTCCTTTCCAAGAAGTCGGGGATACACTCGAAGCATTAAACGATGCACTTGATGTATTAGAAGCGGATCGGTCCTTTAATCCTTATTTGACGATGTCGTTCCTTTGCTTACCGGTCATTCCGGAATTGAAGTTGACCGACAGTGGTTTATTCGATGTGAAACACTTCCAGCATATTTCAGTACAAGCAAACTAAAGTCCATCGCGAGTCTGAGTCTCTTTCCGGGACTCAGACCGTTTTTTATTAGAAATAGATGATCTAAAATCAAAGAAAGATACTTTACAAAAGGTCTAAATATTCTTAATGAAACTTAATAGTTTGGATGTTGAATCATTTTGGAAAGCTTGTTATAGTAAGGTCTATATCATTTGTGAGAAATCTCACTTTCTTTGAAACTCTTTATTTAAAAGAGTCGTAGAAAAGAATAGGATCACTAAAGTGGAAAGGGGACTATATTTATGGATAAATCATATTTTGAAGGACATGAAGTCTTGATTGCGGACGTCTATCGTTCATTCACGCGTCAATTTTATGCACTTCCGACACATCGGCGAACGAAACGTCAATTGCGAAACCTTGCATTCTCCGTTATTCGTCAAGCCAGACCGACGTATGAAGAACGCACCGTTTTGTACGCCTATTTTGCTGAATTCTTCCGAGCAGTGGAAGAAGGACAAGATGAAGAAATCGCTTTTTATAAACAAATCGCACAGTAAAGACCCCCGATGGCTCCGTCAGAAGGGGTCTTTGTTGTTTTTAGAGATATCTTCAGGAAATCAAAAACAAGTAGCGGACGAGGTCCACTACTTGTTGATTAAAGAATTCGATGTGTGCGTCAGGTCCTCGTTTACTTGATTTCCATCCATTTAAAGCTCATATCGGCACCGAATGGGTGACGGTATAATTTATCAATGTTTGTCCGTTGCAAGTACGCTTCACCTTTTTGATAGATCGGCGCGATCGCGTAGTCATCGGTTAGCAAGATTTTTTCAGCTTCTTGCATATCAGACCAACGTTTCGCTTCATCTGCTTGTTGTTTTGCCCCTTTGATGAGATCATCGAATTTTTTGTTCGAGTATTCCATCCGGTTGAAGCTTCCGCCTGTCAACCACATATCGAGGAACGTCATTGGATCCTGATAGTCAGGTCCCCATCCAGCTGCAGAGATATCATAATCGCCCTTCGATTCGAGGTCGAGGAAGTTCTTGAACGGTTGTTGTTTGATATTGATCGTCAAACCAGGAAGATGTTTCTCTAGATCACCTTTTAAGTATTCAGAGACTTTCTTGAATGCATCTTCATCCCGTGAGAGCATGCTGAGTTCGACTGTTTTGACACCAAGTTCTTTCAATCCAGCATCCCAAGCTTTTTTCGCTGCATCGGCATCATAGCTTTGAAGATCCGGATATTTCGCTCGGAAATCCTCACCATCCGGTGTGAACGTGAAGTCTTTCGCAACGATGAAGTTTGCTGGTTTTGATCCATCGTTTAGGATGACGTCCGTAATCCCTTGTTTCTCAAAACCAAGTGCGAGCGCTTTTCGGATGTTCTTGTTTTTCAATGCTTTATTCTTTTGGTTAAAGCGGAGGAAGTTGATCCGAGCATCTGGACGTGTCTTGTAATCCTCTGATTTTTCATATTGTGAAACGAATTCAGATGTAATCGGTGCGAAGTCGACTTCTTTTGCTTCAAAGAGGTTGACGCCAGTCGAGATTTCCTTAACGACTTTAACGTTGATCTGATCCATCTTGACGTTTGCTTTATCCCAGTAATCCGGGTTTTTCTTATATGTCCAACCCGCGTTCGCTTGCCACTTATCGAGGACAAAAGGTCCGTTGAAGACCATAGTGTCCACACTTGTCGCGAACTTATCGCCTTTATCTTCAACGAATGATTGCTTTAATGGTAAGTAAGTCGGAAAACTCGTCAAACCAAGGAAGTAAGGTGCTGGAGCTTCGAGTTGTACTTCAAGTGTCTGATCATCGATTTTCTTGACACCGAGTTCATCGAGTTCAGCTTTGCCTGCCATAATTTTATTGGCATTTTTCAAGTCCTGTAAAATGTATGCGTATTCTGCGGCTGTCTTTGGATCAAGTGCACGCTTCCAAGCATAGATGAAATCATCTGCTGTGACGGCTGATCCATCCGACCACTTCGCATCTTTACGCAATTTAAACGTATATGTCTTTTTATCTTTTGATACTTCGACACTTTCTGCGATTCCAGGTGTCGGCTTGTTATCACCATCAAGTCGATAAAGTCCTTCAAAGACGTTGTTCGTAACAATGATGGAAGTCGAGTCCGTCGTTTTCGTCGGATCAAGCTGAGGTACATCTGTCGTCGAAACGAGCGTGACTTCCTTTTTCTTGTTTTTTGAATCAGATCCGCTTGTGTTTTCATCATTTCCTTGCCCGCATGCAGCGACAGCAAGTAGTGCGATGCTAGATAGTCCAGCAAACGCAATTTTCGATGTTTTATTCATGGAACGATGACCCCCCGAGAGTTAGAGTTAAATATTTCAGAAAAATGTGAACATATTGTTAATTTAAGTGAAAGTGATTAAAAATGCAACATAAATTTTCAGATAATTCTCACTGATCAAGGTCTATATCCTTAATTCCGAGTGATTTTAAATAGTCATAAAGTAGGAATATGGTCAGTTTATGCGGGGAATACATTCGTAATGTCAATCGAACCGGATCTCCTCGCATGCGCATATTCGTAATATGAACACCTTTTCGTTCAAGAGCGAAGATGATTTCAGATGGATCCAGATCAGCAGGAAGGAGCAAGTGTGCGACAAGGACGTTCGCTTCGAACCGACTGTTATTAATACGGCGCATTCCTCGAGTCAACCCCTCTAATAAGAAGAACAAAAACAAAACAAGAAAAACTGATTCCCATATAAATCCTGCACCGACAGCAATTCCAATTCCACTTGAACTCCATATAATGGCGGCCGTCGTCAATCCACTGACGATATCGTGAGGGCGACGCAAAATGACACCAGCACCAATGAAGCCGATTCCGGCAATGATTTGTGCGACAAGGCGCATCGGATCCATTTGAACATTCGTCGCCATATCGTGATAGAGTGAAACGGATTTGATCGATACGATGGTTAAAAGACAGCTGATGAGGGTAATTACGAGGCTAGTGCGTATACCGACCGGTTTATTTTTTATTTCACGCTCGAATCCCATGAAAATTCCAAGGGCAGCAGCTATTAGGAGTTTGAAGAGGTCCTCGAGCTGAAATACATGAATCCAGTTCATTCGTCTCAAATCCTTTCTTTACTTTAAAAGGTGATTTGTTATAATGACTTTTGTGTCTTTCGAATGAATATACGTAAGATGTAATAGATATACGGAAAAAGGAAGTGTCTCATCATGAATCAGCAAAAAATCGGCTTCTTTGCTCTCGCAGCAATGGTCATCGGTTCGATGGTCGGTGGAGGTGCCTTTAACCTTCCCGGTGCAATGGCCCAAAGTGCAAGTGCAGGACCTATTCTCATCGGCTGGAGTATCACAGGAATTGGAATGATCATGCTCGCGCTCGTCTTTCAGCACCTTGCAAACAGTAAACCCGAACTTGAAGGTGGTATTTATGCCTATGCACGTGAAGGGTTCGGACGTTTCGTCGGTTTCAACAGTGCTTGGGGATACTGGGTATCTGCATGGATTGGAACGGTTGCGAACATCACGCTCGTCTTCAATGCGATTAGTTATTTCTTCCCGATTTTCGCGGCAGAAAATCGGATATTCCTTCTTTTAATGAGTATGGTCGTCATTTGGGGATTATTCTGGCTTGTCTCAAGCGGGATCAAGGAAGCGACCCTCGTCAATCTGATTACAACGATTGCAAAGCTCGTTCCAATCTTAATTTTCATTCTATTGGTTGGGATCGCCTTTAATATCAAAACGTTCAATTTAGACATCTGGGGAGATGGGACAGAACTCGGTTCAATCTTCGATCAAGTAAAGGGAACGATGCTCGTCACGCTTTGGGCGTTTGTTGGAATTGAAGGGGCAGTCGTTTTATCGAGTCGTGCTAAAAATCGAAGTGATGTCGGAAAAGCGACGGTAACAGGACTCGTTGGTGTTTTAGTCATCTATATCTTAATTTCTGTCTTATCACTTGGCGTCCTTAGTCAAGAAAAACTGGCTGGATTAAAGGAACCGACGATGGCGTATGTATTAGAGGCAGCAATCGGACCAGTCGGCGCGACGATCATCATGATTGGTTTAATCATCTCTCTATCCGGAGCGCTTCTTGGATGGACGATTTTAGCATCAGAGATTTCATATTTGGTTGCGAAAGATGGTGCGTTCCCGAAAGCATTCGCTAAGACGAATCGAAAAGGGGCACCAGTCGGAGCACTACTGATTACACAGATCGCCACACAGATTGTTGCTGGGATTGCGCTATTCTCTGCACAGACGTATCTCGTTCTATCAAGTATTGCAGGGATTTGTGCGCTCTTACCGTATCTGTTATCAGCCTTGTACAGCATCCGGACTTCGCGGGAAGAGCGGAATCGAAAAATGTTACTCTTCTCGGTCATCGCATCCGCGTACTCTATTTGGCTCGTCTATGCGTCGGGCGTTTGGTACATCGTCATTGCGGCATTAGTTTATGCGCCAGGCATTTTAGCATATGCGTTAGCAGAACGAGAACAGCAACGGACAGGCATGTCACGTTATGAGTGGATTGCTAGCATGATTCTTGTTATCTTAGCCGGAGTGGCTGTTTACGGAATGGTCGTAGGAGAAATTCAATTGTAATTGTAAAAAACGATATGAAAAAAGAAGTCGTGGTGGATGCTTTTCCACCGTGACTTCTTTTTTTATTAAGGGGTTGAGAATCGTTTTTCGACATCCTGTACGGACAGTGGTTCAGAGAAAATGAACCCTTGCATGTACTGGCAATCTGTCATTTTCAAGTAAGTCAAGGCATGTTCTGTCTCAACACCCTCAGCGACGAGGTTCAACTCTAGATTGCGACCCAGTTGAATGATAGAATCCAGCAAAGCATGATCGTTCTTTGCTAGTCCATCAATAAACACTTTATCGATTTTTAATTCATCAATTGGAAACGCACTGAGATACTGTAAAGAAGAGTAGCCTGTTCCAAAATCATCAATCGATAAGCGGAAACCGAGTGACTTAATGAGGTGCATGCGTTCGACGGTTCGTTGTGTCTGTAAGATAGCAATATTCTCTGTCATCTCGAGCGTGACGGAAGATGGCGAAACGAGTCGCTCCGTTACGATATGTTGCAACGTTCGAATAAAGGAGTCACTTTGGAATTGGTGCGGTGAAATGTTGATCGCCATCGTCAATTCAGGGTCAATCGTTTGTTGCCACTTCGCGAGCTGTTCGCATGCTTCGATGATGACCCAGTTGTTGATTGGTGTGATTAGAGAAGCTTCTTCGGCGAGTGGAATGAACTCATCCGGCGGAATATTTCCGAGCGCCGTATGATTCCAGCGTAATAACGCTTCGAATCCTTTGACGGCTTGTGATTGAAGCTCGATGATCGGTTGATAAGCAAGGTAGAGCGACTGATCTTCGAGTGCTGTGAAGAGAGAACGTTCGAGTTGGATTTTACGTGTGAATTGTGTGTCCATCTCGTGTGTTAAGTACTGAATCGTTCCCGTACCAATTGATTTTCCCGCATAGAGAGCAGTTTCAGAGCGGCGGTATAAATCTTCAAGTGTTTTCGCTTCAGACGGATAGACGGTGATACCGAATGTGCAAGAAACGATGAGTGAATGACCGTTAATGTAATAAGGACGTTGTAACGCTTGTTGTAATTTTCGAGCATATTGAAAGAGTAGATTACTCGAGGGTGCAGGTAATAGGACACCGAATAAATCACTCGTCGGATGAAAAGAAAGGACACCCGTCGTATGTTCCAAAAGCCGTGTTGCCATTGCTTGAAGGAGTTGATCCCCGACATGTGTTCCAAACGAATCGTTTATGACTTTGAAACGATCGATATCGAACAAAATGAGTGCAATGGGTTCATGTGATGCAGCAGACTGGAACAATGCTTCCCCTTCGCGTAAAAATCCACGTTTATTTAATAAATGCGTCATCTCATGGTGATGCACTAAAAAATCAAGTTCTTCTTCAAGCACAGTTGTTTCCGTAATG
This sequence comes from Exiguobacterium sp. UBA7533, assembly GCF_002479335.1. Taxonomy (NCBI): domain Bacteria; kingdom Bacillati; phylum Bacillota; class Bacilli; order Caryophanales; genus Exiguobacterium; species Exiguobacterium sp. UBA7533. The sequence continues at coordinate 155,186 of NZ_DLMP01000011.1, read as the reverse complement.
TCGTTACCGATGAACAGATGCTGAAAACGAACGCCGTTTGCATCATAAATCGGAATCAATGTTGCTTGGAGATGTTTTCGTTCACCCGTATGTGAAGTGAGACTAAGACGACCAGACCACGCTTTGCGTTCACGGAGTTGTGTTCGGATTTCTGAGACAGTCGCACTAGTTTGATCGAGAATTACGGACCATGGCTGACCAATAAGCATTTCAGGACAGTAACCTGTTACATCCATGAGTTGGTCGTTTATATACGTAATTGCACCACGCGCGTCAAATACAGCGACACTGGCGATTTGATCGAACGCCTGACGTAAATCCATCAAACCTTGAAATAATGGTTTTGTTGTAATCGGTTGTTGAGCAGACGGAATACCACAAACGAAAGCAGCAACGACGTTGCCTACTTCATCAAGTAGAGGAGACAGTAGCAACGTTGAGGTCATGGGAGTACCAGACTTATGGAATAAGGAGGCATTCGGCAATTGGACCGATTGACGGCGTTCTAAAAAGGAATGCCAAATTTGATGGCTGAATGCCATATCTTCCTGGTCAAGTAAAGGAACGATTTGGCCAACGATTTCCTGTTGTGTCCAGCCCCAATGCTGTTCTGCTAACTCGTTCCAGGAACGAATGGTCAAATCGATATTTAAGATGAAAGACGGTAGTGGAAACTCTTGAATGACGACTTCATAGGAATCAATGGTCGAACGATCCATTACGTGCGCACGCTCCTTTATGATGAAAAGAGATGACGGTTCACTTGTCTTGTCTTTTCCCAATATATTCAATTCTTACGCATCCCAATCCTCTAGGTTATACATTTTTTAGATGAAGATTATACAAGAAAATCTGCTATAATGATCTTGAAAGCGTTTTCTAAAGAGCTATAAGGGGGAATCTTGATGAATCAAACAGAGAAAATCATTCAACAGACAGAACAGTTCGGAGCACATAACTACCATCCACTCCCGATCGTCATTTCAGAAGCAGAAGGTGTCTTCGTCACGGATCCGGAAGGACGTCGTTATATGGATATGTTGAGTGCTTACTCAGCCGTCAACCAAGGACATCGTCATCCGAAAATCATCGAAGCTCTAAAACGACAGGCGGATAAGATCACTTTGACGTCACGTGCCTTCCACAATGATCAACTGGGCTTTTTCTATGAAAAAGTAGCACAATTGACGGGTAAAGACATGGTATTACCGATGAATACAGGTGCGGAAGCTGTTGAGACGGCAGTGAAAGCAGCACGACGCTGGGCATATGAAGTGAAACAAATCCCAGGTGATGCTGAAATCATCGTTTGTGAAGGAAACTTTCACGGTCGAACGATGACAGCTGTCTCCATGTCGACGGAGGCAGAATATCAACGAGGATTTGGACCGCTTCTTCCTGGAATCAAGACGATTCCATACGGCGATCTGGAGGCACTAAAACAGGCAATCACTGAAAATACAGCGGCATTCATCTTGGAGCCGATTCAAGGCGAAGCAGGAATTTTAATTCCGTATGATGGCTTCCTAAAAGATGCACAAGAAGTTTGTCGTGCGCAGAATGTTTTGCTCGTATCGGATGAGATTCAATCTGGACTTGGTCGTTCCGGTAAATGGTTTGCTTCTGATTGGGACGAGGTAACACCAGACATGTACATTCTTGGGAAAGCACTGGGTGGTGGGGTATTCCCAATCTCATGTGTTGCCGCGAATAAAGATGTCCTTTCTGTCTTCAATCCAGGTTCACACGGCTCGACGTTCGGTGGTAATCCACTCGCTTGTGCCGTATCGATTGCTTCACTTGAAGTATTAGAAGACGAAAAGTTACCGGAACGTTCACTCGAACTCGGTACGTACTTCATGGAAAAATTAAAACAAATTAACAACCCGATGATCAAAGAAGTACGTGGTCGTGGATTGTTCATTGGTGTTGAACTAACAGAAGCAGCTCGACCATATTGCGAAGCGTTGAAAGAGAAAGGCTTACTCTGTAAAGAAACACACGAGACAGTCATTCGCTTTGCACCACCGCTTGTCATCACAAAAGAAGAGTTGGATTGGGCGTTCGAACGGATTGAACAAGTGTTAGGCGTTTCCGTCGCCCAGTAAATGAATACATTCAAATCGAATAACAGTGAACAAGATGTTCACTGTTATTTTTGTTTGGATGAGTGTCGGTATGGATACAGGAAATGTTTGAAATTCAGTCATACGGGAACATACAACTATCGCAAAAAAAACTTTTTAAATGGGGGTAATGGTTATGTCAAATGACAGTGGTCTCAATAAAAAAGCAGATGGTCTTGTTGATAAAGTAGCGGGTAAAGCAAAAGAAGCACTCGGTAAAGCAACAGGAGATAAATCGACAGAGCGCGAAGGTAAAAAAGATCAATTAAAAGGTGACGCCAAGAAAACCGTAGGAAACGTTCAACAAAATTTTGAAGATACAACTCGTCGTTAAGACCGTGGGAATTAAATAGAAAAACCGGACTGGAGGATTACTCTAGTCCGGTTTTTAGTGTTTGCTATAATGAATTTTTATACTAATAAAAAAGATAGTGAATAATTTGTATAAAGGTCTAGTCATTTAGATATTTATATGGAATAATTAAAAACGTAAAAGCGTTTACATTGTTCTGTCATTATCGTTTTATTCAGGAAAGGGTGAAAAGGATGTTGCAGTTTCTACAACGAATTGGTAAGGCTTTGATGTTACCAATCGCAGTATTACCAGCTGCCGGAATCGTACTTCGATTAGGTTCGGCGGATATGCTAGATATTCCATTGATGGTAGCAGCAGGAGGGGCAATTTTTGATAACCTTCCATTGATATTTGCCATTGGTGTCGCAATCGGTCTATCGATTGATGCGAGTGGGGCAGCGGGTCTTGCCGGAGCCATCGGGTATCTTGTCTTAAAAAATGGCGTCGACTCGATGAACAAGGATTATTCCAGTGCACAGATTCAAGCAAAATATGATGCGATTGCGGCGATCGTCAATGATTCCTCGACCAAGGTCGATGGCGCGACACTTGGTTCGATTGCGAACCAGGCGACGCTCGGTTCAACCGTCAATATGGCAGTATTCGGTGGGATCATTGCGGGTATCGTTGCCGGTCTTCTATACAATCGCTTCTACAATATTAAGTTACCGGATTGGTTGGCATTCTTCGGAGGCCGTCGTTTTGTTCCAATCATTACCTCAGCTGTCATGCTCGTACTTGCTTTCATCTTTGGTTATGTTTGGCCGTTCATCGAGCAAGGTATCAACGGTGCCGGTGAATGGATGGTCGGTCTTGGCGCAGGAGGCGCTGCTTTGTTTGGATTCTTTAACCGTCTCCTGATTCCTGTCGGCTTGCACCATGTTTTAAATAATATTTTTTGGTTTGTTTTCGGTTCATACGAAAAAGCAGATGGTACGGTAGCGAACGGGGATATTGCGCGTTTCTTCGCTGGAGATCCAACAGCGGGGATTTATCAAGCTGGCTTCTTCCCGATCATGATGTTTGCCTTGCCAGCTGCAGCCTTTGCCATCGTCATGGCTGCGCGTAAGGAAAATCGAAAAGCCGTTGCCGGAGCGATGATTGGTCTTGGACTGACATCCTTCCTGACAGGAATTACGGAACCAATTGAGTTCTCGTTCATGTTCTTGTCACCTGTTTTATACGTCATCCATGCTGTACTAACGGGTCTATCGATGGCCATCGTTAACTTACTCGGTATTTTACATGGCTTCTCCTTCTCGGCTGGTTTCATTGATTACGCCTTGAACTTCGGGATTGCGAAAAAACCATTGTTGATCATCCCGGTTGGTCTCGCGTTCGCGGTCGTCTACTACTTCCTGTTCTACTTCATGATCACAAAATTCGATCTGAAGACACCAGGTCGTGAAGATGAATCGCTCGTTACAGACACGGGAGTCGTTTTGACGGACTCAGACGATAAATATGAACAACAAGCAGCTCAAATTTTTGCTGGATTGAAAGGAACAGAAAATGTCACGTCGATTGACAACTGTGCGACACGTTTACGTCTTCAAGTAAAGGATCCAAGCATCATTGATGAAGCGGCGATTAAAGCGGCTGGAGCAAAAGGTGTCATGAAGATGGGGGCAACAAGTGTTCAAATCATCATTGGCACAGATGTCGAATTCGTTGCAGATGCGATGAAGCGACAGAAGTAAAAAAACGACCTTTCCTGAGATCAGGAAAGGTCGTTTTGCTGTACGTTCGCAACAGGTGCTGTTTTGCTCGAGCGATAGATTGGATAAAAAATTCCGATCAGGATGATGACGATCCCAATCCATTGAGAGCTCATCAGATGTTCACCTAAAATTAACACGGAACAGATGACTGCTGTCGGTAGTTCAGCTGCTCCAAGCAAAGAAACGCTTGCTGGGGAGAGGTGAGGCGCGCCCGCAGCAAATAAGAGCGGTGGTAAAATTAACGCGAACAGACCGAGCGGAATCGCGTATAACAGAAGTCCATTTTCGAAGTTCGCAGAGGACAAGAACGTCGTCGGTGGATACATCGTCATGACGAAAGCAAGACCGCCTGTCATCATGTAAAAACTCTTCTTGATGACGGGTAAATGATTGGCGATGCGTCCACTAGCGAGTAAGAAAATTGAGAAGCTGACAGCCGCTCCAAGACCGAATAATGTTCCACGGAAGTCAAGTGGACTCGAGTAAGCGGCACTCGCAAGAATGGCTCCGCCAATCAACAGAATCGCAGACAGGAAATGCGCGCGAGATGGTAAACGTCTGAATGCGAGCGCATCGATGATGACACCAATCCAAGTGAATTGGAATAAGAGAATGATTGCAACGGATGCCGATACGGTCTGAAGACTTTGATAGTACAGATAACCAGTTGTACCACTAGAGATACCGATCAACATGAGAAGACCAGCTGTCTTGAGATCGAGACGAAGATTTTTCGTAAATAAGGCAAGACCGAAAATCATCAGCCAACCGAAGAAAAATTGACTCCCAGAAACGGCTGCTGAGTTAAATCCAGCTGCATAAGCGAGTTTGACGATCGTTGAGAGGACACCATAACTGATAGCGCCAATGAGAACGAATAAGGTTGCTTTTGAGCGATGCATGAATAATTTCCCTCCATTTTTAGTAAAAACCACACAAAAAAGGTTGCAACGGGGCCTTGTCCAGGTTTTTTGGACAGGGTTTGGTTGCAACCTGTGTGATTTATTGAGTTGATGTGTCGAGCAAACGATACAGCCGGGTTTTCGTTTGATTATACCGAACGGTCAGCGTATTCCACTTCTTTAATGACGCGGTAGCTTTCCGTGTTAAACGATTTAAATCCGCTGTTGACTCATCAATCTTAACGAAATCCGGTTTTTTAGTCAAGCGTGAAAGCACTTTCTTTTCAGCGTCCATCGCTTGTCGATACGTTTTCGAGAACGTTTGAAACGTCTGCTGGCGTTCCTTGATGATTGCCACTAAGGCAGTTCCCTCTGTTTTTGCTTTACCATCAAGTTTGTTTACAGCATCCTTCAATTCTTCAAGATCAAGTTCAGCGTACGTTTCCTTACGTAACGTTTCTTCTTGTTTCAATAAAGAAAGCCGTTCGTCATTTAAGGCTTCTAGTTCCTCCCGTTCATTTTGAGAGCGTTTGATTTCTTCAGCACCTGCATCAAGAACGGCTTGGTACGTATTAACTGAAATTTCGTCCTTACGAGCACGTTGATCAGCTAACGTGAATGCTTTTTCTTCACCTTTGACTTGTTGCTCTAGCTGTTCATGAAGAGAGGCTGGTGAATCGTTGGAGCAGGCAGCGAGTCCGAAGCTCGACAGGAACAGTACTGCTACGAATGATTTTTTCATCTAGATAGTAACTCCTTATAAATTCGAGTATTGCACGAAGTTGTACGGAATATGGAAATCTTCATCATAAATCGCGAACTGATAGCCCTTTTTCTGAAGTCCGGCAACAATGGCCGGAAGGGCCTTGATAGCTTGTGGTTGTTCATGCAAGAGAATGATTTCAAATGGACGCTCTGCTCGCCGAATGACCGTATTTGCCACTTCTTTTACACTATCTTTGTAATACCAGTCCATTGAATCGATCGACCAGTCCCATACTCGGAAGTCTGCAGCGTGGATGGCAGATGCCATCTTTTTCGTAATGCCAGGATCAGATCCGTAAGGTGGTCGTGTCAAATGTGGTGTCAGTTTTGTTAAATCATAAATTTTTTTCTGAACGCTTTTCATTTCTGAAACGTACTGTCCTTTTTTGTACAATGTATCGTAATCGTGTGTTTCACCATGTAAGCCGATGTAATGTCCGGCTTTCGCAGCAGCTTTAACTTCTTTTGGAAAAACATCTACCTGTGATCCGAGATAAAAGAAAGTAGCGCGAGTATGAAGTTGATCTAATGTTCGAAGTAACTCTGATGTTAATGCGGATGGTCCGTCTTCAAAGGTTAAATAAGCGACTTTTTTGGTCACACCATTCCATTTTTCGACGCGTGCTTTCTCCATGTTGACGACAGGAACTTCGGTAATGGACTTACCGGTAGTGATTGCCTGTTGTTCAGGTGTGAAGACGTATCGATAAGCAATATACCCTCCGACTCCGAGAAAAACGAGTATAAGAAGTAAGAAAAATCGAGGGAAGAACTTTCTTTTTTTTGTCCGCGGTCGTGGACCGAGTTCGCTAGCGTGGCTTGAGGTAAATGGATCCATCGTTGTCTGTCGCTCCTTGTGTCAAAAAATATCATATACAGATAATGTAACATTTTAATTGTTTCTTTTGTAACAAATAGATGACAAAAAGATGACGGAAAATCGATTTTTCTAAAAATATCAACTTAATTAGAAATAGAGTATATAAAAACAAAAAAACAACCACTAGTTAAGTGATTGTTTTACATGTTATTAGTGTTCTGTTACAGCACATTCAACACATTCTGATTGATAGGATTCACATTGCTCGTCCATTTCTTTCCCACAATGAGCGCATGTCTTAACAGGAAGTTCACGATAAAACTCAGCAGACGCTTCTTGGTAAAGGGGTTGTTCCATGTGTTTTTCCTCCTTCAAAATAAACAAAATAGTCTTTTTTCTTGTTTTTATTGTATTAGTACAGAAGTTTAATGTCAAACATTGTTTTATAACAGATGATTTATTTGGAGTATTGGTAGAGGACAATGAAAAAGAGACATGCTACGATATCTAAGTAATCTGATAATAATAAGGGGGATTTGCACATGACACAGGCAACACTGGATACAATGCGTGTCTTAACAGAAAGACGTTCCGTTCGTCATTACGACGAAACGTTCAAACTTTCAAAACAGGAAGTGGAAGAACTATTAGAATGGACGACAGCGGCGCCGAGTGCTTGGAATCTACAACACTGGCATTTCACGGTCTTCCATTCAAAAGAAGCGAAGCAACAGCTTGCACCAATTGCATACAATCAGCCGGCCATCACTTCGGCTTCAGCAATCATTGCGATTCTAGGGGATGTTCAAGCCAATCGAAACTATAATCCGGTCTACGGTCCGGCAGTAGAAGCGGGTGGTATGACAGAAGAATTGTTCGATTCGATCAAGGCACAAGTAGAAGGCGCTTATCAAAGTGAAGCGTATGGTCGCGACGCGGCAATGTCGAATGCGAGTCTTGCTGCGATGCAATTGATGCTTGCGGCAGAAGCGCGTGGATTATCAACACTCGCAATGGGTGGATTTGATCATCAACGTTTTACGGAAACGTTTATTACCGAGTCACGGTATGTACCGGTCATGTTAATTGCTGTCGGTAAAGCGGTCGAAGATGCAAAAAAACGTCCAGCACTCCGTTTACCGATCGATCGAGTATCAACCTTCCTGTAAGTCATTCAAAATGGAGGAAGCGGGGGGCAATTCCTCCATTTTAATTTTTTTATTTTTTTTTTCGGAAAAAGACTTGTCAGCCTTTTAGTTTCTTGATATATTAATACATGTCCTAGCAAGTACATTACGTACTGCAAACATGATTCTGTAGCTCAGCTGGGAGAGCGCTACCTTGACAGGGTAGAGGTCGCTGGTTCGAGCCCAGTCAGAATCATACTGAAAGCCCGCTTCTCCTTTATAGGAAAAGCGGGCTTTTTTATTATTTCTTTATCTCATCCTCGGTGACCCATTTATGATTTTTCACCATCTCTCCACCGTCCGTTGGTTCATAGTTCACCATGTAGACAGTCGTTTCTTTTACTTCATCAATCGTCGCTTTAGCTCCATCCATACCTTTCATATGATCTGCCTTGACAGTCGTTTCATCACCAACTTGCAGTGGCTTAGTTGGAACTGGATCAAGTTCTTCCTGAATGACCCATTTGTGATCTTTCACCATCTTTCCACCAGTAGTCGGTTTATAACTGATTGCATAGACGACAGTATCATAAGCACCGGCAATCGTTGCTTTTGCTCCGTTCATTCCGTCCATATGATTCGTCGTCAAAGTGACATTACTGCCTCTCGGATAAGTCGGATCACTAGCTTTCTTTAAACCAGACGGTACCTTTCCGTCACTCGAATGCATCATATCTCCATGTGACATGTCGTGTGAGTCACTATTACTTCCATCGTCATTTGAAGCGGATCCACATGCACCGAGCCAAAGCGTAGAACTAAGAGCAAGTAAAGTTAACGTCAATGATTTTTTCATATTAAAACCCTCCTGAAGTCATTAGTCTTCTTTACTATACCCAGCGTATGTGCAAATCGTGTGCAGATGAAGTGACAGTTTCGTTTATCGGCATTGATTATGTTTTTTTTCGCTATACTAAAATGGAGAGATAAGGAGGGAAACGTCATGCGTCGTATTTCATACTCGGTCGGAGGAATCGTTCTTGCGGCATTTTTAATTTGTGGCAGTGTATTGTTCGGGACTTTATATTATCAGTTGTCTCAAATACGAACACAGGAAGTGGTGGATGGTTTGCTGAACCGAGGGAATACCCATCGTGATGTCCTGGTCGATTCCTACGACCAAACGACGATGCGTCATGTCAGTATGATGGAAGCGAACTCATCCTTTACTGTCGTGATCACCGATGCAAGAGGGAAACAACTCGAAGCATCACGTCCTTTGACGAGTGAGATGAGACGTGTATTACAACATACAGATTTTGATTATCGTCAACGAGGAAAAATCGTAACGATGCGTAACTTTTTAATGACGGACAGTCCCATCACCATTGACGAGGAACATCGTGGTCATGTCTTCATGTTCGCTTCTAAAGCAATCGTGGATCACGTACTTGATCCGTTGAAACAGCAGTTTTTCCAAGTTGGTCTGCTTGCACTTTTATTGGCAGGTGCTGCAAGCATTTGGACGACCCGAATCATTTCTCGTCCGTTGATTCAGATGGAAAAAGCGACGGCGCGTCTATTGGATGGGGGAAGTGGAGAGTTGCCAATTGATCGAAAAGACGAACTGGGACAATTGGCGCGTTCGATTCAGCAGTTAAAACAGGATCTCGATTTTTTAAATCGGGAACGATCCGAATTTTTAGCAAGCGTATCTCATGAACTACGAACACCATTGACATATATAAAGGGATATGCGGATATTCTCAAACGCCAAACATTGACACCGGATGAACAACGACGCTACATCACGATCATTCGAGAAGAAAGTCAGCAAATGAATGAATGGATTGAACAACTATTTTGGCTGGCACGAATTGATGCCAATGCTTTTATGATGGAACGAAAACCTGTCGATGTCGAAGACTTGATTCATCAAGTGATACGATTGATGCGTCTAGACATCGAACAAGAAAATATTTCTTTTGAGATAGAAGGTGAGCCATTACAAGTGATGGGTGACGCTCAGCAACTCCGTCAGATGATTGTAAATATCATTGAAAATGCACGTCGACATACGACGTCGGGAACAATCATCGTTCGTTATGGTGTCAACGCAGTAGGGGCTTTCATTCAAATCGAAGATACAGGAGAAGGGATTGCTGCAGACTCCTTACCTCATGTAACGAAACGGCTCTACCGAACGGAAACATCGCGTTCTCGAAAACATGGAGGAACTGGAATCGGACTCTCCATCGTTGAAGCAATTGCGCAGACACATGGAGCTGAATTGAACATCAAGAGTCAACTTGGACATGGAACACAAGTGACACTGCAGTGGAGGGAGAAATAAAATGCCGCATGTATTGATTGTAGATGATGAACCGAGAATGCTTGAACTGTTAAAACTGTATATTCAGCCGTATGGGTACACGTGTCAGCTTGTGGATTCTGCGCAACAAGCTCTTGAGCTCTGCTGTCAGAACGTATTTGATCTTATTTTATTAGACGTCATGATGCCAGATATGGACGGATGGACATGTTGTCGTCTCATTCGAAAACACTCTAACATCCCGATATTGATGGTTACGGCACGGAATCAGCGGGAAGACATCATTCGGACACGGGAAGTAGGGGCGAATGATTACATATCAAAGCCGATTCAAGAAGGAGAACTGATCGGACGAATGGAAGTTTTATTACAGCAGCGGCATGCTGGTCTATCCTATGACCGGGAAGGCTATCGTTGTTGTTACCTCCAACAAACGATTTCGTTAACGAAGACGGAGTTTGAATTGTTAGGTGTATTTTTAGATTCTCCACGACGTGTTTGGACGCGGAATCAGCTGACGACGATGTTATGGGGAGCGGAAGCGTCTGTAGACGAGCGGACAATCGACTCGCATATCAGACATTTAAGAGAAAAACTACGTGTTTGCGGTTTTCCAATCGAACAGCATCTGGAAACGGTTCGCGGAATCGGATACCGCTGGATACACTAGTAAGAAGGAGATTCAAACATGACGACACTCTATTTCGTACGGCACGCACATTCGACATACTCACCGGATGAACGGAGACGTCCACTTTCCGATAAAGGACAGGCAGATGCAAGACGTTTACTTGAAACGTTTCAAGAAATTCCAATCGACAGATTCTATAGTAGTCCGTATCAGCGGGCAATCGAGACGGTTGCACCGCTCGCGGAGGCACGTCGACAACCAATTATTGAGGTAGAAGAACTAAGAGAGCGATTACTAGCACCTGGAGAGCTTGACGGTTTTCAGGAGGCGGTTATGTATGTATGGCAACATCCGAACGATAATCCATTCGGGGGCGAAACGAACAAAGAAGCAGCGCAACGCATTCGGCAATTCATCGATGAACTGGTGGAGAAGCATTCCGACGAAATAGTTGTTCTTGGAACACATGGAAACATCATGGTGTTACTTCTCGAAACATTCGATCCGACATTTGATTATACATTTTGGAAATCCTTACCGATGCCAGCCGTGTGCCGGTTGGAAGTGAAATCAGGAGGAGAGGTAGATATTCACGTCGTACCACTTTTGACGAATGTAAAGTAAAAAAGAGGCGGAACTGATGAGTAAATCAGTTTCCGTCTCTTTTGTAATCAAAGAAATCTTAAGGCGTAGGAATAGCACCTTCATGTTTTCGGATCAAATCAGCCGTTAATTGACCGGATAAGGTGACCATCGGCACACCGCCGCCTGGGTGTGTAGAACCACCAACGAAATAAAGTCCTTCGTATAACTCGCTCTTCGATGGAATCTTGAATCCACCATTTTTCTTCCGATCAGCTGCGACACCATAAATCGATCCACCGTTTGGACCATATAAGTCCTTCAGATCTTCTGGGGTGAAGCGATATTCAAACTCGATTGATTCCCGAAGACCGTAAAGTCCCATTCGTTCGAGTTTATCAAGAACAACTTCACGATAAGCATCCCAGTCGACCTCACCTTTTTGGAGTGTTAGAGGAGGGACATGCGTCAAGACGAACAGATTATCTTTTCCATCGGGCGCTTGCGAAGCATCAGATTTCGACGAAACCCCGACATAAATCGTCGGATCCTCAGGAGGCGTTCCTTCTTTGAACATTTGAGCGAATTCGCGCTCTGGATTTTCTGAGAAAAAGAAGTTGTGATGTGCTAGTCCACTATACTCACGGTTCACACCAAGTAATAATACGAGTCCAGAAACAGAGGGAGCAAACGATGCCTGTAATTTTTTTGCCTGCTTCCGGGCTTTTTTCTCAGGTACGATTCGTTCGTAAGTCGGGATGACCTCAAGATTTGAGACGACGATGTCGGCTGCATGGAACGTACCATTCGAAAGGACACCAACTGCTTTTTTATTTTCAAGGACGATTTGTTCAACCGGTGAGTTGAGATGCACCGTGACGCGGAGCTCGTCAAGCAATCGTTTCATAGCACGCGCGATTTGATACATCCCGCCTTTAACATAATAGATGCCAAGCCCCATCTGTACATAAATCATTTGATTGAAGACGGCTGGCGCTTGATAAGGGTTGGAACCGACATACATGACCATGTAGTTGAACAGCTGTTCGAGATACGGATTATTGAGGTGTTTTTTTGTTCCGGTCGCGACGGTGTTCATCGGGTCCATCTTTAATAAATCAGACATCGTATGGTATTTTTTTAAGTCCTTTAAATCTTCGAGACTGTATTTATAAAAGCTGTCGAGACATAAGTCATACATTTGTTTTGAGTACCGGAACAATTCGACGAAATCCGCTCGTGACGAAATTTGCTCGACTTCTTCAAGCATTCCAGGTAAGTCACCTTTGACGTCGATTTTTGTTCCATCTTCAAAAAAAGTACGCCATTGCGGTTCAATGCGTTCGATTTCTAAGTAATCATCTAAGTTACGATGAACACTTGAGAAGAGTTGTTCGAGTACCCAAGGCATCGTTAAAATCGATGGACCAGTATCAAAAGTAAATCCTTTCCCGCTGCGCTGATTTAGTTTCCCACCGACGTTTGCATTTTTTTCAAGCATCGTGACTGCGTAACCATCTCCAGCTAAACGAATGGCAGCAGACATACCGGCAAGACCAGCTCCAATGACGATTGCACGTTTCTTCAAATGGATCACTTCTCCTTTTAATAGATGAATGGAATCAAACGTTTTCGTTTTGCAGCCCACATCGTATAGGCAGGTCCGAAACCTTTTGTCAACATCGCTTCCTCGATCCGGATTCGATAGAGTAGGAAAAAGAACATGAGCACTCCAGCGAAAGCGAATAGGACCATTTGTCCCGTGAACAGAGGAAAGCTGATCGTGATCAACAATAATCCACTGTACAATGGATGGCGCAAGAAACGATAAGGACCACTACTGACAAGCTTGTCATCAGCTGCGACGACGACGTGACGAGTGAATTGTTGTTTTAAGTGGAGAATTCCCCAAAGGCGTAAAGCGACTCCACTCCACAACAGCAGGCAGGAAGTGATGCGCAACCAGGGAGAAACAGTTTCGTCCGCAAAGAGGAAAGAGCAGACGATCGTTCCACTCAAGACAAAGAAAATCAAATAAAAACTTACTTGTTCTGCGGCGCCCGACTGGGAATCGGATCGATTCCGAAAACGAATCATTTCACTGATCCAACAGACGCTACCAATGCTGAAGATCCATTCCCACAATGTCACGTACGCTCCTCCTTTCTGTTTCAGAACTTGTTTCGAAAGCGCATTCAACGTTATTTACCCATTGCAATTCACCCTTAAGCTACATTTAGAAAACTTCAGAAATACTTCATTTTCATGACAAGCATTCCGAATGAACCCTGTTTGAAAAAAATAATGGTATTCTAATCTAAAATGTGGATGCAGATCCTCATGCATAAAGGAGATACACGATTCATGAAATACATCAAGACACTCATCACGACATTGGCATTGACGGTAGCCTGTACATCGACTTATATATCAGAAGCTGAGGCGGCGACCTCTTCTTATCGTCAAGCCAAGACATCCCTTCATTTACGTCAAGGGACATCAGTCGAGCAACCGAGTATTGCAGTCATTCCGACAGGGATTTATGTAACAGAACTATCAAAAATCGGTACGTGGTCCAAAATACAGTACGGAACGAAGATTGGCTATGCGAGTACGAAATATCTGTTGACGGATGAACAAATCGGTGGGAAACGTATTGGCAAGACACTCATCGCGAATAAGAACTTAGCACTCCGTTCGACGTACGCTCCTGGAGAGAATCAGCAAGCGCGTGCAGCTTTTGAGAAAATGCGCTTGGCAGCAAAAAAAGAGGGGATTACGCTGGTCGCATTTAGTACATACCGTTCGTACGCTTACCAAAAGGCATTGTTTGATAAATATGTCGCGCGAGATGGATATGAAAAAGCGAGTACTTATAGTGCGGAGCCAGGAAAAAGCGAACATCAGACAGGACTCGCTTTTGATATCGGGGGAGCAGATTCTTCTAAATACGCGATGTTCAGTTTTGCGAAGACGAAAGAGGCGAAATGGCTGTTCGCGAATGCGCACCAGTACGGTTTCCATCTTCGTTATCCATCTGGTAAAGAATCGTGGACAGGTTATACGTATGAAAGCTGGCACTACCGTTATGTAGGGGCGACGCTTGCTGCTCGCCTGAAACTCAGTGGGTTGACAATGGAAGAGTATTTTCATCTTGCTCCTTGGAAACCAGTAAAGACTTCGACATCTTAAAACATGATAAAAGAGGGTGTTGGATTCATCTATTATTCGTCTTGAATGAAAGAGATGGACTGTTTGACAATGACCGGCATGCTGATTTGTGGCTGAACATGACGGTACATTGGAGCAGACGGATGAACCGTTGGAATCATAAGCCTCACACTATAAAAAGCCCATCGCAATCCAAGCGATGGGCTTTTTTGATGTTCACTTAATTGGTTGTTCGTTCTTTTTTCGCTTTTTTGAAGAAGAACAGTTCATAGACGACTGGAACAATGATGAGTGTTAACAACGTAGATGTCGTTAACCCCCCAATAACTGTTAGGGCGAGACCTTTTGAGATCAATGTCCCTGAAGAAGTTGTTAATGCGAGTGGTACCAATGCCATGATCGTTGCGAATGCGGTCATCAGGATTGGACGCAATCGTGTTTTACCCGCTTCAATCAATGATTCGCGAATTGGCATACCACGACCAACGTTTTGACCAATACGGTCGACGAGAACGATGGCATTCGTGGTGACGATACCAATTAACATTAAGAAGCCGATCATGACACTGACCGATAATGGTTCATTTGCCAAGAAGAGCGTGACGAGTGAACCGATTGGAACAAAAATCAGTGAAGACAAGATGATGAACGGAATTCGTGCTTTTCCGAACGTGATCAGCATCGTCAGGTAAACAAGCCCGATTGCAACGACAATCGCGATTCCGAGGGACTGGAAGATTTCGACTGTATCATCATTCCCACCACCACTTGTCAACGAGACACCGTCTGGTAAATTAATTTTTTCGACCTCTGTTTTTACAGCATTAGAAACGTTTTGTACGTCGTCTCCTTTAACTTGTCCGGAAACGCGAGCATACACTTTTCCGTCGAGCTTTTGAATTGATGTGAAGGTCTCAACTTCTTTGACGGTCGCGACATCTGTTAGAGCAACAGGACCGTTTGCTGAGAACAGTTGGACGTCTTCGAGATCTTTCTTCGAAACGAGTCCTTTTTCATAAGACAATTGTACATCTTGATCTTTATTATCAAGATTCAACGTGCCAACAGTAACAGGCTTCGTTTGATCATTGACGGTCCCGAGGATCTGGAAGCCGGATAGTCCACGATCACTTGCTTTTTCAGGATCGATTTCAACGAGGAATTGCTTTTGTTTTTCGCTGAAGTTGTTTGTGATATATTTTAAATCACTATTTTTGGACATATTATCCTCGACTAATTTCGCAGCTTTTTGAAGCGCTTCAAGATCGTTCGAGAACAGGTCGACATCGACGTTGTTGTTCGACGGAGGACCACCTGTTGATAATTCAGCTACGCTGATTTTGACATTGACGTTTTCCTCTTGAGCGATGTCTTCCATCTGTGTCTCAAGTGATTTGATCGTTTTCTCAACGTTCGCGCCGTCCTTCAGGTTCAAGAAATAACTTGCTTTATTATCGAGACGTAAGCCTGTCGTAAAGTCTCGTGCTCCGACAGACGTCGTGACGTCAGCGATTGCTTGTTCTTTATCAAACATCTGTTCCATCTCAAATGAGACGTCGCTCGTTTTCTCGAGCGATGTGGCAGCCGGAAGTTCAAGCGATGCCGTTAGTGTCTTTGAGGCTTCGTTCGGAATGAACGTAAAGCCGAGACGTGGAACGATCGCTAGAGAACCGCCGAGAAGAATGAACGATACAATTAAGATCGTCGCCTTATGCGAGAGTGACTTTTCAATCAGCTTGCCATACCACCGTTGAAGAGCACCTTCTTTTTCTTCTGCTGGAACCTTCTTAAAGGCAAATTTCGCAAGAATCGGTACGATCGTGATCGCAACGAGTAGTGAAGCAAGTAATGAGAAAATAATTGTCAAAGCAAACGGTAAGAAGAACTTACCAGTGATTCCACCGACGAATCCGATTGGCAGGAAGACGACGACGGTCGTTAGCGTCGATGACGTGATTGCTTTTAGAATCTCTTTTGTCGATTGTTCGATGATCTCATCCGTCATACCGGATTCGGATTTTCGGACACGCCGGAAGATGTTCTCGATAACGACGATACTATCATCAACGACACGACCGACTGCAACGGCCATCCCGCCTAATGTCATGATGTTCAGAGAAATATCTTGCCAGTTCAAGAAGATAGCAGCAATGAGTAACGATAAAGGAATCGAGACGATGGCAATAATCGTTGCGCGAATATTTCGTAAGAACAAGAGTACAGCGAGAGAGGCAAAGAGGGCACCAAGTAATCCTTCTTTGACGAGTGTCGCGACGGATTCCTCGATATCCTTCGCTGAATCAATCCCAATCGTATAGTCGACTTGATCGTCATATTTATTAAGGATCTTCGTGACTTCATCTGCGATTTCGACCGTATTGGCATCTTGTTTTTTCGTGATTGCCATCGATAAGGAATCTTTTAAATCGTAACGTGTTTTTTCGCTTTGTTGCGAGACTGCTTCGATTTTTGCAATATCTTCTAGACGAATCGGTTCTGCAGGTTCAGACGCCTGATCTGTAGCTGCTCCACCTGTTGTACTTGGTGGTCCTTGTGTTGCACCTTGTGGTGGGCCGCCAGCAGATGAATCACCTGTTTGATTGCTACTAGCTGAACTAGTCGCACCTGCAACAGGTGTCAATTGTAGATTTTTTAGTTTATCTAGATTTTCTAGTTTTTCCTCAACGCGAATCGGTATTTTTGAATCATTTTCTGATAGCTGACCAGATGGGAACGAGACATACTTTCCGTTGATTTGTTCCTTGATGCTCGTGAGCGAAAGACCCGCTTTCGTCGCTTTCTCCTTATCGACGGTGATTTGAACGAGATCATCCTTATAGCCACCAACCGAAACGCTATTGATTCCTGGAATTTTATTAAGTTCAGGTTCGATATCTTCCTTTAGGATTTTTTCGATGTCTTTACCATCCTTGCTAAAGAAAGAGATATTATAGATTGGGAACGATCCAAAGGACAGACGATTTAATTTCGTCGTTGCTTCCTCCGGTAGATTCGCATCTTGGATTGCAGCATCAATCTGTTGTTCGACTTTATCCATATCAGTATCGAATGGGAATTCGATGTTTAAGATACCGATGCTTTCATAAGAAGAGCTTGTCAGCTTGGTAGCCCCTTCGATTCCTTTCAAGGCAGTTTCAAGCTTCGAGACGACTTGTTTATCGACATCGTCGGGCGAAGCACCAGGATAGACTGCTTCAACAGAGATTTGAGGAAATTCGATTTCTGGGAACTGATCGACTTTTAATTTCGAGAAAGAATAGACGCCTCCTAAAACTAAAAGAATGGCGATGATGAAAACAGCCACCGAATTCTTTAAACTGAATCGGGTTAAAAAGTTCATATGAACACTCCTTTCGTTTATATGTGCTTATTTACATAGTAGAGGACACTCATAGAAGCCGCAACTTTAAAACTGTTTTATTCAAAAAGATCTTTTTGAAAAAAGATAATTTTTTTTGTTAAAAAGGCTTTACACTTTTCGATATGCTGCTATAATAAAAATATACCCAGTAACAACACAGCATGATTCTGTAGCTCAGCTGGGAGAGCGCTACCTTGACAGGGTAGAGGTCGCTGGTTCGAGCCCAGTCAGAATCATACCGAAATCGTTCCTTTTCGAAGGAACGATTTTTTTTGCATTAAAAAAACTATTCCCGAAATCAATCAAGAATAGTTGGAAGGTAGAAATATTATTTTATTGGATTTCGAGATGAAGATCGCCACGCTTCGTCCAGCCTGCGACAGTCGTCAATCGATAGAAGACGAGTGTCAAGACGCCAGGTAAAACGACACCAGTCAAGAAGAAGATAAGGAACGCCTGAGGACCTTGGTTGACGAAGATATTGAGTGGCGCAATCATCGAATTTAAACCGAGTCCAGCGAGTTCATATGGTACTTTCAAAGAGAGAAGAAGCGTCGCTACAGGAGCTGAAATCATCGCTGCGAGAAACGGTGCAACGACAAGACGTGGATTTTTAACGATATTCGGGAATTGTACTTTAGGTGTGACAAAGAATGAAGCAATTAAACCACCGGGATCCGTCTGACGATATGCCATCAATGTGAAGCCAACGAATTGAGCGGAACAGCCAATGAGTGCAGCGGCACTTGCCACAGGATCAAGCTGCAAAGCAATAGCGAGTGCTGCAGACGAAGCAGGAGACATCAATAAGACACTAAAGATGAGTGCAATGACAAGAGATGTAGCAATAGGAGACGACTCGACTGAAGCGGTGATCATAGCGCTGAATTTTGTAAGGAGTGGCGTCGTTACGGCAGCAGCACCGATGCCGGTCACGCCACCAGCAAGGACAGCACTCATCGGGATGACCATCATGTCAAATTTCGTTTTTCCAGTCATGCGTTTTCCAACGTATACAGCGACCGCAGCTGCGAGTAACGCACTGATTGGCTGACCGGGTACAAGAACGAGTCCAGAAGCAGTCGATTGAAGCGCAGCACCACCAATCGTCGCTGCGATCATCGCGCTGAACAGGACAAGTGTGTTTCCTCCGAGCTGAAAGGCGATACCGGCACCGAGTGCAGGAGCAAGCAGTACTTTTGCGACGCCGCCAATCGTCAGTAGCATTTGGATATGTAAAAAATTTCCGAGCGTCTCAATCAGGAGTCCGACACCGAGTGTTACAAGAACGGCATTCGCCATTCCAGCTGATACTTTTACCATTCGATCCATCGCATATTCTTTCAACGTTGTCATCCTCTCTCTATCTATCTCTCTATCTCTATTTTTTGCCATGAAAAAAGCCTATCCATTTTTGGGATAGGCGCCACTCATTCTGTGCGGGCGCCTCATTCGATGCATCGAAAGGAGGGCCCAAAAATCATTTCCGTTTCATCATCGGAAAAGTTTTCAGTCCCTCATGCATAGAATAATCAGTCGTCCGGCTTGGTTAAATGGCTGTTGCGTCGGAATCATTCGATCGTGCCCCTCTCTGTGAATTTTTCTAAGCCTAACATGCTTCTGATCAATAATCAATATTTTCTGACAATTTATTTTTTCTCTAAATCTAATAGGAATTCACGCTATCATCGGGAAATCCTAATGTACTAACAATGGAGGCGTTTACATGAAAGTAATGATTTTTACAGATATTCACGGGAATGCTTCAGCATTGCGTGCCGTGTTGTCCTATCTCGATCAGTCTTCAGACATCGATGCTATATATTGCCTCGGTGATATCGTCGGTATCGGACCTGAACATAATGAGGTCATCGATTTGTTAAGGCAGCGACCTGATATTCAGACGATTTCAGGAAACCATGATGAATGCGTCCTTGCTTTGATTCATGGGGATGTCTATCCCGCTAGTTACCAACATGCGAAAGAGCATCACCAATGGATTGCAGATTCATTGACGCAGGAGAATCAGAGTTATTTGGAGCGTTTACCGCGTGTATTGAATGTCACCCATCAGGAACAAATGATGTATCTGACACATTATGCCTATGCCGATCAGACGAAGAAAATCGGTGAGGAGCCCTTAAAGCCAGCAGTGGATGGAACGAAAGAAAACTTACCGGTCCTTTTTTCCGGAAATGAGGCGCGAATCATTGGCTTTGGTCACCACCATCCAGCACAACAAGTTGAGACGGATCAAACGCTGTACATCAACCCTGGAGCGGTCGGGTGTCAGGAAACAGCTCTTGCCCCAGTAGCAATCCTCACTTTAGAAAAAGGACAAATACGTTCGGAGATTCTGACGATTCCATATGATGACCGACCATTTCTAAATGTACTCAATACAACAGAAATGCCGGAACGTGAATTGATGCGACGTCTCTTCTTCGGAAATAGATCATGAAAAAAACCTTCATGAATAGATCATGAAGGAAGTCGATCATGCAGACAGTTTCGTCATGATTGAGACGAGGCAGACGATAATCAGTAACAGGATACCGATATTTCGTTTCAACGAGTGGCGTGACCAGTAGAAGAATAGTGCAAGTACAGGTGCCACGAAAAAGGCAAGAACAAGACTGATCAGTGTTGCAAGAAATAAAACAAATATCCAGAGCTTGCTCGTTGTCCGGTAAACCTGCCACATGTCGTAAAGCGACATAAGTGTATAAGCGAGTAATACAAAGATGATTCCGGTCGATAAACTCAAAACGATCATCACTCCATTCCTTTTTTAGTATAAGGGAAGGAGCAAAGATGACTATATGTCTTACAGGAAAAAACGTGACGAATCGATGAACGTACGACTAAACGCTGTAATGAAGGAAAAGGAGAGGACATTCATGTCAGATATGTATCGCCTTTTTTTCTGTTTCCAGATATTTTAATCATGCTTGTATTACTGATTGGAATAAGTGGGTATATCATCTCGCAACCATTCAGTTGGTCCATGTTGCTATTCTTTTGCATCGGATTGATCGTCATGTTGCTTGCTTACGAGTGGAAGCATTATGTGGCGCATGTTTTGCTAAAGCTGAGAACACGCTCAGCGACCTGGACTTTAAACGCCTTTGTATATTTGACCATAAAAAACACCCCATAAAAGTTGGATTTTTATGTCCAACTTTTATGGGGCAGTTCACCATTGATCAGCGGTTTTTTATTCACAGAACGCGCAACATGGCACGTCGAATCGTATCGAGTTCAAGTGGACGCGCAATCGATGGCCATTCGGCGATCAACGCGATATACGTTCGAAAGATCAGGAAGGCCGTGACATCGACCGGTATGTCGCGATCGTCTTGACCAAGACGAGTCTCAAGTAATGTCTTGATATATTCGACGACATGTCGTTCAATCCGCATCCGTAATTCCTGCATCTCTTGTAATTTTAAGTTGCGTGTTTCTTCGATGATTTGAAGAATGAATAAGTGTTGTTGCTGATGATAGACGATGGCGTCGATCATTGCTTGTTTATTTTCTTCTACGGTCGCCTGTTCGATGTAAGCGCGTTCTGCTTCTTCTTTCATCTCTTGCAACACACGTGTTACGAGTGATTCAAACAGATTGAGTTTACTTTCGAACAATTGATAGACGGTTGGTTTTCCGACATGAGCGCGTCGGGCGACACGCTCGATCGTCGTTCCCTTATAACCGAGTTCTGAAAAGCAAGCCATTGCTGAGTCGAGTATCAAAGTTTCTTTATCAGACTGTGTCATGTTGTTTTCGTCTCGCTTTCGTTGAGAGTAGAATCCGTTTGGCTCCGAGCCCTCCAACGAAGCTGATGATTAATGCGACGACTAATATGGTCGCAAGGACTTGACTATTGGATACGAGGGCATCCGTCACACCGAGTCCAAGCGCTTCGCGGAATCCACCGACCGAATATGTCATCGGTAAGAAAGCGTGAATCGCTTGGAAGAACCCTGGCGTCATTTCGACAGGGAACGTTCCACCACTACCACCGATTTGAAGAAGGAGTAGTAAGAAGGCAAGGAACTGTCCGACGCGACCGAGTAGCATCGCGAGCGTGAACAGAATGGTAATGAACGTCATACCTGTCAAGGCAGCGAATCCATAGAGCGCAGGGACACTCGCGACATCAGCATCCAGCACATAGACGATGGCTGTGGCCGCTGCGACACCTTGTAATGCGCCAATCGGTAAGATAAGTGATAATTTACCGACGAGGAAGCGCCATGTCAGACTCTCACCATGTTCGGGACGAATCTGATAGACCGAAGAGAACATCAAGGCACCTGCGAACAAGGCAATACTAAGGATATAAGCTGATAAACCAGAACCGTAATTGTTGACAGTCGAATAGTCATGTTCTTTTAAGACGACGGGTTCTGCTAGCATATTATCCCGCTCTTTTGTCGGCTTGACCGTCGCGTCTTTAGCTCCTTTGCTGAGCTCATCCTTCAGTGTTTTAGCTCCATCTTCAAGTTTCGTGTTGGCATCCGCGATTTTTGAAGCACCCTCGGTCGTTTTGCCGATACCATCTGTAATCGTAGAAGAACCAGATGCCAATTGTCCTAATCCGTTATTCAACGCGCTAGCCCCAGCTTGAAGTTGATGTGTACCATCTG
Source organism: Exiguobacterium sp. UBA7533 (assembly GCF_002479335.1). Lineage (NCBI taxonomy): Bacteria > Bacillati > Bacillota > Bacilli > Caryophanales > Exiguobacterium > Exiguobacterium sp. UBA7533. Next base: position 132,623 of record NZ_DLMP01000011.1, on the reverse strand, counting down.
ACAGTTGGTTCGCGCCGTCAGCTAGTTGGGCACCGCCTGTTGCGGCTTTATGCACACCCGCAGTATACTGACCGAGTTTTTCATTGAACGTCTGTTGTCCACTAGCTAATTGTTGTGCGCCAGACTCGACTTGTTTCGCACCATCGACGAGCTTTAATTGTCCAGCGTTTAGTTGCGATACAGCAGACTGGACTTGCTGACCACCTGCGGCGAGTTGACCGATTTTCTTCGTTGCTTCTGTTGCTTGAGCAAGACTCTGATCAATTGCACCTTCTTGAGCAGCAAGACTTTGAATATTTTCTTCTAATGAACCAATAGAACCGAGTAATGTTTGTTTTTCTTCATCTGATAACTGTTCAGAAGCAGAAATAACTTCTTTTAGTTGAGCGACGTTTGCCTCAAGTGCTTGGCGACGGGCCCGTAAGTCCTGTTTCGCCTGTTCAGCATCTTGATTGAGTTGTGTTAAAAAGGCATTCGCAGCTTGTGCTTTTTCATCCAGTTGATTTAATCCGTCCGTCAACTGAGGAATTTTTTCATTAAGCTGAGCAGTACCCGCAGCCAGTTGTTCTGCCCCTTGGCGTACCTGTGTTGAGCCACCGCTGAGTTTTGTTGCGCCTTCTTGAAGTTGCGCGGCACCTGCCTGTAAATTGCCACCGTTTTCATCGAGTGTGTTCAATCCAGAAGATAGCTCACCCGTTTTTTGAGCGAAGAGGGTGGTCTTTTCGTCGAGTGTCGTGACACCATCACTCAGTTTTTTCGAACCTTGATTCGCTTCCCCGAGTTTTTCGGACAGTGTCAGACTGCCATCTGCGAGTTTTCCAAGATTTGTTGCTAGTGTTCTAGCGCCATCCGCTGTTTTATGGTTACCGTCCTCGAGTTTAGAGGAACCGTCCGACGCTTTTTCCATTCCGTTTGCGATTTTCTTTAACGCACCGAATATAGCACTACTATATTGTTTCGTAACGGATTTTCGGATTTTTTCGTTTAACTGTTTTGCGGCAGTACTCGAAATTTGTGTTCCCGAGTAGTTTTTCGCTGGATTCAAGTAATATTCTAACTCAATCTTCTTCGGGTGATCATCGAGTAGTGTCGTTGCATTTTTAGAAAAATTCTTTGGAATGACGACTGTCATGTAGACTTTTCCGTCACGCAATTCTTTCTCTGCCTTATCCTGAGACAAGAACTGCCAATCAAAATCATCATTTTTTTTGAGTTTATCGACGAATTGATCCCCGATGTCGACTTTCTCTCCTTTAAACTTTGTCGCCTGATCTTCGTTGACGATAGCTACCTTAATATCTTCTGTACGACCGTACGGGTCCCAGAATGCAGATAAGAAGATGGAGTTGTAAAGAAACGGTACGAGGATGAGGGCGAGAATAACGACGATCATCATCGGACTCTTCAATTTCTTCCATTCTGAGCGAAACATAAATACAAATCCCCTTTCTAAAACTCAAAACTAATTTGAGTTTTAGGTTTTGATGAGATTTACTTTACTCTCTTCATTATAAAAAATCAATCGATAATTCCAATTTCACACAAAAAAACGACTCACGGAGAGTCGTCTCTAGAAAATGATTAAGGAATTAACAGTAACTTTCCTGTACTACGTCGGCTTTCTAAAAAGTCATGCGCTGCTTTTCCATCAGATAAAGCAAAAATTGTCGGAGAGGACAGGTTAAGGTGACTAGATAAAATCCAATCAAACAGCTCACCCGATCTGCGGATGCGTTCCTCAGAAGACGTTAACACATTCCAAAGGTCGCCACCTGTTAATGTTTTGGATGTATCCATTAAAAAACGTGGATCGACAGGTGCGGGATCACCGCCTGCCATACCATAGAAGACGACGGTCCCATGTACTTTCGTTACATGGAAACTGTCCATTAGCGTAGAACCGATAGACTCATAAACGACATCGACCCCTCTACCAGAAGTTTGTGTAAGCACTTGCTCGACCCAGTTCTCTGAGTACAAATAGACAGACTCACAACCGGCAGTTTTTGCGATCTGTGCCTTATCGGGAGAAGAAGTTAAGCCAATCGGAGTTGCACCAAGTAAACGAATGAGTTGTGTCAGTAATTGCCCCACGCCACCGGCAGCAGCGTGAACTAAGACGGTATCTCCTGGTTGAACGTGATAACTGTCGCGAGTCAAATAATGTGCCGTCAATCCTTGTAATAAGACAGAAGCTGCTGTTTCGTATGAGATACCGTCAGGAAGCGGAATCAATTTATCAACGGGTGCCGCCACGTACTCAGCGTTCGCAAGCGGAACGTCCGCAAAAGCAATCCGTTGACCTACATGGAACGTTGAAACGGCTGCACCGATTGCGGTGATGACTCCTGCTCCTTCGTAACCTAAAATATAGGGAGGCTGTCCTTCTAAATGATAGTTTCCTTTTCGACGATAAATATCTGCAAAATTCAGACCGATCGCTTTCATTTCAATCAGAACTTCCTGTTCGCTGATTGTTGGCGTTGGCACGTCTTCGAAGCGTAATACATCAGAACCTCCGAATTCGTGGAATGTTAATGCCTTCATCTCAACACATCCTTCTTTTAAATCTGCTTATAGTATAAAGCAGAACATCTGAAAATGATGGACAGATGCGTTACACTAGAAAAAAAGAAGAAAGAAGGGACGTTATGAAACGTGTCTTAATGGGAGGCATTCGCTTTTATCAAAAAGTCATTTCTCCCATGAAACCAGCCACATGTCGATTCTATCCGACGTGTTCCCATTACGGGATGGAGGCAATTGAACGTCATGGTGCAGTAAAAGGGAGTTATTTGACGACACGCCGTTTGCTCCGTTGCCAACCGTTTCATCCAGGAGGTCTCGATTTCGTTCCAGAACCTGATCAGTTTAGTTGGAAAGCGCCGTTACAGCGAGAAAATCCCCGTGAGAAGGTCGAAGTCACTGTGGAATAAGTCATGTTAGGGTTTATGTTAATAGTTTAATGAATGAAGAAAAAGGGGGGGTGTTACCGGAAATCATCGGTAACACCCCCCCCCTTTAATTGTTTCATTTGTTGAACGCTCATAGTTTACCTGTTAAAAACTGTGCTTCACCGAGACCGAAACTCCAGTCCGCCGCATCATTTTCGACGATTGAAACCATTAAATCAGTCGGAGCAAGTCCACAATTTGCTTCTAATCGTTCAGCGAGCAATTGATAGAGACGTTGCTTCTTCTCTTTCGTCCGCGTTTTACTTGTCACACTGATAAGGACGATATCTTTACTCCGCTTAAAACCAAGACCTGTATCTTGAATGACCATTTCGTGGGCTTTGTGTGTATGCACGATTTGATACCGATCACGTTCCGGCACGTCGAATGCTTCGACCATCGCGTCATGTGCAGTGTTGAGTAACACGTTCAACTCTTCTTCAGAACGTCCTTCAATGATGTCGAATCGTAATAATGGCATAACCGTTCAGCTCCTTTTTTAAGTATGTAGAGCAGGGAAGAGTTCCCTGCTCTCGATTATTTATTCAAAGAATGGTTTGTATTGGCGTCGATCATGCATGACGGACAACCATTGTACAGTTGAGAATTCTTCAAGTACCCATTCACCGTTAAAGCGACCAAGTCCTGAATCTTTTTCACCACCAAATGGCATATGTGGCTCATCGTTGACCGATTGGTCGTTGATGTGAATCATACCTGTCTCGACTTCCAGTGCAAAAGCGGTCGCACGTTCAATAGATGAACCGTGCACTGCACCACTCAATCCGTATGGAAGAGAGTTTGCGATTTCAAGTGCCTCTTCATCTGTATCGAATGGGATGATGACGGCAACTGGTCCAAAAATTTCATTTTTAGCAAGCGGCATATCGTTCGTGACGCCTGTGACGACAGTTGGCGCAATGACGTTGTCTTTTGCTTCTCCACCTACACGAACGGTTGCACCGGCAGCTTTTGTTTTTTCAAGATCTTCAAGGATGCGTTCGACTTGTGATTGATTGATGAGTGGTCCGACTTGTGTCCGGTCATGTGATGGATCACCATACTTTAATTCTTTCACACGAGCAACGTATTTTTCGACGAACTCATCATGAATCGAAGAAGCGACAAGAATTCGGTTCGTCGACATACAGATTTGACCTTGATGATAGAACTTGCTGTAGACAGCAGATTCAACCGCACGATCGAGATCAGCATCATCAAGTACGACGAAGACGTTGTTTCCGCCAAGTTCAAGCGCTGTTTTCTTCAGGTGTTTACCGGCAAGTTCTCCGATGTGGCGACCGACTTCAGTTGATCCTGTAAAGGAAATCAAGCGTGGGACAGGGTGTTCGACGATGGCGTCACCGATTTCTGAACCACGACCGACGATAACATTTAAAACACCTTTTGGTAATCCAGCTTTTTCAAACAGGCTAGCAAAAATTAAACCGCCTGAGACAGGTGTGTCTGTTGCCGGTTTAACGACGACTGCATTCCCAATAGCGATAGCAGTAGCGATCGACCGCACAGCTAAGTGGAACGGGAAGTTCCATGGACTGATGACACCGATGACGCCAAGTGCTTTACGATAGATTCGGTTTTCTTTGCCTGGTACGACCGATGGACGAATTTCACCGTGCATCCGTAATGGGAAGGTAGCAGCTTCCTTTACGATCAAGACTGAGGCAAGGAATTCACCTTCCGCTTTAATACGTGTACTTCCTGACTCTTTGATTAGCCAATCGATGATAGTCTCTTTTTCTTCGTACAACACCTTCAGGAAGTTTTCGATGAGACCTTGGCGTTTTAAGGCAGGAACTTTCGCCCAGTCTTTTTGAGCAACTTGAGCCGCTTCATACGCGTCATCTAAATCTTGTTGGTTCGCGGCAGAGATCGTAAAGAGCTCTTCTCCAGTGAATGGATTTGTGTTCGTCATGTTGCTGTCACTTGCGCCTGTGCGCCACTGACCGTCAATATAAATCTTCGTAAAATCCGTATGCAATGTAGCTTCGTTTTGTTGAGCCATCTCATTTCATCCTCCATTCGTTATTATAACAATTAAGTTATTCACGTTATGAAAAGAAGTAAAACACATCCATACACTTCTACCAAACATATTGCTCAAAATCAGTCAGTCAAGCGGGTTTTAAAGAACTTTAAACCAGGAATTTAATCAATATAATGCTATAAAAATGAGTGGGATCGTTCTTTTTTAGAAGGACGATTGAAACAAGCGCTTGATGAAACCTTTGCCTCTTCACGTTCGTAATAAAAGCAAGAACTTTAGAAGAAGGGAGGGATGGAAGTGACAATTTTATTATGGAGTCTAATCGTCGTGTGTTTTCTCGTCGCTTTTGCAGGACTCGTATATCCGATCATCCCAAGTGCGCCGATTTTAGTAGTAGGCTTTTTGATTTATGGATTCGGATTCGGTTTCTCTGAATTATCGATTAGTTTTTGGGTGATTCAAGCGATTTTCATCATTCTCTTGTTCACACTGGATTATCTCGTCAGCGCCTACACTGTTGATCGACGGGGAGGATCTCAAGCGGCTAAAATCGCGACGACAGTGGGATTGATTGCTGGACCGTTTATTTTACCAGGAATCGGACTATTGATTTTCCCGTTCGTCTTTGCCATCTTGACGGAAAAAATCATTAGTAAAAAAACATGGCAAACAGCCGTTTCAGTAGGAATCGGTACGGTTCTCGGTATCTTATCAAGTGCGTTGTTAAAGGGAATCGCGATGTTGCTCATGATTGTAATCTTCATCCTATACGTGGTCTGACCGATTGAAATCGTGTCTTCAAGTACACATTTTGCAAAAGTTCCGTTATAGTATGAATATGAAAAAGTAAGGAAGCTTTGAAAGAATAAAGCTTCTTTTTGCTGTAAACGACCAGATGCCTTTGCATCTGGCTTTATATTAATGGAGGTGAATCCCCTTTCTTCGGGGAAACGATTGGACAGTACACACTCAATGGAGACATTCGACACGACGACGATCATTATTCGACTACTCGTCATTGCACTACTCATCATTTTAACCGCTTTTTTTGTTGCCGCCGAATTTTCGGTCGTCAAAATGCGAATGTCTCGAATCGATCAGTTGATTACAGAAGGAAGCAAGACTGCGAAAGTAGCGAAAAGGCTGCTTGAGAATTTGGATTATTATTTATCAGCCTGTCAACTTGGAATTACCGTGACAGCGCTTGGTCTCGGGTGGTTAGGAGAATCGACGGTAGGTGCGATTCTCAGTATGTTGTTCGAAGAAATCGACATCCCAAACTCCGTTTCGACGATCATTTCGTTCGTCCTTGCATTCTCAATTGTAACGTTTCTTCATGTCGTGCTTGGAGAACTAGCTCCTAAGTCCTTGGCTATTCAAAAGACGGAAGCCATCACGATGTTACTCGCACCACCGCTTTATTGGTTCGGTAAGGTCATGAAACCTTTCATTTGGACATTGAACGGTTCAGCCCGGGTCATTCTTCGTTTGTTTGGTGTTGAACCTGCTGGTCACGAAGAAGTTCACTCGGAAGAAGAAATTAAAATCATCATGACGCAGAGTTACAAGAGTGGAGAAATCAACCAGACTGAACTTTCCTACATGCAAAATATCTTCTCGTTCGATGAGCGGATCGCGAAAGACATCATGTTACCGCGGACAGATTTAATCACGATTTCGAACGATGCATCGATGGAGGACATTATTCGTCTCGTTGAAGAGTATCAGTTCACACGTTATCCGGTAGCGGAAGAAGGAGATAAGGATAAAATACTTGGCTTCATCAATGCAAAACAATTATTTACGGACCATATGGCGAACAAGGGGAAAGCATTAAGTTATTATATCCACAACTTGCCGATCGTATCCGAGTATTCACCTCTTCAAGACGCGATGCTGAAGATGCAAGTGGAACGGACGCCAATGGCACTCGTCATTGATGAATACGGAGGGACAGCTGGTGTCATCACAATGGAAGACATATTGGAGGAAATCGTCGGAGAAATCCGAGATGAATTCGATAAAGATGAGAAAGCGGATATCGAACAGATTCATGAGCGATTATACCGGATTTCAGGTCGTGTCTTGATTGATGACTTAAATGAACGCTTTAACCTAGGTATCGAAGAAGAAGATATTGATACGATTGGTGGTTGGGTCATGGCACAGGATACAGAAGTATCAAGTGGTCAAGAATTCCGCTATCAAGCGTATACGATCAAGGTCATGGAAGTCGATAACCACCAAGTGAAGTCGATTTATCTTCAATTGCCTGATCAAGAAGAAGTTGCAGCAGAGGATATCGGATAAAATAGCAAAATCAAAAGACGATGGACATTAAGTTCATCGTCTTTTTTCGTTATTGAAAGAATGGCAGGGTAAAGGGATTGAACACTCCTTGTGTTTATCTCCGCCAGTGACGGGTATTACTGTTTATGTGGCAAAAAAGTCTTTTTTAATTCAACAGGAAAAGGGGTTTTCTATCATGTCAAACGTCATTCTTACTTCACGCGCATCTGCAGTCGGTGGTCGCGACGGGAAAGTCGCTTCAGATGATAACGTCATTAATCTTGATTTAGTCATGCCTGGAACAAAAGGCAAAGAAGACATTCCGACATCAAACCCGGAACAGTTATTCGCAGCAGGATATGCCGCTTGTTTTGATGGTGCCTACAATTTGATGGCGCGCCAAGCGAAAAAACGAGTCGAGACGCGGACGAATTCAGAAGTCAGCCTCTTACAGGACGAAGCGGATAACGGTGTGAAAATTGCGGCGAAACTCGTCGTCGAAGTCGTTGGGGTATCGCAAGAAGAAGCAGAAGAACTACTTGAGAAGACACACAATTTCTGCCCGTATTCAAAAGCGACTCGTGGCAACATCGATGTTGACCTTTCTGTTAAAGTCGTCGATTCGTTATAAGAAATGCATCCTTAAGGAGGGTTTTCGATGGCACCAAAAGAAACCGATCGTCCAAATGAAAAATTGGAAGATGAACGGGATCGTCTGTCTGATAAAGAACGGAAACTGACAGAGGAGCAGCAAAAGGAAATCCTAAAAGGGAAAAACGAGATGCCAGATGATCCGGTTTCTCCACGAGATCGCGGAGAAGATCCGATTTAAATTCAAACAACTTGGGAGATGAATCACATGTCTAAAAAAGTAGCAGTCGTACTCGCCGATCATTTTGAAGATGTAGAATTCACTGGACCGGTTGATGCGTTAAAAGAAGCGGGGCACGACATTACTGTCATTGGTGCCAAAAAAGGTGCAGAGCTTGTTGGTAAACAGGAAGATGCAAAAGTAACCGTTGATCTCTCAATTGATGAGACATCGGCGGCAGACTATGATGCCCTTTTGATACCAGGTGGATTTTCACCAGATTTACTACGCGAAGATGAGCGTTTCGTCTCATTCGTCGAAGAATTCGATATGTCAAAAAAACCGATCTTCTCGATCTGTCATGGACCTCAGTTGATGATTAACGCCAAAATCGTTAAAGGAAGAAAAATGACAGGTTATAAATCAATTCGCATCGACCTAGAAAATGCTGGAGTAGATTTCGCGGACGAAGAAGTCGTCGTTGATGATAATTTTATCTCAAGTCGACAACCGGATGACATTCCTGCATTCAATCGAGAAATCGTTGCAAAACTCGGCTAATCGTATAAAACAAAAATCAGCACTGCGTTGTCGCAGTGCTGATTTTTTTATGAGTTCTCTGGATAATCACAGAGTTCCGTGATAACCCCATGTGAATGACGAGGGTTCATATAAATCAGTCGTCGTCCAAACGGCGTCGTTCGATACGTATCTTCTAAAAATGTTAAGCCTTGTTGTTTTGCTTCGGCGATTGCTTGATCTAAATCATCAACACGGTAGGCAATGTGATGGACTCCTTTTCCACGTTGTTTTAAAAAACGAGCGATTGGACTATCCTGGCTAGTTGGTGTCAACAGCTCGATATGCGCATCATCGAACTCGATGACGGCGATGTTGGAAGCGACACCAGGTGCGGGGTTTGAGTACTCTTTTGTTAATGTTCCACCAAGTACTTTTGTATAAAATGAGATTGCTTCTTGCATATCGCGAACGGCGATGCCGGTATGATCTAGTTTCATCTGATGTTTCCCTCCATTCGCTTCAGTTTCCCAAAAATGAATCAAAGTTGCAATGGGAAGCTGTTTTCCATCATTTTCTATTACATAGAAGAGGAACAATTTATTTAAAATGAAATATCACTGAAATATTATGGAAGAGGAATGAATGCTATAATCAAAAACGTTCCTATAAATAAGAAAAACTATTATAGAATTTAATTTTAACGTAACTGTTATTCCATATAATGCATCGACATACTACTAGAGAAAAAGAGGGAATACTACATGAAAAAAACGTTCGCGTCGCTCATCGTTTCCGCACTAGTTCTTTCATCAGCACCTCATTTTGCAGCAGCTGACGATTTAAGTGAACAGAAAGCTAAAAACGAACAACAGCAACAAGACAATGCTAAAAAACAAAAAAACTTAGAGTCTTCCGTTAATCAGGAGGGTCAAAAAATTTCTAAGACGCAACAAGAAGTCAATCGATTAGACGAAGCCTTGAATGAAAAGATCTTTGCTGTCGAAACGAAAGATCGTCAAATTAAGGCGACGGAACGAGAAATCGTTCAACTTGGAAAAGAAATCGAAAAGTATAAAGCGAAATTAAAACGCCAAGAAAAACTACTTGGGGATCGTCTTCGTGTCATGCAAGAAAATGACGGGAACTCGATTAAATGGGAAGAAGTCATTTTTGGGGCAAAAAACGTCGGTGACCTCGTTAGCCGTGTCATGGCCGGAAAATCGATTTCAAAGCAAGATGATAAAATGATCACGGATTATCAAAATACGCAAAAGCAATTAGCGGATGCACAACAAGAAGTGAAAGACAAGAAAGCACAATTGGTTGTTGAAAAGCAAGAATTGAAACGCCAACAAGCAGAACTTGAATCGCAATTAAAAGAGCGAAACAAACGCTTAAAAGAATTACGTAAGAAAAAAGAGAAATTTGAAACACAATTGATGGATGCAAAAGAAGTCCAGCAAATTCTGATTGCTCAAGAAAAAGCGATTGCAGCTGAAAAGGCAGCACGTGAACGTGAAGCACGTATCGAAAAAGAGCGTCAAGCTCAAGCAGCACGTGAAGCAAAAGCGCGAGCAGAAGCTGAAGCAGCTCAAGCAGCGGCTCAAAAAGAAGCTGAGCAACAAGCAGCTAAAGAAGCAGCGGCTCAGCAGGCAGCACAAGAGAAAGCGTCGCAAGCAGCGAAACCTTCTGGTTCGACGAAACAATCGACTCCAAAAGCATCTACACCTGCGCCAGCACCAGCTGCGCCAGCACCAGCTGCGCCAACACCGTCAGCACCTGCGACACCTAAACCGTCACCATCATCCGGTGGTCTGTTCATCCATCCAACGGTTGGGGCTGTCACGCAAGGCTATGGCTCAGCAGGTGGAGAAAACGGTTATACGTTCCATAACGGGATCGACTTTGGTGGTCCGGTTGGAACTCCAATCGTTGCAGCTGCAACAGGAACAGTCATTACAGCATCAGGTGGTGGTCCTTACGGAAACCACATCATGATTGCTCACCAATTAAACGGTAAAACGTACACAACATTGTATGCTCATATGAGCGCACTCAATGCTCACGCAGGTCAACGCGTCAGTCAAGGTGAACAAATCGGTTTACGTGGAAGTACTGGGAATTCAACTGGTCCACACTTACACTTTGAAATCCACGTCGGTGGATACAGCTATAGTGCAACTGGTCCAGCTAGCTCAGTGAACCCAATGACGATGTTTTAAACAGTAAAGAATCGTTGCTTATGCAGCGGTTCTTTTTTTGCGATTTTCAAAAAATAAATGATTATATTACAAAAAAACGTTTTCATTTGAAATGTAAATGAAATTTTTTTGAAACGATTAGGGTGCTATAATCTATTTCAGATATGAGAGAAACTTGAATACTATAATAAAATATGAAAAACATAAGTGAGGAAAACGATATATGCTAAAAAAACTAATTTCTACCATTGTTTTAGGAGCATTACTTATAACAGGAACACAACCAATTGCGGCAGCAACGATCAAAGAAAAAAAGGCTGAAAATGCCGCAGAACAACGTAAATTAGAAAAAGCAATTAAAAAACAAGAGTCGAAAATTTCGAAAGAACAACGTCAAATCAATCGAATCGATGCAGCGATCAACGAAAAGATTTTTCAGATTTCCGAAAAAAATAAACAAATCGAGAAATTGAATTTGCGAATTGATGAATTAAAAGCAGACATCGTTCGCTACGAAGAGATGTTGAAAAAACAAGAAGAACTACTCGGTGATCGTCTACGTGTCTTCCAAGAAAACGATGGAAACTCAATCAAATGGGAAGAAGTCATTTTTGGATCGAAGGATTTAGGTGATTTATTTAGTCGTGTCATGGCAGGGAAAAAAATCGCGGAGCAAGATGATAAAATGATTTCGGATTACATCGCAACCCAACAAAAGCTAGCGGAAGCAAAACAAGCGCTCGTTGAAAAAAAGGCGGAGCAGGTTGAAGAGAAGAAAACATTAATCGAACAAAAAAAAGCGTTGAAAGTTCAAATGAAAGAACGCAGTGCTACGCTTAAAAAATTACGAAAAGGTAAGACGAAGTTTACGACAGAACTTCTAGACGCGAAAGAACTACAAGCCACACTTGAAGCTCAAGAACGTGCGATTGCGGCAGCGAAGGCAGCAGCTAAAGCAGCGGCTGAAAGAGCAGCAGCCGAGAAAGCAGCAGCTGAAAAAGCCGCTAAAGCGAATGCTCAAGCAGCAAAACAAGCAGGTAAGAGTTCAGAATCACCTACTTCAGTTGCCCCACCCGTTGTTTCGAGCGGTGGGAAATTCGTTCGTCCATCTTCTGGTGGCGTATCACAAGGGTTTGGACCAGCAAGCGGTGCGAACGGCTATACGTTCCATAATGGTGTCGATTTCAGTGGTTCGGTCGGCTCACCAATCGTCGCAGCAGCAGCTGGAACGGTCATTACAGCTTCAGGTGGTGGGCCTTATGGAAATCACGTCATGATTTCTCACTTCCTTGACGGGAAAGTCTATACGACAGTCTACGCTCATATGAGTTCATTATCTGTTCATGCAGGACAAACAGTTTCTCAAGGTCAGCAAGTTGGAACACTTGGTAGTACTGGGAATTCAACAGGACCACACTTGCATTTCGAACTACATGTCGGAGGCTATCAGTACAGTGCCTCTTCTCCTCTGAATGCAGTTAATCCATTAGCATACCTATAATTCAAAACGAGCTTCGGCTCGTTTTTTTCTTGCCGCTATGCTACAGTTAAGGCGAAATGAATACTTGAGCAACTAGGGGAGCTGGAGGAATCCGGCTGAGAGGAAAACCAATCTGTTTTCGACCCTATTACCTGAACTGGATAATACCAGCGTAGGAAAGTTGAGCCGAACGAATACCGAAATGGTTGGATAACGATTTCGTATAGCGTCGACTGCTTTTTTACAGCGGTCGACGCTTTTTTTTGTCGGTAACAACTCCCTTACATTGCTCGATGGAAAGGTGAGAAAAATATGAAACATGTATTGACGATTGCGGGATCTGACTCCGGTGGTGGAGCTGGAATTCAGGCAGATTTAAAGACATTTTCGGCATTGGGCGTTTATGGGATGAGTGTTTTGACGGCGGTAACGGCTCAAAATACACTGGGCGTTCAAGCAGTAGAAGAGTTATCATCGGAAATCGTTGATGCCCAATTAGCTTCAATCTTTTCAGATATTCGTGTGGATGCTATCAAAATCGGTATGGTCTCGAATGCACAAACGATTCACGTCATTGCAACACATCTTCGCAAACAGACAGTTCCGATCATACTAGACCCTGTCATGGTCGCAAAAGGCGGGCATGCCCTATTGCGGACGGAGGCAGAGGAAGCACTAATCGCGGAGTTACTGCCACTTGCGACACTCGTCACACCAAATTTACCGGAAGCAGAGCGCTTAACAGGGCAGTCAGTTACTAATCTAGAGGAGATGCGACTGGCGATGCATCAGTTGGCTATGAAGACTGGAGCCGTCTTGCTAAAAGGTGGACATCTACCGGGAGCTGCCACGGATTTATTATGGGACGGGCAAGAGGAATACCGTTTCACATCAGATCGGTTAGATAATCAACATACTCATGGAACAGGCTGTACCTTATCTGCAGCGATTGCGGCACGGATGGCACTTGGAGAAGCTTTACCGGACAGTGTACGTCAGGCCAAGAAGTATGTTACAGAGGCGATTCGTCATGGATTTGCTCTCGGACAAGGGATTGGACCGACACATCATTTTCATTCACTTTGGAGGGATACACATGTTTACGACCATTCTTAAACACAAACCACTCATTCATCATTTGACGAACACAGTCACGATCAATGATTGCGCCAATGTCACACTCGCCGTTGGCGCATCTCCAGTCATGGCGGAGGATATTCGCGAAGTGGAAGAGATGGTTCGACTTGCGCAAGCTCTTGTCTTGAACATTGGAACAATTGATGCAGACATGCAAGCAGCTCAACGACTCGCCGCAAGCGAAGCGAGACGCTTGAACGTTCCGATCATCCTTGATCCAGTTGGAGCGGGAGCTACATCATTGCGTACGTCCTTTTCAAAAGAATTGAGTAGACTCGGATGTACGGTCGTTAAAGGAAATGCTTCAGAAATCAAGACATTGCTTGGGGAGAATGGACGAACAAAAGGAGTCGATGCTGCTAGTGATGAGATCATGGATCGAGAAATCATTCGTGCATTCGCTCGTAAACAAAAGTCCGTCATTGTCGTCACAGGTCCAATCGACTACATCACGGATGGCATGCGCGAAGTGGAACTACAAGTAGGTACGCCGCGTCTCGGAGACGTCACAGGTACGGGGTGTATGACAGCTTCTTTGATTGCGAGTTTTCTTGGTGCAGGATATTCTGCGTTTGAGGCAGCAGTCCACGGAACATTTATCATGGGAAAAGCAGGAGGACAGGCAGCATCAGAAAAAGGTCTAGGTAATTTCAAACGAGAGTTGTTCAATGCAATCAGTCTGATGACGGAGCAAGATTTGATGGAGGTGGTAGAACATGTCAATTGATTATTCCATTTATGCGGTGACAGATCGTCGATATCATCCGGGAGTTGCAATCGAAACGGTCGTTGAAGAAGCGATTTTAGGTGGTGCAACGATTATACAATTACGGGAAAAAACAGCGCAGGGAAAGGAATTCTTCGAACAGGCAGTCCGGTTAAAGAGATTGACGGATCGTCATGATGTTCCTTTGATTATCAATGACCGAATTGATATTGCGTTACTTGTCGGAGCTGGTTTGCATATCGGACAAGAAGATATTCCTCTAACCGCAGCGCGCCGTCTCTTACCGAACACTGTGATCGGCGTATCGGTAGCAACCGTCGCGCAAGCGATTGAAGCAGAACGAGATGGAGCATCTTATTTAGGTGTAGGTTCTCTATTTGCGACGTCATCGAAAGCAGACGCCGACTCGATGTCACACACGATGCTTCAAGCGATTCGCGAAGCCGTGCGCTTACCTTTAATCGGCATTGGTGGAATTACGGCAACGAATGTCGCTTCTCTTCCTATCCCATTAGAAGGATATGCGGTCATCTCGGAAATTTTTGCTAAAGAAGATCGACGACGTGCTGCACAACATATGACAGATGCTGTATGGGAATGGCATCAATCTCTTCAGAACAGGGTATAATCCGTTCAGAGGTGATTGTATTGAAATGGCAGATGATCCGTTTTCGGGGCTATTGGATCCGGTATCGATTGGAACCACAAATCATTCGCGTGGATAATCGGGGGATCTACCATTTGGGGAAAATTTTATTTCCGCGTCCTAATCGTGTATCTTATGAAATGGCTCTCTTGCTGAAGGAAAAGTATGAAAGACGCTACAAACGTCCGTTGTATATCAAGACAAGTTCGATCGCTACAGAAATTTGGGGACACACCCACTTAGACATCTATTATCGAATACTGCTTCGTCTCCCGATTCCTGCTCGATTACGTAAGCGTTATAGGAATCGATTGGAGAGTACGAAGATCATCGATATCGGTGTACGTGCGGTCGATCAAAATCGAATCGTTTGGGATATCGGTGATTACGTAGGGGGATGGTTTGTATTTTGGCTCATTCGTAGGCGGATGCGCTGAACTTGCAAATGTCCTGTTTCTCATGGTGCAATATAGAAATAGAAACGAGGTGACGGACATGGACATTCCCCGTTGTGAAACGATTGCTATTGATGAACAGCGTGCGTCTGAGATTGGACAAGTCGTTGATACGATTCCGACGCTTGAAATCGGAAAATTATTTAAGATCCTTTCAGATGCGACACGACTACGAATCGTTTATGCGTTGACGATCGAAGAGGAATTGTGCGTTTGTGACGTCTCTGCTTCTGTCGACTGCTCGATTGCGACAGCATCTCATCATCTTCGCTCCCTGTTGAAACAAGGGCTCGTCAAGTTTCGTAAAGATGGAAAAGTCGTGTATTATTCTTTAGATGACCATCATGTGTCGTCGCTTGTTCATATGGCGATGGAGCATGTACAAGAGGGAAAAGCAGTATCTGAATAATTTTTTAGAGTAAACGAAAAGCGC
>NZ_DLMP01000011.1:0-116949 GCF_002479335.1 Exiguobacterium sp. UBA7533 | reverse complement strand
GCGCTTTTCGTTTACTCTAAGGACGATTCGTCTGACTTGTTAGGTGCGAACCGGTGGGAAAAAAAGATCGTCGCACTAATTAATAAAAAGGACAGAATAGAGAGACTGAGACACATCCATTTATATGTAGCGACTAAAGTATCTGATTGTTGTAATTTTGCTTGAAGTGTCTTATACAAATCATCTTTCACACGAGATAAGTCCTCGAGAATCGTTTGTGTCGTTTGCGTCGTTTGTTTGGCAAGGCGCTTTGCTGCCGTTGGACTCTGACGCTCATAGACGACGAATACTCGTTCAATCTCGGACTCCCAGACATTATTGCGACGTAGTAAATCCTTGATTGCTCCTGGCGTGGTCGACGATTGATTTAGACTGTTTCGTAAATCATGAATTTTAGAAGTAGAAAAGTAATACTGTTCGAGATAACGACTATCTTCATACAATAAAAGACCACGCACCGCATTGGCACGATCTCGGTTATGTTCAACCAACTGGTCCACTTGATTGATTAACGGTATGTCATGATCCTTCATTTGCTCTGTTATCGTTGCAATCGTCCGATAACCGGATAGGGCGTAAATGATTGGGATAGAAGCGAATAAACTGATCAAAAGGATCAGCAGAATACGCTGACGCCAAAGTGAGTGCATGCAATCATTCCTTTAAATAAATAGACATGTCATAAGCTTAACTACTATCGCAAAAAAAGTGAAGCCTGTCCATTTTTTGAATAGGGAGAAGAAAGTAAAAAAATCAGTATTCCTAATAAAAAAGCAGGAAAGCTGGTGCAATACGAGAAGCTGTTTTAAAGTAAACGAAATAGAAAAAGCACAGCTAGGCTGCGCTTGAGTTTAAAACGAATACGAATGTTCCTTATAATTCCCAAAAACAGTATGGATTTCTGAGAACGTAACGAACGCGTTAGGTTCGACAGAAGAAACGATTTCTTGCAAACGAACGATTTCATTATTTTGAACGACGACATAGACCATTTTCTTCGTTCGGTTGGAGTATCCTCCCCGTGCATCAAGGATCGTCACACCACGACCAAGTTCTTTTGTGATGACTTCATTTATTTCATCCGCCTTTTCGCAAATAATGATACATTGCTTAGAAGCGGAATAAAAACTGTAAACCGTTTGAAGAGCTTTGGCGCGAACGAAGCTCATGATAAGAGCATACATAACGTGTTTCAAATCGAAGACCCACCATACCAAGATATAGATGACAAGATCTTGCATCAGAAATATGCGAGGAAGTGGCCAATTATGAAAACGAGCAAAGAAAAACTTTCCAAGAATATCGAGTCCACCTGTCGATGCGCCACCAAAGAAAATCAATGCCATTGCAAGACCAGAGACTAGACCGGCAAAGATGGAGGCAACAAGCGGATCATTCAACGACTCGGGAACGATCTGAGTCGGAATCCAGTCGATTAAAAAAGAAGAGGCAACCACAATGATGCCAGATAAGAACATGAATCGCTTTCGTAAGAAACGGAAACCTAAAAGGAAAAGGGGAATGTTTAAGAGCAATTGGGTTAATCCGATTGGAGTGTGGAAAAGCTCTTGAATGACAAGCGTGATCCCCATGATACCACCTGATCCGATATCATTTGGAGATAGTAGTAAGCTGATGTACAGGGAATACAGCAACGTACCTATGATTAAAAAACTGATTTTTTCAACTCTCTTTTTCTGTGGGTGTGTTGTAGTCATGGCATTATGATGAGTGACCTCATGCTCCTCCTTCTGTGAGTATCTGCCTGCAAGAGTACGCCCATATGCATAAAATTTCAACCCTTCTTATGAAAAAAGATGAAAAAGGGTAAGTTTTTTTAGGAAGGTGATGAAAATGAAGAAAACATTCTTGATTATAGGCTGTATTTGTTTAGGCGTATTGGTGGGGATTCGTCTTTTTCAACAACCAGACGAAGAAAACCAACGATCTATTTGGCATGATGGTGATCTCGTAGCGAGACAAGTCGGTGCTTCCATGATGAATACGGTAGCTGTTCGCCAATTAGCTGAACAACTCCCGTTTTCATCAGAATTAAAACAGGTAGATGTCGAAGGAGAGTCGTTACGGCTCGCTTATGACGTCACAGGCAAAGAACGGCGTGCTTGGATCGGGACCGATACTGGTACATTACAAATGAATCAGGATTTCTTGAACGCTCGCTTATCAAAAGTACTTATGCATCATACGCTCGTTTTATTTTCGACGATTCCTGACTTGACCAATCTTGAAATTCACTATACCGATCCCTATTCGAAAGCTGATTTTAAGATAGATCGTAGCGCGTTCGATATCTATACACCATCTGACATCGAACGCGCTACGTCATCGTCTGGACGTTTTAATCGTGTCGTCATCGATGGATATGTGCTTGATGCCTCCAGACGACAAACCTTTTTCGAGCGTTTCGCATCAGGATTTTCAATTCAAACTAATTAATTGTATAAAGCAAGAAAAGGCATTTTTCACAATCTCGACACAATGATATCGTTTACATCTCGTTCTTTTATGAAAACGATAAAACAGGTCGATTCAAGACTTGAACATCTCTTAAGATGGAAGTATCATAATAAATGAATAAACATTGTGAAGTGTTGAACAAAAGAAAGAGAGGTTTCTACAATGAACGAGGTAGAAGCATTAGAAGGATTACGGAATAAAGCAATCAAGTCGACACGTATGCTACAACTGCGTCCTCTCGAATACTTAGTTCGTGCCATGTTAGCGGGGATATTCATTGGATTTGCAATAATTTTTACCTTAAAAGCAATTAATGGGCTGTATATGGCAGAATCACCTGTCGCGACACTTGTCGGTGGATTGACGTTCGGAGTGGCACTCGTCTTGATCGTTTATGGCGGTGCAGAACTGTTTACAGGGAATACGATGTATTTCACGACGGCAACGATGCGCGGCTATACAACGAAGATGGATACGATGAAAGTCTGGTTGATTTGTCTGATCGGAAATGGTCTTGGAGGATTAGCATTCGCACTACTCTTCTCTCAAACAGGTATCTTACAGGAACTTGGAATGAACAATTGGTTGTTTGCTGTATCGGAAACAAAAATTCATCATTCGACGTGGGAAATCTTTACTCGGGCAATCTTCTGTAACTGGATGGTCTGTTTAGCAATTTTCATTCCGAAGAACATGAAGAATGAGTTAGCGCAAATCATGATGATGATGGTACTTGTCGCAGTCTTCTTCGCATCAGGATTTGATCATGTCATCGCAAATATGGCATTGTTCTCTATCGCATTAATCGTGCCACATCCGGATACGATTACGTTTGCAGGAGCCATGCACAATCTTTTACCGGCTTTAGCTGGGAATATCATCGGTGGAGCAGTCTTCATGGGAATGATTTATACGTGGTTGAATAAAGAAAAACTAGAAATAGATGAATCACGTCAATCTACGGCACCGGTTCATATCGCTTCTAAACAAAATGCATAATGAAAAAGCAGCTGTCGCGACAGCTGCTTTTTCATTCATTCCATATGTTGAAAGCGATCAACATCTGCGGCGAGTTCTTCGTAAATCGTCTCGACGATTTGTGCGTCATCAAAGAGTCCGAGGACGTTATCGTCCGGTAAGGCGTCAACAGGAGACGTAAAGTACAGAACTGCCGTTAGCAATAATTGTTCTTGCTCCGCATGCATCTCGAATTTTTTCTGATAGAGGGCACGAAGCATTTCGAGTAGTTGTTTTAATTGGAAATAAAGGACGAGTTCTGCCTCGCGTTCGATATCAGAACTTTCCGTAGACGCGATATCTTGTGTCAGATGTGCGAGTCCGATTTCTGCTCGAATCAACAATTCTTGTTGTGCTTTTTCATCACCGACGAGATCGAGTGCCTGTCGGTGAAAATACGTATAAGCTGATTTAAAATCTCCGGGTGTGAATTCCATGATGATGCCTCCTTCTCTTCTCTTTCTAGTTTCGCCTTATTTCTTGCAAAATTGCAACTATTTCGTGAAAATAAAGATACAAGAAAGGGGATTACATAATGCCGACACAAGCAGAATTACAACAGTACGCGTCTTTAGCAGTGCGTACCGGGATCAATCTACAGCCAGGACAACAACTTGAGGTGCGAGCGGGAATCGAGAACTTACCACTTGTTCGCGAAATCACACGTGTAGCATATGAAGTAGGTGCTACGCAAGTATATGTACAATGGTCAGATGATGAGATGACGAAAATCCGTTATTTTGATGCACCAGAAGACTCGTTTGATACATTCCCGGATTGGTTAAAAGCACGTTACGATCAGCTTGCAGAAGAAAAAACAGCATTCTTATCGGTCGTCAGCGAAGATCCAGATTTATTAAATGGTGTTGATTCAAGTCGAATCGCGCGTGCGAATAAAGCAGCTGGTATTGCTCTCGCCAATTGGCGAAAGTTCGTCATGAGTGACAATGTCAGCTGGTGTGTCGTAGCAGCACCTTCTGAAAGCTGGGCGAAGAAAGTATTCCCTGATGCAGAGGAATCGATTGAGGAACTGTGGGCAGCTATTTTGAAGGCAACACGTGCTGATCAAGCGGATCCGGTTGCTGCATGGGCGGATCATGATCATAATCTGCGTTCAAAAGCGAAATTCCTGACAGAGAAGAAATACAAAACATTGCATTATAAAGCGCCAGGAACAGAGTTATCAATTGAATTACCAGAACGTCACGTTTGGTTAGGTGGCGGTGGTCCGAATGCAGATGGTGTTGATTTTATCGCGAATCTGCCGACTGAAGAAGTGTTCACATTACCGAAGAAGACAGGTGTTAACGGTCATGTCTCGAGTACGAAACCACTCAGCTACAGTGGTAACTTGATTGATGAATTTACTCTTTGGTTCGAGGACGGAAAAATCGTCAAAGCGGAAGCGAAACAGGGGCAAGAAGCATTGGATGATTTAATTTCCCTCGATGAAGGTGCCCGGTATCTCGGAGAAGTCGCGCTTGTACCACATCGTTCTCCGATTTCTGATTCAGGTATTTTATTCTACAATACGTTGTTTGATGAGAATGCTTCGTGCCACTTAGCGATTGGTCGTGCGTACTCGACGTGTCTTGAAAATGGTCCCAGTCTTTCAGCGGAAGAACTAGAAGCACAAGGTGCGAACGACTCGATGACGCATGTCGACTTCATGATTGGATCCGCGGATCTATCAATTGAGGGAGAACTTGCAGACGGGACGCGTGAATCAGTCATGCGTGACGGAAACTGGTCGATCTAAACGAATAAAAAGGTGAGTCCGAATACTGGGCTCACCTTTTCTGATTAGATTATTATCATGCTTCTTCCCCAATGATTTTTACTTCTGTCTCAAGTAAAATACCGAATTTTTCTTGGACGGTTTCTTGTACATGGCGAATGAGTGCAATGTAGTCAGATGCTGATGCGTTTTCGACGTTGACGATAAAACCGGCGTGTTTCTTTGATACTTCAGCACCACCGATGCGTGTTCCTTGGAGTTCACTATCTTGAATCAATTTACCCGCAAAATAGCCTTCTGGACGTTTGAAGACACTACCACAAGAAGGATATTCGAGAGGCTGCTTTGTTTCTCTTTTATGCGTTAGATCATCCATGACTTCCTTGATCAATGCTGGATCACCCTCCGTCAAAGCAAATCGTCCTTCGAGAATGATGTATTCTTTCTTTGAGAAACAACTCGTCCGGTATCCCAGTTCGAGTTCATCATGCGAAATGTTCAACAGATCCCCTTGTCGTGTCAAAACAGTGGCGCTATGAAGGCAATCTTTGACTTCTCCACCGTAGGCGCCTGCATTCATGATCAACGCGCCACCAATCGTTCCCGGAATCCCGCAAGCGAATTCAAGACCACTCAGTTGATGCGCATACGCAACACGAGACGCCTCGATGATTGCTGCGCCACTTTGAGCGACGAGTTCATGTCCTTCGACCGAAATGTCGGTTAACTTTTCAAACGAAAGAACGATACCGCGAATACCGCCATCACGTACGACGAGATTCGATCCGTTCCCGAGCAATGTCAAAGGGATGCCTCGTTCGTAAGCATATCTTACGACAAAAGCCGTTTCTTCATAAGACGTTGGGATGATGAAGAGATCAGCGATTCCTCCCATTTTTGTATACGTATGATATTTTAAAGGTTCATTGATCAGTACAGATTCTTTTGAAATGCCTTCATATAGCCCTGTCATTACTTGTTCAGTCATCATGGTCTCAGTCCTTTTCATAAATTCCTATCCAGCGCTTATGCGCTCAAAATATATTTTAACATTAATTGTGCAGTCGTTGTTCAACATACTGTTCCCAAAATACCGACTTATGCCGGGAATTGCAAGTACTAGGGAGTGAATGTCATCGATTAGTAATGAAAAACATCGCACAGGTAGAATAATAGGGAAGAGGAATGAAGGGAAAAGAACTCGGGAAAAGAAACATATAGAAGGAGGCGATGAGGATGGAAAGTGAACGATTATGGATGCGACCATTCGAAGAAGCGGATTTCAGCTTTTACAAGTCACTTGTTCAAAATGAGCAAGTCATGCGCTATATCAATGGTGGCGTTGCTCTGAGTGAAGATGAGGCACGAGAATGGTTTGATCGACAATTGGAACGATACTCGGATGAACGACAAACTGGTTTTTTGCTGTTATTCAAAAAAGAAACGAATGAACCAATCGGTTTCGCTGGATTATTGATGCAGGAAGTGGATGGAAAAGAAGAATTAGAAGTCGGTTATTGGCTCGAACCGAAGCACTGGAAAGTCGGTTATGGTCGTGAAGCAGCGAAACGTCTAATGATGGAAGCGTTTAATCGAGGGCATGATCGAATCATCTCGATCATTCATCCCGATAATCGTTCTTCTCAAAATGTCGCTCGCGAAAACGGTCTGAACTGGGAAAAAGATACGATTTTTAAAGACATTCCGGTCACGATCTATGCTGGACAATTATCACGACTTTGTCGTAACTAAAGAGGAGAGTTTTTATGTACGCATTCGCATTTGAGTCTTTTCATCACATGACACCCGATACGTTATATGCATTGTTGAAATTACGAATGGATATTTTCGTCGTTGAGCAGGAGTGTGCATATCCGGAACTAGATGATCAAGATCAACAAGCCACACACCTGATCGTACGTAACGAAAGCGGTCAAATCGTTGGATGTCTTCGGATATACAACCATCCGACAAAAGGATTAGCGATTGGCCGGGTTGCCGTTCATCGTACTCACCGATCAGTTGGATTGGCAAAACAAATGATGGAGAAAGCGATGGATTATTTGCAGGAAAAAGCTACGATCTACTTACAAGCGCAAGCGCACTTAGAAGGGTTTTACGGGTCATTTGGTTTCGAAACTGTATCCGAACCTTATTTAGAGGATGATATTCCACATGTAGATATGCAGTTTTACGCAAAGGATTCTAAAAAAGACTTCACGTCGTCGAAGGATAAACCGATGAATAAGTAGAATGAACTTTTCTCGGAGGTGGATCAGTCATGAAGAAAGTGCTGGTCATTTGCGCGCTTAGTTTAATCGGTATCCTCTCTTTAGGAGTCGGTATTTCGTATGCTCAATTGCAAGGGAATTACCGTGATTCTGAGCAAGAATTGATGACGATTTTAGAGCGACAACATGATTTATCGGCTTCCTCCTTTCTTGAAGTGCATGCCTCCTTTTCTTTACAGCATCGGCAAATCATACACGTCCGCCTTCGTGGCGAGCCTGCCATCACATACGAATTCATCCAACCAAAGGATGAAATCGAATATTATGGATCTGTCGGAACAAGTGTTGAAAAGACAGGGAAGCACGATGACGTCTTTCGAAATGCTCATCTAAAAGTCGGGGAAAAATAAAAAAATGGAGGATCTTCCGGAAACAACGGAAGATCCTCCATTTTTTGCTTTTAAGACGATCGGATATTGCGTACACTACGAAGAGATACTGGAATGAGGAGGTCGAGGGAATTATGTGGAAACCCTTTACGAAAAATCAATCAATTGCTCCGGCGTTGCAAGCCTTTCGGGAACTTGACGTTGAGATGTTTCGGACGCACGTTGCTCAACTGAACGATGCGGAACAACGTGCCTTACAATTCATTAAACGATCGCTAGAGCAGGATTCACCTGCTCATTTAGAACTAGCACTGGAGATGAAACAACCGTTCAGCGAAATCGATCGTCTGTTCCAAACGCTTGTCGCGTGTCAAAATCGTCAGCAGTTACTCGAGATGCTATTAGCGCACGGTCTTGACGTCAATCAAGTCTACACACTTGAGGGTCATCGCTCCATCGTCCGGCAGCCGCTTCACTTTCCTGTAGGTCTTTATGCGGCGCGTCATCCAGAGCTATGGACACTTGTCGCTACAAAATTGGACGTTACCTACACAATGCATCTTCAACGCAGTGATCAATTCATGGAGACGCATGAATTAAATCTGCTTGATCTCGTCTTATTACTTGATATCGAAGAAGAATTGACGATTCGAGTGCTGGATCAGCTGAGCGAATGCAAAGCGACCGTTGGGCTAGCAGAACGATTACAGCGCCCGACTTCACCGTTGTTGTTCAAAACAATTGAGGCAAATGCCTATCTTCCGACGTTCGTTTATGCGAAACATTACTTTCCATTCTATGCGTTGATTGGACGGCAAACGACGCTCTTTCCATCTTTATTAAAACGTGTGATGCAAGAGCCTGTTGCATCTGAAATCTGTAAGGATGCCTTGCTTGCTTTCCATAACCATCATCCTGGACTTGCTATGACAATGGGAGACGTCTATATCGAACAGTTATTCGGGATGGGTCTGGTGCTTCGTGACGTGGGGCACGTTGATTTTAGAAAAATGGATGCGGAGTATGTGTTACCTGAATACAGAGAGGTCGTCGATCGGTTAAACGATTAACGGGGGATGATCTGTGCTAAATGTATGCCAATAAGAGGTTAACTGGATATCGCAAAACATCGTGGGACGATATAGTCGTAATACGTCTTGCTGTGTTGAAAGAAAAAAGACTTCAAACGTTTGAATGTTCGAACGTCGTAGTTTTTCCTGAAACGTATGGAGTATGCGACTTCCGTAGCCTTGACGTCTCAGCCCAGGTAGACAGGTGATTTCAAGAAGACGAATGTTCGGACCGAGTTTTTGAAATAAGAGTGTACCAACGATCAATTGCTTATCATAGACTAAATAAGGAACAGCTTTTCGTCTGATTAACTTTTCTAAATCAGCAACACTGTGAGGGAAGAAGTGGGTGGATCCTTTGAGGGCATCGTTACGAAGAGCCAAATACGTATCTTGATTGCGTTCATGAACAGCTTTCAAACGCAATGTGGCAGGTTGTCCGTCTGATAATCCGATCAAACGAAATTGTTCGGCATATAAACTGTAGCCAAGCTCTTTCCAAATCGAGGTTACAGAAAGGTCATGTGGTGGAGAAACTTGTACGTGAATTTGTCGACACCCTTGCCGAAGGGCATGTGTGTGTAATGAAATGGCGAGACGACGGAAGGCTTGAATATCATGAAAAGCTCCGTTCGTTAAACGAACGACATCATGTACGACATGATAGCCAAGTGTCGCCTGGATCTGATCAGACTCGAGGTAAATCCATTGACACTCTTCAAGAGGCTGAAAAAATGAAACATCATACGGCTGTTGATGAGAATGTAGAAGTTGATGGACGTGTCGTCTTTGAACATGAGACAATTGACCGTAATACACGATAGGCAAATTAAATTCCTCCTTTAAGAAAGTGAAGATGGTTGCATCTCACTTTTATTTTACAGGAAATAAAAGGTATTTATATCTTTTGTTTCAAATAAAAAGTAGATGGATTCCTGAAGATAAGAAAGAATCGAGGCAAAAATATCATGAAGTATTTTTGGATCATCATTGGGTTATCAGGATTTCTAATCAGTGCGGATACATTGACAGTAGAAGCACGTGATTACGATGAACCGGGCGTGAGTAGTTCGACGACGTATGGTAATTATGGAACGGAAGACCATATCATCGTTGATCGAAAAGAACCAATTTATGAAGGATTCGATTCACCAAACGATATGGCATTTTTATTTGCCTGTATTGCTTTACTGGCAACGGTTGGACTTGGAATCGTTAATGCTTCTGATTGAGATGAATCTGCTCTGAGCCACGAGAATACAAAAAAGCAAGTGACGCTGTCCGTCACTTGCTTTTTTGTATAGTATGAGTGGTTAGGAAGAGAAGGATCCTTAAAAATGAATACGTTTTTTACGTCCGACGCGCTCTATACGATCATGCTCTTGTTCTAGTCCAGCGCGCTCGAGGAGGTCGAGATAATAACGAAAAGGAGTCGAACGATGCGAAAAGTAAGGAATATATTCTGTGAACAGCATTGTCTCCGCTCGTTCTAAGGCTCGTAGTGAAATCAGGGCATGCAACTCTGCAAAGCGAATTTCTTGATAAGTGGATAAAGCATCTGCATCGATTCGGACATGTGACTGTAGTTTTTTTGCATGCACGTTCAAGCAATTGATATAGGCTTCTTGGTGTTCTGCTGTCTCACAGTGGGCAAGTACGGCAAGTAAAAGATCACTGCGTTCGGTATCAACGTCCATTGGAACTTTCAAGGCAGTATAGAGCGCGCGTTCCATCCACTCGATGCCATGATTATCATTTTTATAATAACCGACTAATTCTTGAAAAAAATCGACTTGTGAGACTTTTAATAGTCGAAAAGGATCGTTACTTAAAAATAAAGGTTCTTCTCCGGCAGCTGACGAAAGAAGAAAGAAAAACTCCTCAAAGGCAATCTGGGTTCCATTTTTGCGATGTGCATAATGTCGTAAATGCTTCAGCAAACGTTTTGCGGTAATATACCAATTCTTTTGTTCGCGAAGCGGTACGATTGGGTTTGGCTCAAGGTACTGTAAGTCGTATGCCAATTGGATGAACCGATCTGTCTGTGCGATGGTTTGTTCGACGGTCGGTTGTTCCTGTTCTTTTTGCAAATCCTTATACTTCACGAACTGTGTCAACATGGCGTCAAACTCTTTCTCTTCGATGACTTGTTTCGGAAGTTGACGATAGATTTCGACGATGATATCGCGAAGGGTCGTATCGCCATACTGTTCCAATAAAAGACGTAGTTTCCGTATTCTCATGATCGACCTCCTTCGCCAAAAAAGCACAGTACAACACTATTCATTTCCCGCTTTTTTCATAAACCGAACCTCTTCATTTGCGCTTTTTAGTCAGAGACGACTATCTTAAATAAGAAGACTATTACAGAAGGGGACAATTACTCATGAATGAAACCATTCAACATTTACTCAACCACCGGTCAGTCCGGAAATTTAAACAACATCAATTAGACGAAAAGACAATCGAGACACTTGTTAAAGCAGCGCAGGCTGCATCGACATCTTCTTATCAGCAAGCCTATGCGATTATCGGTGTCGAAGATGAAGAATTGAAACGACAACTAGTCGACGTTGCAAGTGGTCAACAATACGTGGCAGAAAATAGTTATTTCTTTGTATTTTGTATGGATTACCACAAACACATGTTAGCAGCAGAACTAGCAAGGGGGGATGTAAGTCGGACGATCGAGACGACAGAAGCACTTGTTGTGGGGGCTGTTGATGCGGGACTCGCTGCTCAAAATTTAGTCGTAGCTGCCGAGTCGCTCGGATATGGAACAGTCTATATCGGTTCACTGCGTAATGATGCCCGTCGTGTCAGCGAGCTCTTACAACTTCCTGATCACGTCGTACCATTATTCGGAGTCGCAGTTGGTCTTCCGGATCAGCAACCTGGTAAAAAACCCCGCCTTCCGATGGATGCGGTCTTCCACCGGAATACGTATACTGATGACGATACGATGCGTGACTTACTGGCACAATACGAAGAGTCGACGTCATCGTATTACGGAGAACGGACCGGTGGTCAACGGACAGAAGGGTGGGTCAAACAGATGGCTGCCTCGATGCACGAACCGAAACGGACGTATCTCCGCGAATTCTTGAAAGAGAAACAAATCGCAAAAGATTGATACGGAGGTATCTGAATGGCAGAACATCAACCACAGCGCTCCCGCTTGGAGCGACGACGCTTAGAACTAGAAGAGCAAGCAAAAGAAGAGGCATTTTCGTCGGAAGAGTCGATTGCTCATGAACCACTTGAGGGACAGCAGGGAACAGAAACGTACCATCGATATGTTGAAGAGCAACGACGGGACCCAAAAAGTACATCGCGTCGTTCTAAAAACAGCGTACTGAAACAGGTCGTACAGATGATCGGGAGCGCAGGCTCGCGATTGTTTTCTAATCAAGAACGCTCGAGACGTTCGAGAAAGACTGGGCGATCAGAGCAATCCGTGCAAAAAAAACCTGACGTATCTTCAAAAGAAGCTTATCCTAAAAAAATCAAGAAAAAACGTCGTTTTAAACGAAAGCTTCTTGGATTGTTTTTGCTGTTGCTCATCGTATTCGTTCTTTTTGCCTCACAACCCTTCACGTTTTTGTTGATCGGTAGTGACGCACGACCTGGAGAATCGTTACGCGGGTCACGTTCAGACTCCCTGTCGGTTATGCAATTCATTCCACTTTCTCGAACGATTCAGTTGACATCGATTCCTCGGGACACGTATACACCGATTTCCTGTGAGAATGGAAAGAAAGATAAAATCACACATGCTTTTGCCTTCGGTGGAGAAGAATGTACACAAGATGCCGTTTCTGGTCTACTCGATGAAGACATCGATGGAAAGATCGTCATCTCCTTCGATAGTTTCATCGGATTAGTTGATCAAATCGGCGGAATCGATCTTGTATCGACAGGAACGTTCTCCGAGCAGGATGCGAGTGGGAAAGCAAATCAGTATTCATTCCAGAAAGGAAAGGAATACCATATGGATGGTGCAATGGCACTTGCCTATTCGAGACACCGTAAAACGGACAATGACGGGGCACGCGCCAATCGTCAGTCGGAAGTCATCCAAGCCGTCGCGACGGACTTGTTGAAGCCAACTGGATGGTCGAAAATTCCGGCAGCGCACACGTATATGAAAGAAGAGATGAACCTCGATTTAAGTGTTCGTGAGATGGCAACAGCAGGTTTATCGATCGCCTTGATGTCAGAACGGAAACACTATGAAATTGAAGCCGTCAGTCAGCGATTGAATGGTATTTTCTATGACTTACCGAATGAGAAGGCACTGCAAGAACTACGTGATCGTCTCGATACGACGTTTTATGGTACCTTGAAGAACTAAAGGGGAGGGGTTTCCTTCCGGTCATTGCGGGTATAAATTGATGTACGTTGCTCCTTTGGTGGATCGTGTTAGGTCATCTCCGAAAGTAACGATTTTTGGACATGACATCATGACATTCCACGAAGGTGACTAACTTATCGAGGAGGGACCCCCCATATGAAAGTACTAGTTGTAGGTGCATCCGGTACGATTGGAGCGCGCGTCGTCAAATCGCTTGCCAAGGGTCATCAGGTCACGGTCATCGTTCGTCACGAACATCTGGTGGAACGATTCGAAAAACTCGGTGTCAAGGCACATTACGTCGATATTGAAACAGAACTCGAAAAAGTCATTGAACATGGAGTCGCAGGACAGGATGCAGTCATTTGTGCGGCGACCGCAGGAGTAGACGGCGAAGCAACGGAAATTGAACTGCTGGATCGGACAGTTGCCTTAAAAACGATCGATGCAGCTAAAAAAGCGCGTGTACGTCATTTCGTACTATTAAGTGCGTACGGTGCAGATCGACCTGAGCAATTTAAAAAGGATGTCTATCCGTTCTATGCTGCTAAGAATGCGGCTGAAGAGCAGATTGAACATAGCGGTTTGACGTATACGATCATTTGTCCCGTTGCCATCACGACTGGTGAAGGGCGCGGTTTGATTGAGGCAGATGAAGATTTGAAAGATACAAAGGATGCAACGATTTCGGAAACAGATGTCGCATCGATTCTCGTTGCTTCCGTTGATAATCGGTCAGTATTCAACCGACGTCTAGAAGTCAAGGAAGGGAAGACATCCTTGAATGAGGCCTTAGGCGGAACCGAGGCAGTCGGTAGCGTCAAAGATAACCGTCAAGTCAAAAAACAATTACCACGTTTTAACTAATCATTTAAAGAGCGTATCTAAATAAAATGAGGCGAACTCTTTTCTGTTTACAAAACAGAAGAGTTCGCTTTTTTGTTGATAAAAGAAGACGGTCGAAAAGAGGAAGTCTGCTACACTTAACGAAGAAGGAGGGGATTAGATGTGAAAAAAATGTTGATCTATCTGATCCTAGCGATCGCTATCATCGGCATTGCCTATCAAGGTTATCAAACATACGATGCGAAGCAAAAGAAAGTAGAACAACAACAAAAACAAGCATCACAAGGTGGTCTAGAGGTAGGGATGAAAGCCCCGAATCTATCCTTGCGTCAAGAAGGAAAAACAATCGATCTAGACGAAATTAATCATGATGTCTTTGTTATTAATTTTTGGGCGACGTGGTGTCCACCTTGCAAACAAGAAATTCCAGAACTAAATGCCTTTGCACGACATACGAATATACCTGTTTATGGCATCAACGTCACGACATCGGAGCGGCGTGTTTCAGATGTTGCCGATTTTCTGAAGCAGACACCTGTTGAATATTCCGTGTTGTATGATCGAACAGGAAATTCAGAAGACGCTTATCGTCTCGTAGCAATGCCCGCAACCTACGTATTAGATCGTAAAGGAACGATTCTTGCAAAACATGTCGGTCCTGTGACGGAACAGATGTTAAAAGAGATGGTGAAACGAACAGGAGGATGACAATGGAACTCCTATGCGACAACTGCTCCTTTCAACAAACATTTCAACTCGGTCAACTAGATGGGTGGCCGACGTTTCCTGCTGTCTTGACGCAAGGAGTTGAAGCGTTCATGACAGGTCTGCCGCTTTGGTTCGTACCGTCGATGCATGAACCGGTCTTACAGCGGACGTATGTGGACGACTGGAATCGTTTTCGTTTAATCCAATACTATCAGCTACATCAAGCAGAAGTAGCGGATGATTGGGTACCGTACCAATTAGACTTATATCATTGTCCAACATGTCACCAGTTTTCAAATCGATTTTGGTGTGCTTTATTTTTGCAATTGGATGTCGTACAGCCACAGTATGTGTGTCCAAACGATCAAACAATATTAGAACGAATCGAAATATCTGATGTCCATCAGTACCCTTGTCCGTCGTGTAGTCACCATTCCCTATATGTTCGTCGTTAAAGCGAAAAAGCCATTCGTTTCATGAAGGACTGATGAGAGAAATTTTTCTCTATAGTCGATGCATGATACCGAATGGCTTTTTATCGATCATCAGCCCATTTGCCGAAACGAAAACGTTTGAAAGGAAGAGGGTGATGAATTGCTGACATCTATCGTATAAGTCGTACCGTCAAAAATAATTGTATCGCCTAATCTTGCTTCAGGTGGTAAATAACGTCGTGGAATGAAGCTTGAACCATTTTCCCACAGTAGAACGGCATATTTACCATCAAGTCGCTCCAGCGTACCACGTTTGATCATATTAACTCCTCCCACAATTACATCGAAGTCGTTCCTCGATCGAACAGGAACGTACTCTTTCTCTATCATTCTCTGTAATTTTTATTCTTATGTTTGGTATATTCCCAGTTCGTTTCATCTTTACACATAATTCTTTAAAAAAACGTGATTCCAAGCCGTTTTCGTCGTAATTCGGACGTAATTAACTGGAAATAAAAGCGATAGTGGCAGAAAAAAAGATCCGATATGTCATATCGGACCTCTAATATGAAATAGACTTAAGAAGCGAGGGACTGTTTCGTTTCGACTTTAGTCGGACGAAGAAAAGCAAGTAAGAACGTAAACAATGGTGAAAGAAGTAAAAAGAATGCGAACGGGATGTATTCCGTTACCGGAACACCTAGTGTTGAAGCGAAGAATGCTCCGGAAACTCCCCACGGAATGAGTGGATTGACGAGTGTTCCTCCATCCTCTAGTGAACGAGAAAGGAAACGTGGATCAATCTGACGTTCTTCAAAAACCCGTTTAAATGCTTGTCCTGGCAATAAAATCGACAAGTACTGTTCTCCAGCCATCACGTTGACACCGATGGAAGATAAGGCAACAGCAGAGATGATACTTCCATCGCGTTTGAGTCGTGAAACGGTCCGTTCAATGATGACATCGATGACACCGATGCCGCGTAAAACACCACCGAAAGCGAGTGCGAGCATGACGAGGGAAACGGACCACATCATTGATTGCAAGCCACCCTTACTGATGATTGCTGCGACGGTTTTACTAGAAGATTCTAGTTTTAAACCGTTTTGAATGACGGCCATCCAATTTGAAACGTCCCAATTTCCTTGAACGAGACCTGTTAACAATAGACCACTTAAGACACCAGCTACAAGTGTCGGGATGACCGGCATCTTACGCAATGCTAGAACCATGACAAGTAAAGGAGAAAGTAGCGTCCATGGTGATAGATGGAACAAGCGGGCTAATTCCTCTTGTGTCGTTTTCACAACAGTCGAATCGACCGTGCCACTGCTACGTCCAAAGATGAAGAACAAAATAAATGTGATCGTGATGGCAGGAATCGTCGTTCCCATCATGAAACGAATATGATCAAATACGGTAACGTTGACGATTCCCGGTGCAAAGTTCGTCGTATCTGACAAAGGTGACATCTTATCTCCAAAACATGCGCCACTGATGATAGCACCTGCTGCAAGTGCGGGATTGACACCTAACGCGATTGCGATTCCCATTAAGGCAACACCAACCGTACCGATCGTCGTAAATGAACTGCCTGTAAAGGTCGAAACGACCATCGCAATGAGAAGGGCGCTCGGTGCGAACCAAGTCGCCGAAAGAGTGGATAAACCAAAATGAAGAAGGGTCGGCACTGCGCCACTCATCATCCAGACTGCGATCGTTATGCCGACGAGTAACATGATTAAGATTGGTTTAATCGCTTCCCGAATACCTTGAATCATATGATGTTCAACGTCTTCGAACTTAAATCCACGATAAACAGCATATCCTGAGACGAAAATAAGACTGGATAAGATGGCAAGATGCGGTTCGGCTTTAGCACCGAATAACGCGGACAATAAGATGATGATGCTGATTCCTAGGATAGCTGCGGATTCACGGAATGACATGCGCATGCTTCCACCTCCTTAAAAGAATATGGATAGATGATAGTCCTCTGTTGCTAACACGCTTTTATGCATGAAAGCAATGAACAAACGTAATCTTAACGAATAATAACGTTGGCGTCAACTATAAGAGATTCGCCAATGAATTAGAAAAGAGTATAAATGTGACGATTTTTTGTCGTAAACGCTTTCTTTTTTTCTTTAAATCTTGCACAATAGGAAGTATCAGATGACATTTTTGTGAACGATGAGGAGGATACATATGTTTACAATGATTTTTGTGGTAGTCGTTGCGATCATGGGTGCAGGCGTATTTGGGATCGATCATCTCGTAGCACAACGTGCTGAAAAGCGTTAAATGAGTGGATATAAAAGAAGTGTTGAAGGGGCTGTCTTATAGAAGACAATCACTTCAACGCTTCTTTTTTGCATAAAAACTAATAAAAATTCAATTGACAGTATAAATATACATATGTTTAAATCGGTATAACATTCTTTGAAGGGGAGCGTACAGTTATGAAATGTACCATCATCGGAGTAACAGGATACACCGGAATTGAACTATTAAGGCTATTAGAAGCACATCCTTCATTTGAAATCGTTTGTTTGATGAGTGATTCGATGGCAGGACAATCGATGAATGAGTTATTCCCATTCATGAATAAAAAAACGTATTCATTATTATCTTCCTTTTCCGTAGAACATTTAACGGAAACAGAGACAGACATAGTGTTCTTAGCGACACCGAGTGGAGTCTCGAAACAATACTTAGAACAACTTCAAAATTGGTCCGGTTACGTTATCGATTTAAGTGGTGATTTACGACTACCGTCTGAATCGTATGAAGCTTGGTATGATAAGGAACCAATTGATGCCCAGTTACAACAAAAAGCGACGTATGGTTTACCGGAATGGAATCGTCAAGCAATCAAAACGAGCAGATGGATTGCGAATCCCGGTTGTTATGCGACAGCGGTCCTTCTTGGATTAGCACCATTCGTAAAAGAGAAAAAAATCGATCCCTCTCAAATCATCATCCAAGCATCTTCTGGTCTAACGGGAGCAGGAAAGACGTTGACAACACAGACTCATCATGTCCATTCCAGTGAAAACGTTCGTCTATATAAAGTAAATCAACACCAACATATTCCAGAAATTGAACAGGCACTTTTGGAATGGACCGGTTCATCGTATCCGATCACGTTCTCGACGCAACTATTACCGATCAATCGAGGCATCATGGCGATCATGACGGTCCAGCCGTTCCTTGATCAATCAGAAGCAGAATGGCGATCCTGGTTGACGGAACAGTATGCAACGGAACCGTTTATACGTGTACAACACAGCGATCCGGAGATTAAGTCCGTCGTGGGTAGCAACCACTGTGATTTGACCGTCTATAAGGATGAACGGACAGGGCGCGTTACCATCGTTTCGGTCATCGATAATATGCAAAAAGGTGCTGCCGGACAGGCCGTTCAAAATGCCAACATTCTAGCAGGATTTGATGAAATGTCTGGTTTGACCCAACAACCGATCTTTATTTAAACACTTGGAGACGAAAGAGGAGGAACGCCTGTGTGGCAAGTACAAGTAGAGACCCCATTGACGATCACGACACCGAAGGGATTTCAAGCATCAGGGGTACACGTGGGGCTAAAGCGAAAGCGAAAGGATCTTGGTTTGATTTGGTGTGAGGAAGGAGCAAGTGCCGCAGCTGTCTATACGACGAATCAGGTGCAAGCAGCACCGATTACTGTGACGAAGCAAGCGATTCAGGCGTCACAAGGACGCATTCATGCCGTCCTCGTCAACAGCGGGAACGCGAATGCCTGTACGGGAGAACTTGGTCTATCACATGCGTATACATCACAACAAGCGTTAGCGACACATTTCGGGATCGCTCCTGAACAAGTTGTCATCGCTTCGACTGGAATCATCGGTCAACCGTTAGCCATTGATACGTTACTGGCAGGTATTCCACAGCTGATCCCTACAAATGAAAAGGATGCCGCGAGTGATTTCGCCCATGCGATCCTGACGACCGATACCGGTACGAAATCAGCTGGTCAACAATACATGCAAGGGGATGTCCAAATTTCAGTATGTGGTGTAGCGAAAGGATCAGGGATGATTCATCCGAACATGGCGACGATGCTTGGGTTCTTGACGACCGATGCAACGATTGAACCGGATGTCTTACAGACACTATTGCGCCGGACGATTCATCGGACGTTTAACTGCATTACCGTAGATGGAGACAGTTCGACAAATGACATGGTCATGATTTTAGCGAGTGGAGCTGCAGGGGGAGCGCCGATCGTTGAAGGTACGGACGAAGCATTCGCATTCGAACAGGCCATCGAAACGGTTTGTCAAGATTTAGCGAAACAAATTGCGCGGGACGGGGAAGGTGCGACGAAGTTAATCGAAGTGACGGTAAAGGGAACACAAACCGATGAAGTAGCGCGGATGGTCGCTAAACAAGTCGTCGGATCGTCTCTCGTCAAAACAGCAATCTTTGGGGAAGATGCGAACTGGGGACGAATCATCGCTGCTGTCGGAAGTATCAAGGAGCCGCTTGATGTATCAAACGTTGATATTAAAATTGGTTCGCAGTGGGTGTTACAACAGAGCATGCCTATTTTATTTGATGAAACAATCGCATCGCAGGACCTTGCGCAACAAGACGTCCGAATTCATATCAATTTGAATGATGGAGTAGGACAAGGACACGCCTATGGTTGTGACCTGACGTACGATTACGTCAAAATCAATGCGAGTTATCGGACATGACGAAACGAAAAGTTATCAAACTGGGTGGTAGTGTATGGGAGCAATTGGATGCGCGGTATTTCGAGGAATGGAAAGCGTGGGTCGAAACCGGTAACGAACTATTGATCGTCCATGGGGGTGGCCCACTTCTATCGAGTTACTGTGAACAAGAGGGAATCAAACCCGTGTTTCGAGATGGTGTCCGTGTGACGACGGATGGTGTGTTACTCGGGGCGCGACGGATCTTAGCAGGGGAAGTCCAATCCGGGATCGTCCAGCAATTGAATCAGGCAGGAATTCCAGCGGTCGGGATGAGCGGGTTAGACGGTGCGAGCGTCCATGGTAAAAAAGTCAAAGGACTCGGGGCAGTTGGTCAAATTACGCACATTCATCCACGATTGTTCACAGTGTTGAGTACGAATGGTTATGTGCCGGTCGTCACATCCCTTGTCACAGGGGAACAAGGTGTGTTGAACAGTAACGGGGATGCGTGTGCCATTGCTGTCGCGAAGGCTTGGTCCGTCGACCGATTTGAATTGTTGACGGATGTCGAAGGTGTAAAAGTAAACGGTGACTATCAATCAGAAATCACGTCTGCAGCTATCGAAGCTGCGATCGCGTCGGGAGAAATTTACGGGGGAATGATTCCGAAGGTCGAAGCGATGATGCAGGCCACTCAGCATGGTATTTCAGAGGTCGTCATTCGATCGGGAAAAAATGCGTTAGATGCAGGGACACGAATCAAGGAGGAATTACATGAGTGCACTACTACCCACTTATCAACGTACTGATGTGGAATTGGTCAAAGGACAAGGATCGATCGTAGAAGATGCGACAGGAAAGACGTATCTTGATTTCATCATGGGAATCGCTGTATGCAACACAGGGCACCGTCATCCTTATGTTCAGCAACGGCTAGAGGAACAGTTGAACCGAATTTGGCATACGTCGAATCTGTTTCAAATCGCGGCACAAGAGCGGGTCGCCGAGCGACTGACGGAAGACAGTCATCTCAGTCATGCTTTCTTTTGTAACAGTGGTGCTGAAGCAAACGAGGCGGCGTACAAACTCGTTCGAAAATGGACAGGGAAAACAGAAGTTGTCACGTTTAAACAATCTTTCCATGGTCGGACATTTGCGATGATGGGCGCAACAGGACAGGAAAAAATCAAAGCGGGATACGGGGAGATGGTGAATGGATTCAAACATCTACCGTTTAACGAGATGGAAAGCCTATCAGCAATTACGGATCAAACTGCTGCTGTATGGCTCGAAATCATTCAAGGAGAGGGTGGGGTCGTCGTCGCTGACGATGCGTGGCTAGAAGCGTTGATGAAGAAGGCGCAGCAATACGATGTCAAAATCATCGTCGATGAAGTGCAAACCGGAATTGGTCGGACGGGTTCACGTTTTGCATTTGAGCAGACACCACTCGTACCGGATATCATCACCCTTGCGAAAGGACTTGGAAGTGGACTCGCGGTTGGTGCGCTACTCGCAACGGAAGAGGCAGCAGAAGTATTCACGCCCGGATCGCATGGTTCGACATTTGGTGGAAATCCACTCGCGATGACAGCTGCAGAAGCAACACTTGACCTCTTGTTAAGTGACACTGTCATGGCAGACATTCAAGAAAAAGGTGAATATTTACGTCAACAATTAGAAAAAAAATTACCCAAGTCGATCGTGA
This sequence comes from Exiguobacterium sp. UBA7533, assembly GCF_002479335.1. Taxonomy (NCBI): domain Bacteria; kingdom Bacillati; phylum Bacillota; class Bacilli; order Caryophanales; genus Exiguobacterium; species Exiguobacterium sp. UBA7533. Next base: position 95,273 of record NZ_DLMP01000011.1, on the reverse strand, counting down.
GTTCTATTCGTGGTCGTGGCTTGATGATTGGTATGGAATGTACGATGCCTGTTGCACCGCTGATTGATGCCTTACGTGAGAATGGTCTTCTTGTCGTTTCGGCTGGTCCTCATGTCATTCGCTTGTTGCCATCGTTGTTCGTGACGGAACAAGAGCTCACGCAAGCCATCGAAAAAATACAACTCGTTTGTCAACAGGAGGTCATCGTATGAAACAATCCGGAAAACTAACGCTTGCGAACGGAACGACGTTTACCGGTTCGTGGCAAGGAACAGTTCCAGTCAAAGGAGAAGTCGTCTTTTTTACTGGGATGACAGGATATCAGGAAGTCTTAACGGATCCATCTTATCAGGGGCAAATTCTTGTCTTCACATATCCGTTGATCGGTCAATACGGTATTCAAGCGGAGGCGTCAGAAAGCAACCAGATTCAAGTCGCTGGTGTCATCGTTCAAACTTTGGCTGAGGATGGGCAAGGAACATCACTCGCAAGCTGGCTAGGCGAAGCGAATGTTCCGGTTTTGTCGGGAGTAGATACGCGTTCCCTTGTACATCTATTACGGACAGAGGGCGACCAATTTGGAGACATGATGCAGGAGAATATGACAGTACCGGAGTCAGTAGACGCAGCATACATCGCTTCTGTGTCGACGACTTCAAACGTTGAATACGTTCCGGAAGTCGAAGATGGTCATGTCGTCTGTATCGATTACGGTGTGAAACAATCGATGATTGATGCTTTGCTTGAACGGCATATGCGTGTGACGGTCGTGCCATACGATACGACACCGGAACGGATTCAAGCACTGGCACCAGACGGTCTGCTGTTTTCCAATGGACCTGGTGATCCGACGCAACTAGATCCATTCCTTTCAGAAATCCGTGAACTGGCGACGAGCTATCCGACACTTGGTATTTGTATGGGACACCAAGTTCTCGCTCATGCGTTCGGTTGTACCTTATTAAAACAACATCATGGACACCGAGGAGCGAATCATCCTGTACGTCATCTAGCATCCGGACAAGTATTCATGACGTCTCAGAATCATGGTTATGCCGTTGATGTTAAAAGCATCGAAGCGTCTGAGATGGAACTTGCGTATGAACACATCAATGATGGATCCGTTGAAGGATTGATTCATCCGGCTCTACCGATCATGACAGTCCAGTTTCACCCAGAAGCGAGTCCAGGACCGACAGAGGCGATGGTCGTCTTCGATCAATTCGTAAATACCGTATTACATCAGGAGGTAGCATATGTGGGATAAACAGAAAGTACTCGTCATCGGTTCGGGTCCGATCGTCATCGGACAAGCAGCAGAATTTGATTATTCCGGCACACAAGCCTGTCAGTCGCTTCGAGAAGCGGGATGCGAGGTCATCTTAATGAATTCGAATCCGGCTACTATCATGACGGATCCGAGCACGGCAGATCATGTCTACATTGAGGCGATGACTCTTGAAAAAGCAACAGCTATCATCAAACAAGATCGACCGTCCCATCTCCTAGCGACGGTCGGCGGACAAACGGCACTCAATCTTGCAATGTCACTCGAAGAAGCAGGAGTACTTGAGCAATACGGTGTCGAACTCCTAGGGACATCGCTTGAGACGATCCGAGACGGAGAAGATCGCGAACGATTCAAGCAAAAGATGATCGAGCTCGCGCAACCGCTCCCGGAAAGTCAAACGATCGAATCGTTAGCAGAGCTTGAAGAATTCATGGCAGTACATGGTGTCCCACTCGTCATCCGACCAGCCTTTACGCTCGGGGGAACGGGCGGTGGAATTGCGCTGACAAAGGACGAAGCACGTCTGCTAGCGCAAAACGGCTTACAAGCAAGTCCGATTTCACAGTGTTTGGTTGAAGTGAGTATTGCTGGTTATAAAGAAGTCGAATATGAAGTCATGCGTGACAGTGCAGATACGACGATCATCGTCTGTAACATGGAAAACATTGATCCCGTCGGTGTCCATACCGGAGACTCTGTCGTCTTTGCACCGATTCAATCGATTTCGGATCGAATGAATCAGCAATTGCGGACGGAAGCGCGTAAAATCGTGTCGCACCTCGGTGTCATCGGTGGATGCAACATCCAGTTTGCGATCCACCCGACGGAAGAACGCTACTTCGTCATTGAAGTCAATCCGCGTGTCAGTCGCTCTTCAGCACTTGCTTCCAAAGCGACGGGGTACCCGATTGCGAAATTAGCGACGCGTCTTGCACTCGGTGAGCGACTCGACGACTGTATCAATCCTGTCACGAAGGAGACGATGGCGAGCTTCGAACCGACGATGGATTATATCACGGCAAAAGTGCCTTGTTTCCCGTTCGATCTATTTACTGACAGTAACCGGACACTTGGTACACAAATGAAGGCGACCGGTGAAAGTATGGCGATGGGGAAGACGCTGGAAGAAGCGTTACAAAAGGCGTGGCGTGGTGCAGGAGTCGAGCAATCGCCTCTTTATCCGACATGGATGAAAACAGCGGAGGCTGGCGTATTGTGGAAAGAAATAAAAGTGCCGACGGACCGTCGTCTGCTCGCGATGTTAGCACTACTAGATCGTCAGGAAACGACCGTCGAAGAACTCGTCGAACAGACGAAAGTACAAGCTTTATTCGTCAAAGTACTCCAGCGCCTCGTCGATCAGCAACAAAAAATTGATTTATCGAATGAAAGTTCTTTAAAACAGACAAAAATGATGGGCTTCACGGACGAACAAATTGCCTTTCTGACGGGTGTCGGTGCTGTAGACATCGAGCACTTACGTAAAAAGAAAGGCATCCTTCCTGTCTATCATATGATTGATACATGTGCAGGAGAGTTCAAGAGTGCAACTCCTTACTTCTACGGAAACTGGAGTGGTCAAACGGAAGTCACTGCATCGACGAAAAAGAAAGTCGCTGTCATCGGTGCGGGACCCATTCGGATCGGTCAAGGAATCGAATTTGATTATTGTTCCGTTCACGCGGTACGTGCACTACAAGCATCCGGTTATGAAACGATCATGATCAACAATAATCCGGAGACCGTCTCGACCGACTTCGAAGTCGCAGATCGCCTATATGTCGAGCCGCTGACACTCGAAGACGTCATGCATGTCCTAGAAGCAGAGGATTGCCAAGATGTATTAGTCCAGTTCGGAGGACAAACGGGGATTGCGCTTGCATCAGGTTTAGAGACAGCCGGTTATCATCTTCTTGGAACGACGGCAGCTGTCATCGATCAAATGGAAGACCGTGAGCGGTTCTATCAATTTTTAGATGACATCGGGATCGATCGTATTCCAGGACAAGAAGTGGCGACACACGAACAAATGATAGAAGTCGCAACAACGATTGGTTACCCGGTCATGATTCGTCCTTCCTATGTCATCGGAGGTAAGGGGATGCATATCATCCACGATCAAGAGCAATTAGATACGATCGTTTCCGAATTAGCATTCCCTGTCCTCGTGGATGCCTACCTCCAAGGAAAGGAAATCGAAGTCGATTGCATTACGGATGGAACAACGACGTACGTTCCGATTTTGATGGAGCAATTGGAACGGGCAGGAGTTCACTCTGGGGATTCGACGATGATTCTACCACCTGTATCGCTCAGCGCTACCGTTCAGAGCGAAGTAGAACGAATTGCACAGATGATCGGGCAACGGATGGATTATAAAGGAGCGTACAATATCCAATTCGTCTTGCATGACGATCAGGTCTACGTGCTAGAAATCAATCCGCGTGCCTCCCGCACGTTACCGATCGTCGCCAAAGTAACGGGTCAACCAATCTTGCAGTGGGCAGTCCAAGCTGCTGTCGGTCAAGCGGTCGCACTACCAACAGAACAGACGAAACTTAATTTCCATGCCGTCAAGACCCCTGTTTTTTCAACGCTGAAACTACAAGGAGTCGATCCGAAAACAGGCCCTGTCATGCGTTCGACAGGTGAAACGTTGCAATGGACGACAGACGGACTGGCACTGGAGCGTTTCATTTTCGACGAGACGACGAAACGACATTTGACCGCAAGAGACATCATCGTTGCTGGAGCAGATACCGAGGCATTCGGAACAGGTGTAGCGTTAGATGAAACGATCGACTGGGCACAATGTGCGATTTTCTATTCACACGTGACAGAAGAAAAAACCAGTCGCGAAGCAGCGCTTGCTGCCGGAGTACAAGTTCTGACAGAACCTGAACTAGCACAGTATCATCTACAAGCGGTAGAAAAGTCCTCTTATGCTATTAAGCCACTTCATACATGGACAGAGCCGATCAAGGAGGAAGTAAAATGAAGACGATGCAACAACTGCAACATTTCTTGACGATGGCGGAACTGACGCCGGAAGCATTGACGGAGCTATTGGCACTCGCGAAAGATATCAAGCATCAACCAAGCGTTTACCAAAACGTATTAAGCCATAAAAAAGTTGCCTTATTGTTTGAAAAGGCATCGACGCGGACACGCCTATCATTTGAAGTGGGTGTTGTCGAACTCGGCGGGCATCCAATCGTACTGAGTGGAGCAGATATGCAAATCGGTCGGGGGGAGCCGCTTTCTGATACGATTCAAGTCATGAGCCGTTACGTCGATGCCCTCATGATCCGGACGTTCGGTCATGAGATCGTCGATACACTTGCGGCACATGGCACGATTCCAATCATTAACGGACTGACGGATTTGCATCATCCGTGCCAAGTCCTTGCTGACTTGCTGACGATCGAAGAGACATTCGGAACCCGGGCTGGAAAGATTTTGACATATATCGGGGACGGGAACAATATGGCGCATTCGCTAATGATTGGTGGAGCGCTCAGTGGAATGGAAGTCCGGATTTGTGCGCCAGCAGCCTATGCTCCTGATCCACAAGTCGTTCATGAGGCACAAGCCATTGCGAAAGAAACCGGTGGAAATATCATCGTCATGACGGACCCTAAGGAAGCAGCGAGTGGTGCGGATGTCGTGTATACGGATGTCTTCGCAAGCATGGGACAAGAGGAAGAAGCGACGATACGTCTGCAAGCATTTGAAGGATATCAGGTCAATGACGATATCATGAATCAAGCGAATGATGAAGCCATTTTCTTGCACTGCCTGCCGGCACACCGTGGGGAGGAAGTCACGGCAGACGTCATCGATGGCAAGCAATCTGTCATCTTCGATCAAGCCGAGAATCGTCTCCATGCACAAAAAGCGTTACTCGTCACATTACTTGGATAATCATAAAAGACTCGGTCGCCGATTTAGCGACCGAGTCTTTTGGTTGATGAAAGTTAATCGTAGTGACGCCGTGCTAATCGTTCCTCGTGTTCTTGTTTGACTTGTCGCTTATTTTTTTCGTGCAGACGTTTCATGAACGGAGTCGTTTGCCAGGATGGTGCCCAGTCAGATTCTTTTCCGGCACGGAGCGCGAGGATATAATCATAGCTCTGATGAAGTCGTTCAATCATCTCTGTTCGGACATCGCAAATGTGACCGTGTCCGGGAATCAAGAGTTTGACTTCATATTCATAAATGAACGACTCGAGTAGTTCGAGTGTCGTCAAATATTCAGAGGAATCGTGTTCAATCAAAGGGATTTCAACATCGGAAGCATAATCACCGCAGACTAACAAGTGAAGTGGCATGACGATGAAGGAAAGGTGAGTCGCTTCATGACCGGGCGTCATAAAGAAGATTAGCTTCGTCTGTCCAATCGTCAAAATCGTTTCAGACTCATGGATCACATGCGTCACATCTGGAAATAGCACGGGGGAGTCGATGTAAAATTCATCGTTAAAGTCTTGAACGGCTTTGAGCGCTTCTTGTCGATCGACATCGATGAACGGTTTAGAAGCGATGACGATGGCATCCGTAAAGGCGTAAGCACCTAAAATATGATCAAAATGAGCATGCGTATAGACGACATATAATGGTCGTTCACGACGCACGATTTCAACGTCTCGACGAATCGTTGCAATCTCATCAGGAAGCCAGCCAGGATCGACGACAATCAGACAATCAGGCGTCTCGATCAATGTTGAGGTCGTTTTCATAAGTGTACTTTGATAAATCGTCACGCCAGGCATTTTCATCTGAATCATACGAATCCTCCTTTACGAATCTCTATCTATATCGTTGTATACCCATAAATTCGTTGGAATCATCAGCAGAACCAATAAAAAAGACGACTCGCACGCCGCGAGTCGTCTGCCCTCTAGAGGGAAATGGTCCTAGACCTATGTTATGTCATAATTGGAGCGGGTGAAGAGAATCGAACTCTCGTCATCAGCTTGGAAGGCTGAGGTTTTACCATTAAACTACACCCGCGTATTGGCTACATGAAATATAGTAGCATAGCAAAGAGAGCATTTCCATAACTTTTATGAAAAAAGGCAATTTCTTTTGAGATTCAGTGTACAATAATACTAGTTAATCGTTTACACTGGTAATCTTGATTTGTAATATGGGTAAAGTTGGGTAGAGGAGAGAGTGTCTGGTGAATGAAGTAAGAGTTTGGAGCGAACAGCCGATGGGAAAAGGATGGGAAGCAATTTGTCATCACCAATTCGATCGTCATCGCTTATTGATAGGAGAGTGGTTCCATAACGTAGGTGTACTTGCTTTTTCCATCAATCAAGATGCGGATTTGCTACCGGATGTCCTTCCGAACACATTCGATCTGCCGCTCGTCTCGGAACGTGTGCAGCGAGTCATTGCAGCATATGCGCCCTTTTCTGTACAATGTCTCAAGGTACATCTTGAGACGAAGGACGGAGTGGTTCCGTACTATCTTCTCAATCTCTTATCTGTCAGTCGGATCGAACATTTACATACGACGGATGTATTCCGTCCGATTCCGAGACGGCGCGTCTATTTTTTGACAGAGCGACGAATCAGCGATTCGATATGTCCGCATCATCTTATGCGAGATGAGCGAACACATCGCATGTTCGTCTCTGCTCAACTCGCTCGACAATTCGAGCGTATGGCTGTGACGGGTATTCGCTTTGAAGAGATACAACGAATGGAGGAATTCAAATGAAACAGTACACAGTCGATCATTGGATCACGCTAGAATATCCAAAGGTATTTGAATATCAAGAAGAAGAAACATACGTCAGTTTTTATTCAACAGACGAAAATGCAATGGGCACGCTACAATTATCCATTTATGAGTCCGATTCAGAAGAACTGACACCGTATGAAGCGGCAGAACAAGAAATCAATCTGTTGGTAGAAGAGTTCGGCATCGAACTAACGGGAGCACTTGAAGTCCGCCGTAATTCAACAAAAGAAGCATTGCTAGCAGTAGACGGGAAAGAAGAAGATATCTTCTTACGCATCTATGCGTATTCAGACGGGGAACGGCTAGTCCTATTGACATACTCCGCAGAACGCGAGACGCTTGAAATCGAGGAAATCGAAGCGATGATTTCTTCACTAACTTGGATTCAATGAAGTACACAATAGATTGTTCAAAAGGCAGCAGATCCAAGGATCTGCTGCCTTTTTGTATCGATCGATATGACTTAAGAAGAACGAGAAGATGAGCGTGTAGCTGCAGGGTTGACTTGTTTATTCAACCAGCTCGCGATATCTGCGAAAACGCGGATACGTTCGAACTCATGGAAGAGCTCGTGGCGTAACCCTTTATAAATCGTCAGCTGTACGGCATCGACACGGACACGGTTATACATATCGAACAGATGATGGATACCTTTGCCGTCAAATGCGACCGGGTCATCGCCACCCGCAATGAGCAACAGTGGTAAGTGACGCGGATGCTGATAGATGGAGGCAAGTGCGTTGACGAGTTTCGTTGCGTGCAAGAGTTCATGGAAGAACCCGAGTGTGACCGTTTGACCGGATAACGGATCTTCATCATAGCGCATGACGGATTGTGGATCCGAAGAGAGCCAGGCATTTTTCGATAGTGCCGGGAAGAAATGTAGATTATAGCGTCCGAAGACCAGTTGTCCGAAACGTTCAGCAAGATGTGTAGAAGAAAGCTGATTGATTTGGCGTTCGACGAGCTTTTCGCTGATGTTACCGAGTAAACCTGTGCTCGTCGGAGGGCCGCTCGCGATGATTCCTGCTACCGTGTGACCGAGTGTTTGACCAATCCGGCGAGCGATCAACGAACCAAAACTGTGACCGAAAATGAATACTGGTAACGTCGGGTAACGTTCTTTGATGTCAGAGACGAGTTCTTCTGCGTCCTGCATCAATTGATTAAAACCTTGATTCGGTTCAAGATGACCGAGTGTCCCGCGCTGTGCAGCTTGAGTTCCGAAACAGCGCAAATCTGCGATGATCGTGTGGTAATGATGAGCATAGAGGAATTCTGCGAATTCCTCATACCGTGCGCCATGCTCCATCATCCCGTGAAAGACGATCACGACTCCTTTCGAATCATGTGCTTCGAGGCTATGCAATGTCGTAGTATAGCCGTCAGAGGCTATCCAGTGTGAATGATCAATCGTCATGTAACTCATCCTCTCATTAAGAAAGTCCGAATACCTGTCCGTCTTCCGAAACGCCCATATGGAAGGCAGCAGGAACCGCGGGTAATCCCGGCATCGTTAATACATTCCCAGTCAATGCAACGATGAATCCTGCACCAATCGATGGTCGGATTTCACGAACTGTAATCGTGAAGTCTTCGACACGACCATACCGAGCGGGGTCATCGGTTAAAGAAAATGGCGTTTTTGCCATACAAATCGGTAAATGATTCAATCCCATCTCCGTACACCGTTCGAGTTCGCGGAGGGCTTTGTCTTCAAAATGAACGTCGGCTGCGCCATAGACACGTTTTGCGATACGTTCGATCTTTTGACGAAGCGGCAACTCGTCAGGGTACAGTGGACGGAACTGGCTTGGTTCCTCAAGTGCTTGCATGACTTCCGCGACGAGTGCTTCACCGCCGGCACCGCCTTTACTGAAGACTTCGCTTTCCGCCACACGAATATTTCGTTCCTGGCACCATGTCAAAATCATGTTCCGCTCGGCTTCCGTATCGGTGAAGAAACGGTTCAAGGCAACGACGGCAGGGACACCGAACAAGTTCATCGTCTCAACGTGTTTTTCAAGTAAAGCAAGACCATCCGTTAAGGCAGCGAGGTTTTCTTCGCTGAGTTGTGTTCTGTCTACACCACCATGCATCTTCAAGGCACGAACCGTAGCGACGATGACGACGGCATCCGGATGGAGTTCGCCAATCCGAGATTTGATATTGAAGAATTTCTCAGCTCCTAAGTCAGCGCCGAATCCTGCTTCTGTGACAACGTAGTCACTTAACTTCAACGCGGTTTGTGTAGCAATCAAAGAGTTGCAGCCGTGTGCGATGTTCGCGAACGGTCCGCCATGAATCAATGCCGGTGTTCCTTCGACGGTCTGAACGAGGTTTGGGCGGAACGCATCTTTTAGAAGTAACGTTGCAGCTCCTGATGCTTGAATATCCTTGACCGTAACCGGCTGTTGATCGTACGTATACGCAACGACAATGCGGCTCAGGCGTCGTTCGAGATCCGTGATAGAGTCTGATAGACAGAGGACAGCCATGATTTCGGAAGCGACCGTGATATCGAAGCCATCTTGACGCGGAACGCCATGTGCAGGACCGCCGAGACCAATCGTAACTTGGCGCAAGGCACGGTCGTTTAAATCAAGCACACGTTTCCAGACGATACGGCGTGGATCAATGCCAAGAATGTTGCCTTGATGCAGGTGATTGTCGAGCAAGGCACTGATTGTATTATGAGCAGATGTGATCGCATGCATATCACCTGTGAAATGGAGATTGATCTCCTCCATCGGCAGGACTTGGCTATAGCCACCACCACACGCACCACCTTTTAATCCCATCGTCGGACCAAGTGAGGGTTCCCGTAAACAAATCATCGTCTTATGGTTTGCTCGGTGTAGTGCTTGTCCGAGTCCGACAGTGACGGTTGATTTCCCTTCACCGGCAGCCGTTGGATTGATAGCAGTGACAAGAATCAGTTTGCCGTCAGATTTCGTTGCCAACCGGTTCAGCAGCCCGTCTGTCAACTTCGCTTTATACTTTCCGTACGTATCAAAATCTTCTTCTTGCAAACCAATCCGATCCGCGATTTCTCGAATCGGGCGTAAGACAGTTTGTTGTGCGATTTCTAAGTCAGAACGAATGGTCTTTTCCATGGTATCGACTCCCTCTTTGATTGGATCTCTCTTTTTTCTAATAGTAGCCTATCTAGTGTGAACGCGCCAAAAGAAAACGTTCAATATTTTCCACCCAATGGGTCAAATGGTGACGTGTTCAAGTGTAAGTGAAAGACGTACTGTAGAGTGGAGGAGGGATGAAACAATGACATCTGGACAAAAGAAGTGGAAACGCGGTCTTGATTTTTGGCTCTTCGTCGGACCGGTCTTTCTTGTATTCGCAGTGATCGTGCTTGTACCGTTTTTCAATGGCGTCATGTATTCGTTCACGGACTGGAATGGTGTAACAGGAGAATTAAATTGGATCGGCTTTGATAACTATGTCCGTCTCTTTACGAGTGACGAGCAGTTTCAGCAGTCATTTTGGTTGACGACGAAATATACGGTCGTCGCCGTCGTCTTAACGAATGTCGTCGGTTTCATCTTGGCGTTTTTATTGACACAAAATATTCGCACACGTAATTTCTTACGGACAATATTCTTTATGCCGAACTTAATCGGTGGATTGATTCTCGGATTCGTCTGGCAGTTCATCTATGTCAAAGGCTTTGCATCAATCGGTGAATTGACAGGGTGGAGCATATTTGAACTTCCATGGTTAGGAGATGCCCGAACAGGGTTCTGGGGTATCGTCATCGTTTCAATTTGGCAAGGTGGCGGTTACATCATGGTCATCTATATCGCGGCTCTACAAAACGTTCCTCAAGAGCTGATTGAAGCAGCAAAAATCGATGGTGCCAATCGTCTATCGACATTACGGAACATTACGTTGCCACTGATTATGCCGTCCGTCACGATTTGTCTGTTCTTAACGATTTCGTGGTCCTTCAAGTTATTCGATACGAACTTGTCACTAACGAATGGTGGACCCTTCAAATCGACCGAAATGCTTGCTTTAAACATTTACAAGGAATCGTTTACGAATAATAATCTTGGACTCGGTTCAGCGAAAGCAATCATCTTCTTCGTTGTTGTTGCGGCGATTACAGTCACTCAAGTCTATCTGACGAAAAAACGGGAGGTGGAAGCATGAGTACGGCACAACCGTTACCTACTCCGCAAGAGGAGAAACCAAAGCGCTCTAAAAAGGCGAGAGGTCGTTATTCACTCCGTCTTGGAACAGTCGAACTAGCAGCCTTATTGATGGGGCTTCTGTATATGATTCCGTTTTATTACGTCGTCTCGAATTCATTCAAGACGCAGGGAGATATCTTTACGAACACATCGGGTCTACCAAAGGAATGGATGACTTCCAACTATTCAGAAGCATGGGAAGCCATGAACTTCGGAAAAGTCTTTTTAAACTCCGTCATCATTACAGTCGGTGCTAATGCGGTCATCATCATCTTTTGTTCGATGGCAGCCTGGAAGCTTGTCCGGACGAAAACACGTTTGTCGACGATCATCTTCTTCTTGTTCGTTGCCGCGATGATCATTCCATTCCAATCAATCATGATTCCTTTATCGAAACTGTCTGGGGATCTTGGATTACAGAATAGTTATTGGGGACTGATTTTGATGTACCTTGGTTTTGGTTCTGGACTATCGATCTTCCTGTATCATGGTTTCATGAAGTCGATTCCTGAAGAAATCGAGGAGGCAGCAATCATTGATGGTTGTTCACAATGGGGTGTGTTCTGGCGCATCGTCTTCCCATTGCTCAAGCCGATTACAGTGACGATCATCATCTTGAACACGCTGTGGATTTGGAACGATTTCTTATTACCCTCGCTCATGTTACGAGATGTCGATTTACGGACGATTCCTCTCGCGACGTTTTACTTCTTCGGACAGTATACAAAACAATGGGACTTGGCTCTTGCCGGACTCGTGCTTGGGATCATTCCGTTGTTGCTATTCTTCTTCGCCCTGCAAAAACAGATCATTCAAGGGATTACAAGTGGATCAATCAAATAATTTTTGTAAGCGCGTTCTCGATTCTAGGAGAACGCTTTTTTTATGTTTCATGCATCAGATTAATCTGATAACTTTTATTTTTTTTGAAAAAAAGGCTTTTCAAACACTTGCGACCTGTTGTACGATGTTCTCAATTCAATTGTAACAACGACGTTGAAGGGAAGAGTAACACCTTGTACGACCGTATAGCGAGCTGGGGATGGTGAGAGCCCAGTCGGAAGCAAGATGCGAAGAACCTCCCGGAGTCGCTACCCGAACCCGAATGTCAGTAGGCGTAGCCGGAGTTGCCTGTCCGTTATCATATGGCCGAAGATGAAGTGATTCGTCTTTTGAGTGAGCAACATCGTTGCTAACATGGGTGGTACCGCGGAACCGAGTCTTTCGTCCCATATTCTTGGGAAAGAAGGGCTCTTTTTTATGGCTTCTTTTTCAAAACACAATTGAGGAGGAACACCACCATGACAACACTCGTATCGATGAAACACACACAGGAAGCAATCACACTCGTAAAGAAACGCTTTGAGGAACGCTTTTCGACGACACTCGGATTAACACGTGTTGAAGCACCATTGTTCGTAGAGAGCACACTCGGCGTCAACGACCATCTCAACGGCGTAGAGCGCATCATCCGCTTTGATGCACTAGATCACACGACAGATCTTGAAATCGTCCAATCCCTTGCGAAATGGAAACGTCAAGCGCTTCACACATACGGATTCGAAGCTGGAGAAGGATTATACACATTGATGCATGCGATTCGTCGTGATGAGATACTTGATGCGACACATTCCATCCACGTCGACCAGTGGGATTGGGAACGGGTCATTACGAAAGAACAACGGACGAGTGCCTATCTAAAAGAAACGGTACAAGCGATTTATGCAACGATTCGCCAAGTCGAGCAAGAAGTGGAAGCAGAGTATGGCATTTCAGCGATCTTACCGGAAACGATTCATTTCATGACAACACAAGAACTAGAGGATGCCTATCCAACGCTTTCAACAAAAGAACGTGAAACAGAGGTCACGAAGGCATACGGTGCTGTTTTCTTGATGCAGATTGGTGGCGCGCTTGCTTCGGGAGAGAAGCATGATGGTCGAGCGGCAGATTACGACGATTGGACACTCAACGGTGACATCTTAGTACATCACCCAGAAATCGGAGCATTTGAATTGTCTTCAATGGGAATTCGTGTTGACCGTGAAGCGCTATTAAAACAGACGTCCATCGCTCAAGAAGAGGATAAATTGGCTTTCCCGTTCCATCAAGGTGTGCTCGAAGAGCGTCTGCCGTTAACGATGGGTGGAGGGATTGGTCAATCACGTATGGCGATGTTCTTATTGAAGAAACGTCATATCGGCGAAGTCCAAGCTTCTGTCTGGTCGGAAGAGACTCGTAAAAGTCTTCAAGCTGAAGGTATTCACTTGCTCTAACATATATATATATAGTAAGAAAGCGTCAAAGGAATGATATTTTAAGTAACGAAGAGCACACTTCCATTCGGAAGTGTGCTCTTTTTTTAAAGGTCATAAGACCTCAGGCGGAGGAAAAGCGTGTCAATTCTTGATAGAATGGGGATAACAATAAATAAGAAAGAGGTGAAAGCATGTCTTCTCTATTAATCGTCGGAATACTCATCCCCATTTTGTTCATTGCGTTTCTTTGGTTCAACATTAAAGGTTTACGGACAATGTGGCGGGATTATAAACGGACAGGCTCAATCGTTGCACTCGGCTTTTTCATTGTCGGGGTCATCGGAATTTTCACAGGTGTCTGGACAACTCTAGTCGTCATCATTTATTATCTCCTCCGTCCAGCGAGAGGATGAACGGAGGGTTACTCGTATGTTGGAATGGTTATTTTCGGCCGGAGAATCCAATCTCTGGCTGTTTTTAGGAATCATGATCATTGGTCTTGGAACAGAATTGATTCCAGCAGAAGTCGGATTACCGCTACTCGGTTTATATGTATCGAACGGAACAGTCAGTTGGACAATTGCTGTTCTCGTCGGCTTTCTAGGGAGTTTGATGGGGGCGACAGTCTTTTATCTCTTAGGGCGTTACGCAGGTCGTCCAATCCTTGTACGATACGGAAAATGGTTACTGATCAAAGAAAAAGAAATTGAGCAGGGTGAGCGAATCGTCGGAAAGTATGGAACATGGTCCGCGTTATTTGGACGATTCTTCCCTGTCGTTCGTTCAGTCGTCTCGATTCCCTGTGGTCTGTTTGGTCTTTCATTCAAGCGCTATCTACTCGCTTCAAGTATTGGATTATTTCCGGTCTCTTTCTTTTACATCTGGGTCGGGGAGCGATTCGGAGTAAAGCGAGCGGAGTCAATGCTTAAAGGGCTAGAGCAGGAGTTATGGTGGATTTTAGGCGGAATCGTCGTAATCCTCGGCGGGTACATCCTGTATCGTCGCTCTAAAGCGAAACAACACGGACAGACGCAAGACGTAAAAACGAAGCAACAGAATAAATGAAGGGGTCGACAAAAAGTCAGTCTCTACAAAGATAAGGGTGGCAGAATGATGATCTGCCACCCTTATCTCATAAAAAAGGACTCGTCACACGCGACACCTACAGGAAAGGGCGTGAAAAGACGAGTCCTTCTTTTTTTGAGTAAGCCCGGGATTCAAGCAGGAGGAAACAAGAATCGCTTCAGCGACTTAATACGATGTTTAGGCGTCAGCAGTAACAGTTGATCATTGCCTTCAAGAGCAGTGTCGCCACGGGGAGTAATGATATGATCATCGCGAATGATGGCGGTAATCAAAAACTCTTGCGGTAAATCGATTTCTGAAATCGTCGTTCCGATGAACGGATGGGACATCGGTAACGTCAATTCAATGATTTCTGCGTTCGGTTTACCGATCGACATGAACTCAATGACCGTATGGATAGCAGAAGTCTGTGTCTCGTTGAGACGTAACCGTTCGGAAAGGAATGTCAACATACTCCCTTGAATCAGTGTCGATAGTAGAACTGTAAAGAACACGATATTGAAAATCATCGATGCATTCTCGATGTCGGCAACAAGTGGGTATGTCGCAAGAATGATCGGTACCGCTCCTTTTAGACCAGCAAAAGAAATAAAGACCTTCTCTTGCCACGAATAACGAAACGGCAATAAGCTAATCCAAACGGACAGCGGTCGAGCAATGAAAATCAAAATCAACGCAAGGGCAACGGAAGACAGGATAACCCGGATATCGAGCAATTGTTTCGGGAAGACGAGCAACCCGAGAACAATGAACATTCCGATTTGAGCTAGGTGCGCCATACTCATCGTAAAGCGGACGAGCGTCTGACGGTAGACGAGTTCATGATTACTGATATAGATTGCTGTCACATAAACGGCGAGAAATCCACTAGCATGAAATGTATCAGCTAACCCAAAAGACAAGAAAGCAAACGACATGAGTAAAATCGGATAAAAGCTCGAGGAAGATAAGTCAATCCGATTGATCAAGGTTGAAGCTGTCCATCCAATGAATAGACCGATTAAAAGCCCCATCGACATTTCCCAAACGAGTGAACCGAGTCCCATCAAGAGTGATGCTTCTTCAGGATTCGTCACGAATTCAAGGAATAAGACGGTCAAAAAGACAGCCATGGGGTCATTCGTTCCAGATTCAACTTCGAGTGTTGACCCTACCTTACGTCGGATCGGTTGTCCACTTAAGACAGAAAAGATGGCAGCAGCATCCGTCGATCCTACGATTGCGCCAAGTAAAAAGGCATTCGCCCAACTGAAGCCAAGAATGTAATGGGAGGCAACTGCAACGATGGAAGTAGCAATGAAGACTCCGAACGTTGCAAGAGAAAGCGAAGGTGCGAGCTCGTGTCGCACTTCTTTCCACGCTGTTTGCAGACCACCTTCAAACAGAATGATGATCAGAGCGACAGTTCCAAGAAGCTGGGCAAGTTCCGCATCGTCAAAGCGAATGAAACCCGTAATATCACTTCCGGCAATCATACCAAGAGCGATAAAAATCAATAGAGCAGGAATATTCAGACGACTTGATAACTTCGTCGTCCACACAGCGGCGAACAATAGTATACCAATCAATAAAATCGTGAATTGTAAGGACATGGCATCAAGCTCCTATTCAGTAAAGAATCTTCTAGTTTCATGATACAACAATCCCGATGAAAAGACTCGGATAACGATTGTTCAATATTTTCCACCACACCGGACAACTTTCTCTCTCTTCATTGCAAGCGTTTTCATTTATTGTGAAGGTGTAGCACGTAAATGAAACGAAATCAGGGAGGGAATCCGAATGCGTAAAAGAAGATGGGCAGCATTACCTGTCGTCACAACGGCGATGGTCGTCGCTTTGGCAGCATGTGGTGGCGGTACATTGAATAGCGATGACTCGAAAGATAGTGGTTCAAAAGATGGTAAGACGCTCAACGTATTCCAATTCAAGGCTGAAATCGCAAAAGACATGGAAAAAATGGCAAAAGCGTATGAGAAGGAGACGGGGACGAAAGTCGTCGTACAAACAGTTGGTGGTGGATCGGATTATGGTGCTGCCTTGAAGTCGCAGTTTGCCTCTGGGAATGAACCGGATGTCTTTAACAACGGTGGCTTTACGGAAGCAAAAACATGGCAGGATAAATTAGAAGATTTGTCAGACGAAAAATGGGTCGGTGATCTAACGGACCTATCAAAAGAGCCGATGACGATTGATGGAAAGTTATACGGCATGCCGATGAACCTTGAAGGATACGGCTTCATCTACAACAAAGATATCTTCAAAAAAGCAGGCATCACAGAGCTTCCAAAAACATTAACGGAATTAACGGATGCATCTAAAAAGTTGAAAGCAGATGGTGTGACGCCGTTTTCGATCGGATATGGAGAGTGGTGGATTCTTGGAAACCACCTAATGAACATTCCGGTCGCACAGCAGGATGATCCAGATCAGTTCATCGCGGACTTGAATGCTGGAAAAGCTAAATTCGAAGATAACAAACAGTTCAAGGAATTCATGAATCTGTTTGATTTGACGATTAAGTACGGGAATAAAAATCCGTTAACGACGGATTACAACACACAAGTTTCCCAGTTCGCTGAAGGTAAGACAGCGATGATTCAACAAGGGAACTGGGCACAGCAATTGATCACAGATGTGAATCCGGATATCAATATGGGCTTCATCCCGATGCCAATCAATGACGATAAAGAAAAAATGGATCGTCTCCCTGTTGGCGTACCAAATAACTGGGTCGTCAATAAAAACTCGAAGAATAAAGCAGAAGCGAAAAAATTCCTCGAGTGGATGGCGACATCTGATACAGGAAAAGACTACATGGTCAACAAATTCAAGTTTATTCCGGCCTTCAAATCAATCGAAGCAAAAGATTTAGGACCGCTTGCGGATGATATCCAAGCGTACTCGAAAGCTGGTAAAACGATCTCATGGAACTGGTTCAAGTATCCGGATGGTGCAGTAAACGAGTTTGGTGCGATCATGCAGGCATACGTCGGTAAGCAAAAAACAGCTGACGAGATGCTACAAGATTTCACGAAAACATGGGACAAAATGAAGAAATAAGAAGTGATTCAAAAAAACATGCCTGTTCCGATCAACTGACGGAACAGGCATGTTTTTTATTATAGGAAAAATAATTGGATGAAGAAGAGAAGCGCAAATACATAGATGAGTGGATGGACGCGCTCTTTTTGGATGGCTTTCATGATCGGATAAACGATGAAGCCGAATGCGATACCGGTTGCGATGCTACCGGATAACGGCATGATCAAGATGACAAGGAAAGCTGTGAAAGCTTCACTGAAATCATCCCATGGAATCTGTTTGATGTTTTGAATCATAAAGGCACCGACTAGAATCAACGCGGGTGCGGTAATCGCGGGAACACTTGAAATCGATTGAACGAACGGTCCAAAGATGGCAGATAATGCGAAGAGTATCCCGACCGTCACGGACGTGAGTCCAGTCCGACCACCCGCAGCAACACCTGCTGCAGATTCTACATAAGCAGTTGTTGGACTTGTTCCGAACAAGGAACCGGCAACCATCGCAGTCGAATCAGATAATAGTGCGCGTTCACTATTTTTCAATGATCCATCTTCTTCAATCAATCCAGCTTGTTCACCGACAGCGACCATCGTACCTGTCGTGTCAAACATCGTTACGAGCACGAAGGAGAGGACACCGCTGAATAGCCCGTACTGAAATACGTCCTGAATGGCGTTGAACGGATTAGTGATGATC
The DNA here is from genome assembly GCF_002479335.1 of Exiguobacterium sp. UBA7533. Classification (NCBI taxonomy): domain Bacteria; kingdom Bacillati; phylum Bacillota; class Bacilli; order Caryophanales; genus Exiguobacterium; species Exiguobacterium sp. UBA7533. The sequence goes on along the minus strand of NZ_DLMP01000011.1, from coordinate 76,931 downwards.
AATCCTTCCGGTAACGTTGGTAACGCGACGAAGGAATCTGAGAACTTTAATTCACCTGTCAAAAATGCGATCACACCAGAAAGGATCATGGCGTAAAGGATAGCTCCTGGTACCCGTTTGATCGTCAAGATCGCAGCAACTAATAACCCGATGAGTGTGATCAGCGCTTCTGGTGACGTCAAGGCACCAATCGTGACCAGTGTATCTTCACTACCAATGAGAATTCCTGACATCTTGAGACCAAGTGAAGCGATGAAGAGACCGATTCCACCCGTGATGGCAAGCTTTAAGGTCATCGGAATGATTTCGATCAGTTTCGTACGGATCGGCGAGAGTGACAACAATAAGAAGATGACACCAGCGACGAACACGACTGAAAGTGCTGTTTGATATGGAATTTTTTCACCGACGACAAGTGTATATGTGAAGTACGCGTTGAGTCCCATTCCGGGTGCGACTGCGATCGGTAGATTCGCATAGAACCCCATTAAAAGTGTACCGATCAATGTAGCGATGATCGTCGCAGAAAAAGCTTGGGCTTGAGGGATACCGGCATCTGCTAAAATCGTCGGATTGACGAGCAAAATGTATGCCATCGTAATAAACGTTACAAATCCGGCTTGAATTTCACGTTTTACGGTTGTTTGGTGTGCGGCAAGTTTAAACATGGATAAAAGAACCACCTTCATAACAAATTGATTAAAAGACGAACATTGATGATATTATAGTAAAATTCATTCGGAATCAAGTCGAAACAAAAAATAATTTATTATTGCAATCCTGAAAGAGAATATCAGGAAATGATGTAAGCGAATTCAAGGTTATGATACGATTGATTACAAGAAAAAGGATGGGGGCGCCTTTTATGAAAAGTATCCGGACACGTTTGATTCGTCTCGTTGTCTTAGCGATCTTAATTCCGACAGCCCTCGCGACTTCGATTTCCTATCTTTATGTACGACACCAGAACATCGAACAGGCAGAACATTCTAGCCTGAACGTGTTGACTCGGGGAAATACACAGGTGACTCATTATATAGAGGATATTCGACGTCTATCAACGAGTTTATATGCGAATCGCTCGTTGATGAACATCATGCGTGTCGGAGCGGATCAGGAACTAGACGAATCCGATGGAGTCGTCTCGCGGGCGATGTTAGGTCTATTTTTATCCCGACAGGATATTGAGCAGTTACATTTCGTCATCTTGAATGGCTATTCAGAGTATTCGGTTTACAATATGAAAACGACGAGTCGAGGAACATTTGATTGGATGCAAGAAACGGATTATTTTCGATTAATGAAACAAAAAAACAGTTGGTTGATTGACGGAGCTCACCCGATCGAACCGTACAATGTGCATACGATGATTCTCGATGAGAAACAAGTCGTCAGTTTTCGTTATCGGATTGATCGTGTCGAGACGGATGAGCCGCTTGGGTTCCTCTCAGTCGATATTCCGGTTCGGGTATTTGAACAGCAATTAAAATTGTTCGAGAATGATCCGGATGAGTCGCTGTGGCTGATGACCGATCAACGTGTTCTGGCACAGACTGGAGCAAAGATGGACCTACCTACCGACCAATTCACTGGACAGAGCGGAAGTCTACGTGTCGGAAAATCGTTCATCGTCTACTCGAAAACGATGACGAACGGAATCCCGTTGACACTGATCAAACGGATTCCTTATGCATCCGTCATCCAAGGGGCAAACGAGACGGCATTGATTCTCGTACTGATTGGTCTCGCTTCTCTTATCGTCATGATTATTGCCGCGAGTCTGGTTGCCATGCAAATCACGAAACCGATTAAACAGTTGACGGCAAACGTCTGGCGAGTCGAACAGGGTGATTTATCGGCACCGTTCGTTGCCACGACGAATGACGAGATTGGATTACTCAATCGTCAGTTCCAACGCATGATTCAACGGATCGATCGTTTGATTAAACGGGAATATCGATTGGCGCTCGAAAATCGGACGAATGAGCTTCGAGCCTTACAATCTCAACTCAATCCTCACTTTTTATTCAACGCCTTGCAATCGATCGGAACGACGACGTTACAAGGGGACCGGAAGATCGCGTACCGCTCCATCACCGGATTATCGCAAATGATGCGTTACTCGATGAACAATGAACAAACGATCGTAACGTTAAAACAAGAAGTCGATCATCTTCAAGCATACATCCGTCTGCAACAGCAACGTTTTCCTGAGCGATTCCGTTATATCGTCGACGTCCCTTGGCACCTCAATGACATTGAAGTACCAAAGATGATCTTACAACCGTTTGCTGAAAACTATTTCAAACACGGCTTCCGTCAACAATTAGCGGCGACAGAAAACTATCTTGCCTACAAAGTACGGACGGATGGTGGACGTCTCATCATTCAAATCGAGAATAGCGGTGCCGTCCTTGAAACAGGACGACTTGAAGAAATTGATCGAAAAATGCGTATGCATCGTAGTCCAGAGGATCTCGAGACGAGCGGGATCGGTCTCCACAATATCTACGAACGTCTCTTGATATTTTACGGGGAGGAAGCAAGTATGACCCTCTCTTCTCCAGTGACAGAGGGAGGATTCAAAATCGTGATTCGGATTCCATATGAAAAGGGGGATTTGGCATGAACGTATTGATCGTAGATGATGAACGACATGTACGAGAAGCGGTCAAACTGCTCGGAGAATGGGACAGATGGCGTGTTTCAAACCTATACGAGGCGGAACATGGGGAAGAGGCAAAACGTTTACTGGATACCGGAACGATCGATTTAATGCTGACCGACGTCGAAATGCCTGGACTGGACGGATTAACGTTACTGGAATGGACAAAAAATCATCATCCAAAGGTCGTCACGATCGTGCTGACAGGGTATGATGATTATACGTATATGCGGCGTGCCATTTTGCATCAATCCTTTGATTATTTATTGAAGCCAGTTGATCCAGATGTACTCAATGATGCCTTGTCCCGCGCGATGGAATGTATCCATCCGGTAGTGGAATCAGGGGAAGCGATTGATCAAATCGCAAAATACATCGAAACGCATTATGCGGAAGAATTGACACTACAATTCATGAGCGAACGGTTTTACTTGAGCCGAGAGTATATATCACGGCGTTTCAAACAGCGTTTTTCTGTTAACTTATCTGATTACATTCAAACAATTCGTTTGAATCGGGCGAAGGAATTGTTGAGCGAGACGGAAGCGCGTATTTATGAAATTGCGCTTGAAGTCGGATATCAGGACGATAAGTATTTTCGGAAAGTGTTCAAAAAACAATTCGGTGTCACACCGAACGAGTTTCGTGAATTGTTGTCGATTTAAACGACTATCGAGGAGGAATCGTACATGAGTGTACACATTAACGCAGCTGAAGGACAAATCGCCGAAACGGTCTTACTTCCAGGAGATCCGTTACGGGCTAAATACATCGCCGAGACGTTTTTAGAGGATGTTGTTCTCTACAATGAAGTTCGAGGAATGTATGGTTTTACAGGTACTTATAAGGGTAAAAAAGTTTCTGTTCAAGGAACAGGTATGGGTGTACCATCGATGTCAATCTATGCGAACGAACTCGTTCAGTCGTATGGTGCGAAAAACTTGATTCGTGTCGGTACTGCTGGTGGCATTACTCCAGACGTTAAAGTCCGCGATGTCGTTATCGCAATGAGTGCTTCACATGACATGGCACAAAACCGCGCTCGTTTTAACGGATTAGACTACGCACCGACAGCGTCTTTTGATCTGTTGCATAAAGCCTATACAGCCGCAAAAGAACAAGGCATCGATGCAAAAGTCGGTCAAATCTTCACGACGGATCAGTTCTATCAAGATGATTTTCATCATTTCAAAAAATGGGCAGATTTCGGATGCCTCGCAATCGAGATGGAAGCAGCAGGACTGTATACGCTCGCTGCGAAACATAAGGTAAATGCATTGACGATTTTGACGATTTCGGATCATCTGTTGACAGGGGAAGAAACGACATCGGAAGAGCGTCAAACGACATTCAACGACATGATGAAAGTCGCGCTCGAGACAGCGATTCAATTATAAAGAGCAAGACGGAGAATCCTCTCCGTCTTTTTTCATATCGAAAAAGAGATATGGTAAGATGAAGGCAGTGTTATAGACCAGTTAAAGGAGAGATTCTCGGATGGAAACAACGATGACAGAGACAGTTCTTTCAGAACGCTTGCAATTACAACGGCACTTTTTCCGGACAGGGGCAACACGCAGTCTAGCCTTCCGCTTAAGTATGTTAACGTTCTTACGCCAAGCAATCGAAACACATGAAGTGGCGATTTATGAGGCATTAAAACAAGATCTCAATAAAGGACAGCATGATGCGTTCACGACGGAAATCGGATTCGTTTACGGAGAGATTCAACGGATGGAGAGACAACTCCGTCGACTGGCAAGACCAAAACGTGTCGCAACACCGCTTCTGCATATCGGGTCGAAAAGTGAAATCCAATACGAACCTTATGGCAATGTGCTTGTGATTGCACCATGGAACTATCCCTTCCAGCTCGCACTTGCTCCTGTCATTGGTGCGATTGCAGCCGGGAATACGGTCGTCCTTAAACCATCCGAGTTGACACCGAATGTTTCTCGCGTATTACGAGAAGTCTTTGAAACGGCATTCCATGAACGATTCGGAATCGTCATAGAAGGGGATGCTGAAGTCAGCAGTGCCTTATTAAACGAGCGTTTTGACTATATCTTCTTTACGGGTTCCACACGCGTCGGAAAAATCGTACATCAAGCTGCGGCGAAGCACCTGACGCCTGTCACGCTTGAACTAGGTGGAAAATCTCCGACGATCGTGCACAAGGATGCAGACCTTCGTCTAGCAGCGAAGCGGATCGCATGGGGAAAATGGTTGAATGCGGGACAGACATGTATCGCTCCGGATTATGTATTGATTCATGAAGACGTCAAAGAACGCTTCTTACAACTGATAGAAGAAGAAGCCTTCAAACAGTACGGAAACGGCGTAGGCGTCTCTTCATACGTTAAAATCGTATCGGACGATCATTTGAATCGTTTAAGCAATTATTTAACGCAAGGAACGATCGAATTCGGTGGACAAGTGGATCCGGAAACACGCAAGATGGCGCCGACCGTCATGACTGGTGTAGCAACGGATGCTCCATTGATGCAAGACGAAATCTTCGGACCGATCCTACCGGTGTTAACATACCGTGAAATCGAAGAAGTTATTACATTCGTCAATGATCGTGATAAGCCGCTTGCGCTTTATCTATTCACAGAGAATAAAGCCATCGAGCATCGCGTCCTTGAGCGAATTTCGTTTGGTGGTGGATGCGTCAATGACACATTGATGCATGTCGCACAGCACCACTTACCATTTGGTGGAGTCGGAGCGAGTGGAATGGGTGGATATCATGGCAAATATAGTTTCGAGACGTTCAGTCATCGGAAAGGAATCGTCAAAAATACGACGGCATTTGATTTACCGTTCCGCTACATGCGAACAAATAGCAATTCCAAATGGATGCGCTTTTTGTTATGATGAGCTGTGATTAATTGACTTAAGAAGGAGCTCTTCACTTGAAAGATCAAGTAAAACAGTGGATGAAACGAACAGGCTTGATTGAACGCGGTCTTCGTACCGTCATGAGAGTCTTTACATGGTTGCCACAAAAACGTAAGCGAATTCTTTTCGAGAGTTTTCTCGGAAAACAATATAGTGACAGTCCGCGTGCCATTTACGAATTGATGCGCGCGATGCATCCGGAGTGTGAGTTGATTTTCAGCAAGCAACGAGGTGTTGCATTTCCACCAAATGTCAAGACAGTAGATCGGTTGACGTTCCGCTGGATTTATTTACTTGCGACGTCACGGGTCTGGGTATCAAACAGTCGGTTACCGGGTTGGTTGATCAAACCGGAAAAAACGTTTTATCTCCAAACTTGGCATGGCACACCGCTCAAGAAACTAGCGCTTGATATGGATGATGTCCAAATGGCGAATACGACAACCGAACGATATAAACAAGGATTTAAGCAGGAAGCAGCAAAATGGTCTAGCTTAGTTTCACCCAATGCCTATTCCAGTTCAATATTTAGACGGGCATTTGCATTTGAAGGTGAGATGCTAGAAATTGGGTATCCTCGAAATGATATATTTTATCAAGAGGCGCGACATGCTAAAATCAAAGAAGCAGTATATCGCCACTATGATATTGATCATTCAAAAAAAGTCTTGTTGTATGCACCAACTTGGCGAGATAATGCATTCGAAGGTCAAGGGAAATATTCATTTGAGCTACCTTTTTCGCTAAATGAATTTGAAAAGCGATTTGGGGATGAATACGTTCTGCTTGTCCGAATGCACTATTTAGTCGGAAGTCGTCTCGACGTCACCGCTTATCCATCCGTTCGAAATACATCGGACTACCCGGATATCGCGGAGCTCTATCTGGCGTCGGACGCCTTGATCACGGATTATTCTTCTGTCATGTTTGATTTTGCGCACTTATCTCGTCCGATTTTATTCTATACGTATGATTTAGAACATTATCGAGATCAGTTGCGTGGATTTTACTTCGATTTTGAGCAGGAGGCACCGGGACCATTGTTGTCGACTGAAACAGCACTGTTTGAAGAGCTGAACCAGTTAGATGATTGGCACACACGGTATGCGTCAGCATTTCGAGCGTTCCAAGAGACGTATTGTCAATGGGATGATGGACAGGCTTCAGAACGGGCGATGAAGACGATCATAAAGAGAATTCACGGATAAAAGGGAGAGCAGAATCATGAAGAAGGTTATTACGTACGGAACATTTGATTTATTACACTGGGGTCATATCAACATCTTAAAACGCGCAAAAGCGATGGGAGACTATCTTATCGTTGCGATTTCAACGGACGAATTCAACCGTTTGAAACATAAGCAGTCCTACCATAATTTCGAGAATCGAAAGATGATTCTTGAAGCCATCCGTTATGTGGATGAAGTCATTCCGGAAAACAGCTGGGATCAAAAAGTAGAAGATGTGAAGAAGCATAACGTCGACCTCTTCGTCATGGGTGATGATTGGAAAGGCGAGTTCGATTTCTTAAAAGAGCATTGTGAAGTCGTTTACCTTAGCCGAACTGAGGGTATTTCTACGAGTCAGATTAAAACGGAATTAGCTTCGAAGTGATTGAAGAGGAGACCACACGACGACGTGCGGTCTTTCTTCGTAGAAGGGCAGGATGAAAGTGGTTAGAGAAGGAATCGTATGGGTCTATTTATTGTTGTTTCGTATTTGTTATGGTGTCTTTCGGTTGTTACCGCTTCGCCCCGTCACTTTATTTTGGATGACATACGGGGATAACGCAAAACCTGTTAATGATCGCTTGGCGCAGGAATTGCCAAATGAGAAACGGTATCTTGTATATGATCACCATTTCATGAAGCAGCCGGATTTATGGAAGTCGGACCGAATGCTTCGCTTTCGTCGATTACGGTTCGTCAGACTCGCATATTTACTTGCGACCTCCCGGACGGTTTTCGTCGATAATTATGTTGCGGAATTCAGTGTTGCTAAAACGCGACGTGGAACACGACGTATCCAGCTATGGCATGCCGGCGGAACGTTAAAGCAGTTTGGACTAACTTCTTCGAAAAGCCTGTTCGTATCGGAACGGATACGAAATCGGTTCCGACGTGTCTATCAGGAATATGGTGATTTCATCGTGCCGGGGATGCGTTGTGCGACACAATTCATGGCACCGCATGATTTAAAACGATCTCATTTTAAACCGTTCGGCATGCCGCGGACGGATTATTGGTATGATGAGGTTCAGCGGGAACATCGGGCGCTTGATTTAAAAGAACGTTATGTAAAACCCGACCGCCGGATTCTATTGTATGCCCCGACTTACCGCGAATATAAAGGAACGGAAGATCACACGATTCAACAATTTGAACAACTGGCTAAAACAGGCTGGACGATTCTTGTTAAGTTACATCCGACGATCCGAGCGCTTTCGACCTATCGTTCCGCCCATATACATCTTGTGGATGACACGTATCAGATCAATGATTATTTGCTCATCACGGATGTTCTGGTGACCGACTATTCGTCGATTCCATTTGAAAGCTGTCTTCTTGAGGTTCCAACGTTCTTATACACACCGGACATCGATACATATCGACAACTACCAGGACTTGTCGATCAGTATCCAAAACCATTACCGGTGCGACAGACGGAGCAGATTGCGCAATTGATGGAGTGGATCGTGTCTGACGCGATACTTGAAGAGTGCCGTCAGCACATGCAAGAATTCCAAACAAGTTGGTATGATCACCCACCAGGTCAAGCAGTTGAACGAATCGTTCATCATTATTACGGAACAGGTATGTAATACTATATCTGACGATTGCTTTAGTTTTAGAAAGCGGTCGTCAGATACTTTTTCAAAAATAATGTGAAACATTGAACAAAGTTTGACAATCTTTTGAAAATCCTTTCTTTTGAACTGTGATGTTCTATACTAAAAGCAGAAGAAAAGGAGAGGAGAAATGGATATGCTGACTTGTGGAACGACTGAAGCGAATACATTCATCTTATCACCTGAGACAAGAACGTTACTAGAGAGCTTCATGACGGAAACGACGTTCAAAAAGGATTCCATCGTCTGTTGGGAAGGGGAAATGAACGACAAGTTGTTTTATGTGAAACAAGGAGGCGTCAAACTATCGAAGTTGACGAAAAAAGGCAGTCCATTACTCATGTTCTTATATTTCAAAGGGGATCTATTTGGTGAATTTGATGTAGGAGAAGCTTTTCCGAGTTCATACAGTATCGAGACGATGGAGGATAGTATCATCGGTTTCCTCTCAAAAGAAAAATTAGAGGAACTCATGAGAAAGGATGGTACTTTTGCGCTTGAGATCATGCGGTGGCAAGCATTGATGCGGAAACAGACGGAGACTAAATTGCGCGACTTGCTATTGTTCGGAAAACCGGGTGCGTTAGCTTCGACGTTACTTCGTCTCATCGCGATGGAAGGGGAACAAGTAGGAGAAACCTACCGTCTTGCAAAACGTCCATCCGATGGGGAGTTTGGTCAATTGATTGGCGCACCGCGTGAAACGGTCAATCGGATGTTCTCCCAGTGGAAAAAAGAAGGTGTCATTTCGATGACGCCAAAAGAAATCATCATTCATGATGCACAATATCTGCGTGATCTGTGTCATTGTGAAGGATGCCCAGCAGGTGTTTGTCGAATTTAATAGATAGTGTACAAACAATTCAAACGTGAAGCAGAATTTTCTGTCTCATGTATGGATTGTTTTTTTTGTAGATGAGTCGTGCTTCCTTCTCTTGTTCAGATGTGAACTTTTTGTGTGTTTTTAGAAAGAAAAGTGCGGATTTTTCACATTTGAAGTGATATATATCACAGTTTCCGAACTTGCTGAATTCTTACAATAAAGACAAGTTCAAAGCAGGAGAGGAGTAATCACCATGGACCAAAAATCAGAATCAAACCTCAAAGGAACATTTATTGCCGTCCTGATCGTAGCAGGTATCATCATTGGGATGTGGAGCTCAATCTTTCTATTATTCTTATCACGGTAAGGGGGAGTCACAATGCATATTCATCGTCTAGAAAAAATCTGGCTGATTTTTGGAGCAGTGATGCTTGGCGTCTTTTTAACCATCATCGGCGTATCCGCTTTTGCATCCGGAAATCAACCGCCATCCGATGCAACATTGATTGATCCGACGAAAGTTGATCAAACGAAACCATTCGACAAGCCAGGACTAAAAAAAATCGATGACGACCGATACGAAGCGATCATCGTCGCACAAGCGTTCCAATTCACACCAAAAGATATGGTCATTCCCAAAGGGGCAACGGTTGATTTTTTGGTGACATCAAAAGATGTCGTCCATGGCTTTGAAATTGTCAAGACGAATGTCAATATGATGGTCGTTCCTGGTCATATCAATTCCATTGAATATACATTCAAGGAAGCTGGCGAGTATTTGGTCGTCTGTAATGAATACTGTGGATCGGGTCATCATATGATGGCAACCAAAATCAAGGTGGTGGAATAAGATGAATGCCATTTCAAAAAAATTAAGACAGTTCGAGATGGAGCGTGGTCTGCCTGCTACCGTCATCGGAATTAAGGAAGCGAAGCTCGCTTTCGCACATGTTAGTTTTTCACTCGTTGCCTTATTGATTGGTGGTTTATGTGGATTGTTGCAAACGATGGTGCGGACAGGTGTCATTCCAGAAATTGCTGGAGTCGGCTACTATGAGCTTCTCACTGCCCACGGGTTAATGCTTGCGATCGTCTTTACGACATTATTCATATTTGGATTACTGTTTTCATTTTTAGGTCAATCCTTTGGACGTTTCGAAGACTTTCCTCGACGTCTCGGGTGGGTTGGATTCTGGTTCATGATCCTTGGTGTCATCCTCGTCACATGGATGGTACTTGCAGGAGAAGCTTCCGTCCTCTATACATTCTATGCACCACTCAAGGCACATCCAGTATTTTATATTGGACTCGTCATCTTCGTCGTCGGAACGTGGATTGCTTCTGGTGCCATGTTCCGTATGTATGCTGATTATAAACGGGAACACCCTGGCGTTCATCCACCACTTCAAGCATACATGAGTATTATGACTGCCTTATTATGGGTGGTTGCGACACTCGGAGTAGCAGCGACGATTCTCTTTCAGCTCCTTCCCTTATCCCTTGGTTGGACGGATAAGGTCGGAATCGAGCTATCCCGGACGCTATTTTGGTACTTTGGTCATCCACTCGTCTATTTCTGGTTGTTACCTGCCTACATCGTCTGGTATACAGTCATCCCGAAAATCGTTGGTGGAAAGGTTTTTTCCGACGCGTTAGCACGTATGTCATTTTTATTGTTCCTCCTCTTTTCGTTCCCGGTTGGTTTTCACCATCAATTGTTAGAGCCGGGGATTTCTGCTTTTTGGAAGTATGTCCAAGTCGTCTTAACGTTCCTCGTCATCATTCCATCATTGATGACAGCCTTCTCGATGTTTGCGACTTTTGAGTTGGCGGGTCGTCGGAAAGGGGCGACCGGGGTATTTGGTTGGGTGAAAAAAATGCCGTATCGCGATGTACGTTTTCTTGCACCGTTCATCGGGATGTTGTTCTTCATTCCTGCAGGTGCAGGTGGTGTCATCAACGCATCCCATCAACTAAACATCATCGTTCACAATACGTTATGGGTCACAGGACACTTTCATATCACGGTCGGTGCCGCTGTGGCATTGACGTTCTTTGGAACGGCTTACTGGCTTGTCCCGCTCTTACGTGGTCGAACGTTAACATCGGCAATGAATCGTCTTGGGCTTATTCAAACGGCTGCCTGGACGATCGGAATGCTCTTCATGTCGACAGCAATGCATATCTCAGGTCTACTCGGTAATCCACGACGGACGGGTCCTGCCGCCTACTTCAAAGATTCGATCGTCGCTGACTGGATTCCATATCATGTCGCCATGGCAATTGGTGGGACGATTTTATTCATATCGATTCTATTGTTCTTGTATGCGATGTTCCAACTTGCATTTCGTACACCAAAAGGAACGGAAGAATTTCCGATTGCTGAAACGGAAGAAGAGGCGATGGCAACGCCACTCTTCTTTGAAAATTGGAAGCTATGGATTTTTGTAACGTTCGCTTTGATTGCGTTTGCGTACACAGTACCGATTTGGCATATGATTGAAAACGCCCCTCCAGGCGCTCCGGGATGGAAGCTTTGGTAATCGTTTCGTACAACATCAAAACCCCGAACGGTCTCTGACTAAGAGACGATTCGGGGTTTTTGGCATGCGCTTAAAGAATAAGTAATGAAGGGCTAAATCTTATTTGACGAGATTATGCTTGAAGGCATAGACGACAGCTTGTGTACGGTCTACGACATCTAGTTTTGATAAGATGTTCGAGACATGTGTTTTGACGGTTTTTAAGGAAATGAATAATTCGTCCGCAATCTCTTGGTTCGCCATACCACGAGCCATCAATTGAAGAACTTCCTGCTCACGTTCCGTTAAATCATCATGTAAGTGTGTCGTAGGACGACGAAGACGTTCCATCATTTTACCGGTCACTTGTGCTGCCATGACGGATTGACCGTTTGCTGTTTTGCGAATCGCTTCTGCGATGTCAAAGGCGCTAGCTGTCTTTAAAACGTAACTCATCGCACCCGCTTCAATGACAGGATAGACTTTCTCGTCATCAAGAAAACTCGTCACGACGAGAATTTTTGCTTCCGGCCAGTCTTTGCGGATCAACCGGGTTCCTTCGACGCCATCAACTGGCTCCATCACTAAATCCATCAAGATAACATCCGGTCGGTGTTCGAGCGCTAGCAAGGCTCCCGCTTGACCATCCGAAGCTTCAGCGACGACCTCGATGTCTGGTTGTGTGGAAAGGAAAGCAGACACACCGGCCCGGACCATCTCGTGGTCATCTACTAATAATACGCGTATCATACTTGCACCATCCGATCTTTTCTAAGTTTTACTTCGATTTGGGTTCCTTGTCCAGGAACACTGACGAGACGAATCGTTCCACCCATCTCAGCCGTTCGTTCTCGCATCGAATTGATGCCATAAGAGGCAAGTTTTTTTTCATCCACAACAAATCCAACACCATCATCATTCATGCTCAGGATAATTGTTTCGTTGAATTGCCGGAGCTCGATATCCATATGGGACGCTTTCGCGTGACGTAAGGCATTCGTTAATCCTTCTTGAACGATCCGGAACAACTCGTTTTCGATTTGTCGTGGGAGTGACATCTCTTCTAACTTCCAACTCAATTGTGTGGACTGCTTTCTAGATAATTCTTCGAGCAGTTGAGAAAGTCCTTGTTGTAACGTCATCCCTTCGAGTTCGACGGGGCGAAGTTGAAGTAAGAGCGAACGCATTTCAGACTGTGCCGTTTGTGCCATCGTCTCGACCATTTCGATTTGTTTGGCAGCAGCTTCAGGTTGAGACAAAATCGTCTGTTTGGCTGCTGTCGTCATCATCGAGATGGCATAAAGTTGTTGTGAAACGGAGTCGTGTAAATCACGTGCGAGTCGCTTGCGTTCTTCGGTGACAGCTTGAATCCGTACCTGTTCGACGTGCTGCGGACGCGTGCTGATCTTTTGAACGGTCTCGACTTGCTCGTCAATACGTTTTCCAATTCGTGACAGGCGTGTCAACGTATGAAAATAGGGACCGGGAACAATTGTGACATCTTTTCCTTGCTCCAGTTCGATGATGGCAGTCGTGACACGCTTGAAGTCACGACGCAAGAAAAAATAATGCATGCTACCGATAGCAAGCGGCAGTAGTAATGAGAGTCCGATGACGAGTAAAAGGACAGGAAAGTCTTGCTGACGGACGAAGAGAACATGCCAATCGACTTGGCGTGTACTTAAGAATAACAACGTCGTCATGACGGCTGTCAAGAAGCCCGTCATGACTTGCAGAGCGATGACACCAAGCGGAAATTGATCACGCTTCATATCGAAGACACCTCCACGTTGCCAATACCGAGCATGACATGAATACGAACCTTCCGCGTCGCTTCACCATATTCTGGTGCTCGGAATTGAATGCGTCGATTGAAGAAGGTCGGAATACGGCGGATGTCCGTCTTGACGCTTCCGAAGCCGATCGACGTGTCGAGCGTATAATCATAACCGGACGGTAAAAGAATCCGGACGTCCCCGACGACGCCACTGACGACGATCAATGTTTCACCTTCCGGGACATAGGCATGCGTCAAATCGATTTCTAAATCCTTGACGATGAACTGTTCACTTAAGTCCTGTAAGACATACGGTGCATCGGCCTGGGTCGAGAAGGAGTAAGCTGGTTGAATCTTGATGCCTTCCTCTTCATATTGATGGGGGGCAATCCGTGAAAACAAAAATTCACGGACAGAATGCCGTGTCACAAGAATGATCCCAAGATAGAGCAAAATTCCGGCAATGACAAAACCGATGGCAGCCGAACTGAGGACGACGCCAGCAAGAATGATCGTACCGACGATATAAAAGAGGATCGCTAGTTTTTCATGATTGCGCCGCCGGAAATGAATCCCGACGTAATACAGCAGGAAAGGGAATAAGACACCGAACAATACATTTCCTGCACCGGATAATAGGTCATAGAATAGACCAAGGGCGAACAGGATCGATACGTAACCGACCAGTTGTTTCGTACTTAATCGTCGCACGATCAATCTCCTTTCTAACATGACAAAGGGAGGCATACGCCTCCTTCGTCATGAACTGCTTATTGGTGAATGCGGCGTTCGAGTTCAGCGATACGCGCATCGATATCATCTTCATCAACGGCTGGTTGTTTTGCTTCAGGTTCTTCCGCCGTGAACGGATGTGCTTCTTCTTTTATAGTAGCATTTGGTTCGCGATCTAGCACCTGGTTCATCTTGTTTTTTAAGTTCGAAACGTTTTCGCGCATCATCCATTCGTACCGTTTGTTCTGTAGGTCTTCGAGCTTCAACTTCAATTCGAGGGCTTCACGTTCAAGCTCATTTAACTCGCGTTTCGTTTCAGCGACGAGTTCTTCGAAGAACCGGTATTGCTCTCCGTAATGTTTCGATTCGATGGCAGCACGTTCGGCGAGTTGCTGTTCACCGGCTTCGTTTGCGATTTCAACTTGTTTGAAGCGTTTATCGGCTAAATCCTTCGCTTCTTCCTGCTTTTGAGTCAGTTCCAGCAATAATGTCCGTTGACGCTCAAGTAGTCGATCAATCTCTTTTAAATCAGCTTCTGTAGATCGAATATGACGAACGAGCTTTTTAGCAGGTACTTCGCCCTGTTCAGCGGCTTTTTTGACTTCTGTCATCATTTGTGTCGCAAAATCATTGAGTTGATCAAACACGTTTTTCATGAAAAATTCCTCCTTGAAAGTGGTAAACAGTATGGGTATTATCTTTAAATTTAGAATCGTTTTTCGTCTAAGTCTTTCCAGTCAGCTTCAAAATGTGTTGTTGACGTACGGCGGCGGTTAAAGAGATCTTGAACATTGACACGCTGTAGTTTCATACGCATGTAACCGACGTACAATGCGATGGCTGCTGCGATTCCGATGACTGCCCAGATGTTTGAGAGGGCAAGTCCGATTCCGATGGCTGCTAGAAATCCGAAACCGAGTTTCGCTGGCCATTTGTTCGATTGCATGAACTTACTGATCGAATAGAACGCAAGTAATGCCCCTAAACCAAGTCCGATCATATGTGGTAATGTTCCGATGACAACGGCGAGTAATGCGAGTCCGGTAAGAATCATCACCAATTGTTTTCCTTTCGATTGCTTCATGAGGAAGCCTCCCTTGTGTTGATACCTTTATAATACGGAAGTCCTTCTGTTCGTACGACGCTCTTTGGACCGTATTTGCTCTCGGGCTTAAGGCGGAGAGAAGGTCTGACTTTGAGGGAAGCGCTACCAGAAACATTGATTGATATGATATTCTATAAAGGAATCGAATCGAGAGGAGTGATGTTGATGAGTGCAACAATCAACGCTAAAAAAGTAACATGTGTCGAAAACCAGGGAGGGGTTTCCCTCCCTTAAATCAGAGGAGGAAACCATTTGAACGAATGGGGTACACCACCTGTCTACGAAATGACAGGAACAGAACAACTGGGACGAATCACGGCCGTCTACCAAACGCATTATCGTGTCATGACGGACACAGGAGAATCACTTAGCGAACTGTCTGGTAAGCTGCGTTTTCAATCAGGAACGAAAGCTGAATTGCCAGCGGTTGGAGACTGGATCATTCAAACAGAGCGAGAGCCAGGCAAAGGACGAATCGAACGGGTCTTGCCACGGTCGTCTCAATTTTCCCGAAAAGCGGCAGGGACGGAGACCGAGGAACAAATTATCTGCGCGAATGTCGACGTTGCCTTGCTCGTCATGGCTTTTGGACATGACTTCAACGTCCGTCGACTGGAACGTTATTTAACGGTTGCTTGGGATGCAGGGGTGATACCAATCATCGTCCTGACGAAAAAAAGTTTGATGCCGTCGATCGAAATAGAACTGCAGGCTGTTGAAGCAGTCGCGTTCGGAACACCGATCCTTGCCGTTGATTCTTTGACGGGTGACGGATTAGAGGAACTACGTGCCCAGTTACAAGTCAAGCAAACGATCGTGTTAGTCGGATCGTCCGGCGTTGGGAAGTCGACGCTCGTCAACGCTTTAGCTGGAGAACAGTTAATGGAGACGGGTGGCGTACGGGAAGACGATGAACGCGGACGTCACACGACGACACATCGCGAACTGAAACGACTGGCGAACGGTTTATTACTCGTCGATACACCGGGGATGCGAGAATTGGCCTTATGGGATGGAAGTGACGGTTTATCGTCGACGTTTTCCGATATTGAAGAGCTTGCTGAAAACTGTCGTTTTCGAGACTGTAAACATGAGAAGGAACCAGGATGTGCCGTTCGGACAGCTTTAGAAGATGGAACGCTATCTGCTGAGCGCTGGAACAGCTTCGTTAAGCTAAAACGAGAAATCGCCTATACGGAACGTAAGCAAAACGTGGCGTTGCAGGCGGCGGAGAAAGAAAAGTGGAAAAAAATCCACAAGCAGGCACAAGCGCATACGAAACTGAAGTATCAAAAGCGGTAATACGACTGAAATATGAAAAGCATCTGCAATGGAAACAGGAGTCTCTTTTTCTATGCAGATGCTTTTTTTGTTATTCTTTTGAAAGTGATTCATTTGTTTCTGTATCGAACGGCACATCACCTGTCAAAGCATCAAGACGATGTAGATCGGATTGAGTCGCTTCAGGGTCACTTCGGCGTGCATTTCTTACCACGGCAGTTCCGTCTGGATGATCGTTGAATCCAGTCGTTAAGTCAAACGTCCGGTTCGATAGCCGATCGGTAAAATAACGATCGTGAGAGACGAAGAGGAGCTCACCAGGGAAGACATCGAGGGCGGCTTCGATTTGTTCACGAGTCGCAAGATCCAAATAGTTCGTCGGTTCGTCGAGAATAAGCAAGTGAGCACCAGAGAAATAAAGGCGTAAAAAGGCGATTCGACATTTCTCACCCATACTGGCGTCGGCAATCGACCGGTAAACATCATCACGTCGAAATAAAAAACAGGCGAGTAGTGTCCGGGCATCCGTTTCACTCATCGTGCCGAACTCGAGCAATGCCTCTAACAACGTACCGGATGTCGGTAAATGGGAAAGAGCTTGTGAAAAATAGCCGGTTTTTAATCGAGGATGGCGGATGACTGTCCCTTGATTAGGAGCATATTCGCCCTCAATGAGACGCAGTAAGGTCGTTTTCCCACTTCCATTCGGTCCAATGACAGCAATCCGGTCACCGCGATCGATTGAAAATGAGACATCGTTTAGAATGGTTTTCGTCTCATATCTAAACGTGACGTGTTCGAACGAAACGAGTCGCTTCGCATGAATCGCTTCATGTTCAAATGCGACGTGAACAGTCGGTGCAACCTCTGGCTTTTTAACACGATTCTCCAGTAAGCGCTCAAGCTGTTGTTCTTTTGCTTTGACCTTTGTTGCGTGTTTAGCGGCTTTCTTTTTCGCATATGGATCGCGTTCACTAGCTTGATCCGAAGCTTTTTGATGCCATTGCCGGTATCCTTGAATCATGCGTGTCAGCTCTTTACGGGTGCGTTCTTGTTTTTCGTACGCTCGTTGTTGCGACAGAGCTTGATGTTCCTTTTGTTCTTTATAGGACTGATAGTTTCCGCTGTATCGCGTTGCCCCTGATTCGGATAATTCAATGACGGCATCAGCCGTTGCGTCGATGAAGAATCGTTCGTGTGAGACATAAAGAATCGAGGTCCGTGACATGTTGACCCATTCCGTGAGCCACTCGAGTGTCTCTTGATCCAGATGATTCGTCGGTTCATCGAGAATGATGAAATCAGGTCGTGATAGAAGCAGACAGGCAAGTTGGAGGCGCGTCTGTTCACCACCGCTTAAACTGGATGCTTTGTGTGTCCAGAGTGCTTCCTCTAATTTGACTTCTTTTAAGACGCGTGCTGCATCTGCTTCCAGCGAGAAGGCGTCCTGATCGATTGCTTGTTGATAAATCGTCAAGTCACCATTCATGGCATTAGCGCGAAGTTGATAACGAACCTCATCCGCTCGTTCGACGACATCAAGAACGGTGTGATCGCCCGCCACAAAGTGTTGTGATAGTAGACCGAGTTTTTTGTAATGACGCTTGATCGAACCGTCAGTCGGTTGAAGTTGATCAGCGATCAAGTGTAACAGTGTCGTTTTTCCGATGCCGTTCGGACCGATTAAGGCGACATGTTCACCGGTATGAATATGAAAAGAAACGTCCGAGAAAAGGCGTCGTTCGTCGTAGTCCATCGATAGGTGTTGGATCGTAAGTGTTTCAGTAGGCATAAAAGCAGCTCCTTTAGTGTTCATTTCCGATAAGATGAAATGAAAAACACACCATCCGAAGCGAGCGGATGGTGTGCCGGAGTGTAACTCAAAGAAGGCGATGACCAGAGGATGGTCACACCGAAAAAGAGCAGACTCGTAGCGTCAGACATCCGCAACTGCATTGCGAAAGAGATGATTTCATTCATCAAGCGACCTGTACGAGTGATTGCTTCATTTCGGTGTTGTACCTCCTGTTCATAATCTATGATGTCATTGTAACAAATTGGAAACGTTAACACAAGTACGATTCAAGTAGGGTTTGCGCAGCGTTTGTTTCTTCTCGTGAAGGGGGAAGCAAATCAGTTAACGGATAAGCAAGACCAAGGTTTTCCCACTTATAGACTCCGAGTTGATGATACGGCAGTACCTCGACGCGCTCGACGTTTCCGAGCGTCCGGATGAACTCGCCGGTCTGACGGAGGAAATGTTCCGACATCGTAATACCTGGAACGAGGACGTGGCGAATCCAGACGGGAATGTTTCGCTCGGCTAGGCGTTTTGCGAAGGCGAGTGTATTGGCGTTACTCCGTCCAGTCAAGACGCGACAAGCAGCATCGTCGATATGCTTGATATCGAGCAGAACCAAATCCGTCGCATCGAGAATGGCGTCGATGTTTTTTGGGACGACAGATCCAGCGGTATCGATGACCGTATGCAGTCCATGCCGCTTCGCTCCTGTTAAAGCAGCCTCTAGGAACTCTGGCTGAGCGAGCGGTTCACCTCCAGAGAAGGTGATTCCGCCACCCGTCGCCTCGAAAAAGGAGCGATAGCTGATCGCTTCTTTTACGACTTCGTCTGCTGAGACACGCTGTCCGCAACCGAACTCCCATGTATCCACGTTATGACAGTATTGACACCGTAGTGGACATCCTTGCGTAAAGACGATGAATCGAATGCCAGGACCATCGACTGTTCCACATGATTCAACGGAATGGATCATACCATAGGTCATTCTGCTCACTTCCTTTCACATACTACACATCATTTTAGAGAGAACCGTGGAACGTACGATTGATGACATCAATCTGTTGTTCACGCGTCAGTTTAATGAAGTTGACGGCATAACCGGAAACCCGAATCGTTAACTGTGGATACTGTTCTGGATGCTCCATGGCATCGAGTAACGTCTCACGGTCGAAGACGTTGACATTCAAGTGATGACCTTTTGAAGTCGTACCACCCATATATCCGTCAAGTAATCCGACCGTATTGCGAATACGTGTTGCTTCCTCCTTACCAAGTGCTTTTGGAACGATCGAGAACGTGTAGGAGATACCATCGAGCGCATGTTCATATGGTAGTTTCCCGACAGACGTCAGAGCAGCGATAGCACCACGGGTATCACGTCCATGCATCGGGTTAGCACCGGGTGCAAATGGTTCACCCGCACGGCGTCCATCGGGTGTATTTCCTGTTTTCTTACCGTAGACGACGTTTGAAGTAATCGTCAGGACAGACTGTGTCGGGAGCGCATTTCGATACGTTGGATGTTTACGGATTTTCTCCATGAACAATGTCACGAGATCAACCGCCATCTGATCGACTCGTTCATCGTTATTCCCGAACTTTGGAAACTCACCTTCGATCTTGAAATCAACTGCAATCCCATCCGCATCTCGGATCGGGCGGACTATTGCATAACGAATAGCGGATAGACTGTCAGCGACGACCGATAAACCAGCGATGCCGCATGCCATCGTCCGTAAGATTTCCGGATCATGTAAAGCCATTTCAATCCGTTCGTAACTGTACTTATCATGCATGTAGTGGATGACATTCAGTGTGTTGACGTACAGTTCTGCGAGCCAATCGAGTTGACGATCGTAAGCCGCCATGACTGTCTCGTAATCGAGTACTTCGTCGAGCATCAATGGTGTGGCTGGGGCGACTTGAATTTTGAGCTTCTCGTCCATTCCGCCATTGATTGTATAAAGTAATGCTTTTGCAAGGTTTGCTCGAGCACCGAAGAACTGCATCTGTTTCCCGATCCGCATCGCGGAGACACAACAAGCGATGCCGTAATCATCCCCATAAACCGGCAACATCAAATCATCGTTCTCATACTGAATCGAGCTTGATATGATCGACATCTTCGCGCAGAATTCCTTGAATCCGCGTGGAAGCTGAGTGGACCAGAGAACAGTTAGATTCGGTTCAGGTGCCGGACCGAGTGTCGAGAGCGTGTGTAAGAAGCGGAATGAACTTTTCGTGACATTTGATCGACCATCTTCACTCATCCCGCCAATCGATTCCGTTACCCACGTCGGGTCGCCAGAGAAGAGATCGTTATAGTCCGGTGTTCGTAAGAATTTGACGATCCGAAGTTTCATGACAAAATGATCGACGAGCTCTTGTGCTGTTTCTTCCGTCAAGCGGCCGGTCGCAAGATCACGTTCGACATAAATATCGAGGAACGTCGAGACTCGACCGAGTGACATAGCTGCACCATTTTGTTCTTTGATCGCAGCAAGATAAGCAAGATAGACCCACTGGAATGCTTCTTGTGCTGTTTCTGCAGGGCGGGAGAGATCAAAACCATAGCGAGTTCCAAGCTCGGTCAATTCCGTTAATGCGCGCAATTGTTCATTCATTTCTTCGCGGTCGCGGATCATCGATTCAGAGAGGAAGCCGCCACGTGCCTTCAAGTCTCGCTTACGTTCTTCAATCAAACGTGCTGTTCCGTACAAAGCGACACGACGATAGTCGCCAATGATCCGCCCACGTCCATAGGCGTCTGGTAATCCTGTGATGATACCGGCTTTACGCGCGGCGCGCATCTCTGGAGTATAAGCATCAAAAACCCCTTGGTTGTGTGTTTTTCGGTAATCGCTGAAAATTTTCGTGACGGTCTCGTCTGCTTCAAAGCCATACGCAGCTAAGGCATCATTCACCATCCGAATCCCGCCGTTCGGATGAATTGAACGTTTGAACGGTTCATCCGTCTGTAAGCCGACGATTTTTTCAAGAGAGGGATCAAGATACCCTGCATCATGCGAGAGAATCGTTGATGGTGTCTTGGCATCGACGGCATACACACCACCACGTTGTCGTTCTTCATTCGTCAACTGTAGAATTTGTTGCCAAAGCCGTTGCGTCGCTTGAGTCGGATCGACTAAAAAGTGATCATCACCTGTATATTCCGTGCGATTGAGCCGGATGAAGTCTGCAACATCGATTGTCTTGATCCATTCGCCAGACGTAAAGTTTGCCCAGGCACTCGTTTTTTCTAATAACATGGATACCACTCCTTTAAAATTGAGCTAATGATCAGTTCCTTATGTGAATAGTGTAACAAAAGGAGGTAGAGATTCCCTTTACGTTCATGTGAATATTTTAACAAGTGAACAAACGTTGATATGACGGGCTTTCCTTATTTCTGTACTTATGAAAGAGTGAAGATTAAAAAACAGTTGAAGTCTGGTAAATCAAGAGTTTCACGAAACTGTATGAGCTGATTTGAAAAAGATCCACTAGCACAGTTGAAACTGTGAGGAATGTCACGTTACGGTATCTTGTGTTTTTAGGACGTATCGTTGACAATGAAAAAGGGAACATAGAACGTGGAGGTGTGCCAAATGGAGTATGTGTCATTAACGCAACAAGGAGATTATCAGTCGGGAGACTGGGTCTCGCTGAAAATCGGATCGGAAGGTTCGACGCGAACTGGGATGATCACAGAATTTGAAGGTGATGGATTCTGGATTCGGTTTGAAGATGATTTTGATTATGAAGACTTTATCGGCTATGATGAATCGTACTGGATTGCGCTTGTTCGCCGTCCCGTGGACGTAAAAGCGACGTATGCGAGTCTTGCCGTGTATCCGGCACTCGCTGCAGAATTACAGGATCGTGTCATCCAAGGCTTCGAGATTTTAAAGGAAGAAGCTGGTGAAGAAGAAGTCCGGTTCCACATCCGATTGCTCGACGCAGGAAATGAATATACACAGACATTACGGGGATACCGTGATGCATCAGGAGATCATGTCGAATACGTAACGGCATGATGGAATTAAGAGAGTAGGAGAAATCGTTATGAACTTTACAAAACCATTTTTACAGGAAGCATGGGAACGGGCGCGCTTTGCAGAGTTGATGCCTGTTCAAGAACAAGCGATTCCGTTGTTGCGCGAAGGAAAAGATGTCCTAGCTGAAGCGCCGACAGGAACAGGGAAGACGCTTGCTTATGTCATTCCAGCTTTAGAAAAGATTGAAGTGGAAGAGCCACACGTGCAAGTCGTCATCACGGCACCAACACGGGAACTCGTCATGCAAATTCATCAAGTCATTCAATTATTTGCTCAAGGAAGTGGTATCAAATCCGGTGCATTCATTGGTGGTGTTGAATTAAAGCGACAATATGAACGATTGAAGAAAAAGCCGCAAATCATCGTCGGAACACCGGGACGTCTCGTCGAGTTGATTGATTCGAAGAAGCTGAAGATGCATAAGGTGAAATTGATTGTTTTAGATGAAGCGGATCAAATTTATGAAAGTGGCATGAGTGACTCGGCGACGCGAATCGCAAATAGTGCGCTACGCGATCGACAACTGGCATTTGTCTCAGCGACATTGCCGGAACGGACAGCAGAATGGGGACGGACGCTTGCGAATGATCCTGAGACGATTCGTGTTGAGCGTGCCGTCAGCACACAAGTGACATTCGGTTATTTGGAGACTTCACGTCGTCAGAAACCGGAATTGTTACGTCGTCTGGCGAACATGCAAGGATCAAAAGTGCTGACATTCATCAACAATCGCTCATTCCTTGGACCATTGAATGGCGAGTTGAGTAAATTCTCACTGAAATACCGGATTTTAGACGCTGAAAAAGGAAAACGAGAGCGGATGGAGACCTTGCGTTCTTATAAAAAGGGAGAGTTTCCTTTACTCGTCACGACAGGTCTTGCGGCGCGTGGGCTTGATATCGAAGCGGTCACACACGTCGTCCATTACGATTTACCGGAGTCGCTTGACGATTTCGTACACCGTTCAGGTCGGACGGGACGCGGAAACGCAAATGGGATGGTACTTGCACTTGTCACGGATCAAGATTTAAAACACTTAAAAACACTTGCAAAGCAAATGGGCGTCGAGATGGAGCCAATGGAAATTTACCGCGGAGAAGTCATTCCGAAACGTGAATTCACAGCTCCTCAGACGATTAAGCGACCGGCTACTCCTCACCGGAAAGGGCGATCGAAATGAAGAACGATCGAAAAGTAATTCCATTTCCGACGACGGTTTCTGAAGCGGAAATGAATGCAGCCTTGAAGAAAATGTATCAGGAAGCAGCAACAGCACGCAGTACGGACTGGGTCGCTTTCATTGAAGAGATTGCGACAGAAGGACGTTGGTATTTAAAAGATGCTGAATTGTTCCGGGACTTATTCGTTGACTGGGCGATCTTCTATGAAACGGATGATAAAGGAAAAACACCGCACGGTCGTTTTCTCGAGCAGATAAAAGACGAGCTATCACCTAGTCTCTATCGCGCCTTGCGTGGATTAGCTGACCCGATGCCGTCGCTGTTTCAAGTCGATGCAGATGGTGTTGTTGATTTAATGTCGAAACAGACGTATCAAACGGATTTGGCTGAGATTGAAGTCGAACCGGGGGATCTGTTGATTGGGAAACTGCTCTATATTTCTGGTAAGTGGCGCTTTGCGATTGCCTACATGAAGGTAGCGCGCGCATTAGTACCAGAAGTCCTCGCTTTGTTGACGGACTTCGTGGATGAAGTGGGAGAAGACGCGTTACTTCGTCAATATCCAGAGTTTTGTGCGGAATTAATCGACTTGCTCCTCGATATCGAAGAAGGTAACATTGCACCAAGACCAGAAGAATAACTCAAAAAACCTAGGACACGTTGACTACAAAAAGTCATATGTCCTAGGTTTTTTCATGGGTCCGCTCGATATAAAGCGACATCATTCTTATCCCGATGTTTCACGCGATACATGGCAAGATCGGCTTGCTTTAAACATGTTTCAAGATCGGCCTCATGACACGCTGTCACTCCGATGCTTGCGGAAACGAATAAAGATTGTCCTTTGTAGACATAGGGACGTCTTAAAAATTGTAAAAAGGATTTACATTTTCGGCGTAAGGAGAGTTCATCATCGGCTTGTAAAAGGATCGCGAATTCATCTCCACCGAGGCGATACACGGATTCCGAAGAACTTGTATGTTCGCTCAATCGCTTCGCAACTTCAATTAATACATAATCTCCTGCCTCGTGACCATACGTATCATTGACTTGCTTAAATCCATCTAAATCGACTAAGGCAAGATAATTCTTATCGGAGAGTCGATTTGAGAAATCTCGTTCTAAGGAACGACGGTTTCCGATATTAGTCAAAGCATCATGATAGGCATGGTATTCGATTCTCTTTTGACGAATTTTGCTTTCCGTGACATCATGTAAAATCGTGAATCGTCCCATCGAGGTAGCGGCAATTTGAATCGGAATATCAATGATTTCATAGCGGCGACTTTGTTCATCCTCATACTCATCAACGTTCGTTTCGAGCATTTCTAACAAATGACGCATCGTACGAGGAACATGTTCAATCGTCATATCTGGCAAATGAAACAGACGTTGGGCAGCTAAATTCGCGTACAGCGCAGTGCCGGACTGATCGAGTCGAATCATCGGATCAGGATGACCGAGGAAGAGTGGAATGACCTGTTGTTCACTATCTTGGATTTGTTGTTTTCGATGTTCAATGCGTGAAGCGAGTTGTTCATTTCGTTCGTGTAATTGTGCGACAATCAACCCATGTTGACGGGCAATCAAGATTTGTCGAACGATTAGTAGGAATAAGATGATAAAGATGTCGAGTTTTCCACCTTCTTGTTCCACCATGTAGTGGATGAACAAAGGGATGGCCAGTAAAGGAAGCCACGAACGAGGAATGACCGTCGTTCGAGCAGTTCCTTCTTCAATATGATCAACATGCCATAGAATAGCTGCACTTTGCGCCAAACGAATCAATATCGGGAAGAACACCAGATAATTCGCTGAAAAATCAGGGAAGTAGACACTAGAGACTTCATAGATACCACGAATGAAAATGGATAAGAATAATAGAAATAAGGCCATCCGTGATACCCAATGTGTTTCTTGGATGAACGTAAAATAGAAAAAAACGAACAAACCGAGTGATGTGTTCGTAATGACGATGATGGCATAAGGAACAGTCTGAAGCCCAGGGTTCGTCAGTTCATTGAGGACATGGAATGCGACAAGTCCAATGAAAATGACGATAATCGCGGCATCAACGAAAGCAAGTACATGTTGTCCGAGTGTTCGTTTTGTGATGATTCGGTAAAAAATCGCGTATAAGAATACGTAATGGGATATTGAAAATAAAATCAGGCTATAAATAGATGGAATTGGAAAGTCTGAATAGACAAAACGTAACGTCTCAAAAATGGAACCGATATAGGATAAAACCAGTGATCCTAAAGCAATCAGCCAGAAATTTCGTCTGGGTACGACTAATATTTGTTCCTTACGATAAGCCGTAAGAATAAAGTAAGCGATCAACCCAAGTGATACATACTGAAGTACCTGTTCGACAATCCCATTAGAGATGGAAGGAGTCCATGTAGTAAGGACCATTAGAATAAAAGAGATTACGAGCATGGCAGGGAACCAACGGATGAAGTAGTTTGATTTAAGCACGGGATCCCTCCTAACGTTTGATGTGGACAGCGAACATATAGTTATTTTTCTCGTTCTTCTTGATCTGGTACATGGCTTCGTCTGCCCGAATCAATAACTGTTCTGAACTCTTACCGTCTTCAGGGTATAAGGAAATTCCGATAGATGGTGTGATATGAAGCATATACGTGTTGATATAGAATGGATAATTTAGGATTTCGAGAACGTGTTCGGCAAACTGTCGAGTTTCCGAGGCAGATGCCTGAATGAAGATCAAGAATTCATCTCCACCAAGGCGTGCGACGAGATCAGTTGGCGTCGTCATTGATTGAAGACGCGTTGCTGTTTCTTGTAGCAGTAAATCACCGACATCATGTCCATAGGTGTCATTGATTTGTTTGAATCCGTCCAAATCTATGAACAATAAGGAGCCATAATCTAGCGTTGGCAGAGTTAGATAGAGTTGCTCCTCGAAGTAACGCCGGTTTGGTAAACGAGTGAGTGAGTCATGGTATCCCATACGTTCTAGCCATACTTCCTGTTGATAGTCTTCTGTGACATCCGCTAAGACGACGAAATAGCGTTGCTGATGTGGAATATCGATGATTGTCGTATTCAAAAAGGTTTCTGGATGTTCGTCCGTAGCAGGTACATGTAGGAGGTGAGCAGGATAGGTCGACTGCTTTTGTTGAAGCAACGGGATGAGCCGATCAAGTTGACGACGTTGACTCGGTCCGAGCGGTAAATCATTCCATCCTGCTTCTGCAGCGGCTGGATTGACGGATCGAATCTGATACATGTCATCGATTTCAAAAACGATTTCTGGATAAGACAAAAAAAGTGACGTCAGTTCTTTTTCACGCAACTGTAGCAACTCTGTTTTTTGATGAACGATGTCTTCTAGATTCGTTTGTAATGCCGTTGTTTCCTGTAACAACCGAAGATTTTCCCGGTATGAAAAAAGCTGCCGTGTTAAAAATAATAAAAACGTAATACCAATAGACAATAAGAAGAAGGTTCGAGAGACAGGAAAAAACGTAATATAAAGAATCAGCGCAGATAATAAGATGTAAACCAACAGTGAACGCGTAAGTGTCTCGACTCGAATGAGATTTGCTTGCTCCTCACGACTAATGGGAAGTGTACGTGTGTTCAGAAAGGCGATGAGGAACAGACCGCTAAGTGGATATAGCGGAAGCAATAGACCCGATATTTGCGGTTCACCGTTTAATAACAAGGTATAAAACACGAAGTTCGTCATGCCGAGAATGAATGTTCCGAGGACAAGAAAGATAAATCCTGATCGTGATACGTTCCGTCTTAACCCAGACGCATAGAGTAAAAAAAAGAAAAGCGTCAACAAAATTGTCAAGAAGGCATAAAATGTCCAACTGATTTGCTCGAGTGTCGTTCGCGTATAAGAGGGAACAAAGCGGAAAATAGCGATATATCCAGCAATCATTGAAACAGCGAATAAAGTCAAGGAATCAAGAATCAATAACTTTTGTTTTTTGAATAATGTCAAATCTAATTGTCGGAAAAAGAAAAGGACCATCATTGTCAAATGAATCGTATAAGGTAAATCCAGCAAGACGTTAAAATTGACATCGTTCCATTGAAAGAAACGTCCAATCATATTCAGGAAATCGCCCAAAAAATAAGAGAAGAAGGCGATGGATAACCACTTGTACGGAAGGAAAGGTTGTTTGAAAGCCGTCGATCGACTAAATAAGAAAATCATGAAAGAACCGCTTAAACTAATAAGTGCCGAGAGTTGTAACGAAAGGTCTTGTGGCAATAGCCAGAGCAGTATGTAAGTAATGACTAAGTAGAATGCGACGATAGGGTAGATGTTTTGAACCATCCGTTTCACTAGAACTCCTCCTTTCGCAAGCCTTCCTCCAAAACGAAATATGCTATAACATTACCCGATATCTAATATGAATTCACATTTATTTTCATAATTAAAAATAAAAGTAAGAGATGTTTTCTATTTCATAAAAAAAAGCGGAACTCTTCTAAGTGAAGAACTCCGCTTATCGGATTTACTGATTAGATTGGCGATGGTTTTCAAATGCCTCGATTTTTTCAGAAAGATATGTCCAATATTCCATTCGCTCGTCAAGCGTCGCTTTGGTCTTTTCGATGGCTTGATACAATTCATTGACCTTTCCGAGATCACTTCCTGCTGAAGCGAGATCAGCCTCTAATTGCTCTAGTTCAACTTCACTCTCTTCAATTTGTTGCTCAATGATAGCCCAATCTTGTTGTTCCTGATAACTTAGTTTCTTTGGCGTCTCTGTTTTTGGTGCTGTAGCAACCTCTGCCGTTTTTTCAACGACGATTGAGGGAACGGGTGCTGCCATTTGCTCAAGATAGTCTGTATATTGTCCGTAATAAAAAATGATGTTTCCATCTTCAAATGCAATCAGGCGATCGACGACCCGATCGAGGAAGTAGCGATCATGACTGACTGTGATGACAGTACCTGGGAATGATTCTAAATAATCTTCTAGTACGGATAAGGTCTCGGTATCCAAGTCGTTCGTTGGCTCATCAAGGAAGAGGACGTTCGGTTCTTCCATCAAAATCGTTAACAATTTCAGACGTCGCTTTTCGCCACCAGAAAGCTTGCCGATTTGTTTATATTGTGCTTCCGGTTTAAAGAGAAATTGTTCGAGCATCTGACTTGCTGTGATCTCCTCACCGGCGAGTGTCGTAATGACTTTTGCGATCCGTTCGACCTCATCGATGACGCGGCGTTCGGGATGCGTGAATTCGGCGAATTGACCGTAAAAACCGATCTTCACCGTTTCGCCGTGAATGATCTCACCCGTTGTTGGCTCTAAGCGTTTCGCGAGAATTGAAAGAAGTGTCGATTTTCCACTACCGTTTCGACCAACGATGCCATACCGCTCTTTGCGTCCGATCAGAGCGTCAAACGATTCAAAAAGTGTCCGTTCACCAAATCGGTGCGAGACGTCATATGCTTCAATGACTTTCTTGCCGAGGCGGGTCGAACCGACCTGTACTTCAAGTGTCGCTTCTTCTTCCTCGTAAGAAAGGTCTTGTAAAGCATCCACGCGCTGGATCCGGGCTTTTTGTTTCGTCGTCCGTGCTTTTGCTCCGCGACGCAACCAAGCGAGTTCGCGACGGAGGATGTTTTGACGTTTTTCCTCCATAGAAGCCGTCCGTTCACGACGTTCGGCACGTTTTTCAAGAAACGATTCATAGTTTCCGACATAGAAATAAGCTGTTCCGTTTGCGATCTCCATCATATGATTCGTGACACGATTCAAGAAATAGCGATCATGAGTGATCAGTAGAATCGCACCACGGTATTCCTTGATTTGAGTCTCAAGCCAGCTGATCGTCTCGGCATCAAGTTCGTTGGTCGGCTCATCAAGCAGGAGGAGATCAGCTTCATCGAGTAAGGCTTCAGCGAGTCCGACACGCTTACGTTGTCCTCCGGAAAGAGAGCCGATCAACGCGTTTAAGTCGAGGATGCCGAGTTTGTTTAAGATCATCTTTAAACGCGATTCCGTGTCCCACGCTTGCGCGGCATCAACCTCGGTTTGCGCCGTGATGAAGCGGTTGAGTAACGTCTCACTTGTCGGATCCTGTTCGAGCGCTAGTCGTGCCGTTTCGTAGTGGCGCAACGCGTTGATCGTTGGTGTGTCACCCGACAGGAGTACTTCCATGACAGTCCGATCTTCCGGATAATCGGTCGTTTGCGATAGCAAACGGATCCGATAATCATTTGGATGATGGATCGTACCAGCATCTGCTGTTTCTTTGCCTGCTAGAATGTGCAGGAGGGTCGATTTACCGGTACCGTTGACGCCAATGATACCGATCCGGTCACCAGGAGAGACAGAAAACGTGACATCTTCGAAGACAATTTTATCGGCAAATTCTTTTTTGAGATTTTCTACTTTCATTAACATATTAGACACCTTCTACAATCTGTTTGATTTGATGTTCGACCGTCTGGACGAGTTCTTTCTGTGTCATCGTGCT
Source organism: Exiguobacterium sp. UBA7533 (assembly GCF_002479335.1). NCBI lineage: Bacteria > Bacillati > Bacillota > Bacilli > Caryophanales > Exiguobacterium > Exiguobacterium sp. UBA7533. Next base: position 46,754 of record NZ_DLMP01000011.1, on the reverse strand, counting down.
CGGGTCAATCGACGGCAAAATCGTGACTTCGACTGTAGCCGGACGGATCTTACCCGTTTCCTCCATGACACGATAACTACCTGAAATCGCGACTGGTACGACGCGTGCGCCACTTGATGTCGCAAGGGTAAAACTTCCTGCTTTGAATTCCGCCATCGGTCCGCCTTTTGAACGTGTTCCTTCTGGGAAGATGATCATTGATTGTCCATCCTTGATCGTGTCGACACCAGAGCGGATCGCTTTTAGTGATTGGCGTCGGTCTTTTCGGTCAATCATGACACACCCCATCAGATTCATCCAGACATTAACGATTGGAATTTTATTCACTTCGATTTTTGAGATGAATGCTTTTGGTTTATCGATTTTTCCAAGTAGAATCGGAACATCGAAGTTTCCTTGGTGATTCGAGATGAACACGACAGGTTCATTTGCCGGAATATGTTCATGCCCCGTCACATGGACACGAACGCCAGCAAGTCGGAGAAGAGAGTTCGCCCAAGCGCTCGCTACACGCTGAACGAATGCATAGCGCGCGAGATGCGTTCGACGTTTTGCGGTTGGTAAAAACGGTAAGGTACAGGGTAAGACAAGTCCAAAATAAATGAACCAAATGACAGTACGGATCATGGTAAAGTGACAGCTCCTTTTTTTCATTGCTGATGTTATTGTACAAAAAAAGACCAGGTGTCGCACCCAGTCTCCATGATTATTCCCAGTAACGAGGCTCAGATTCCTCTTCGCTTTCTCCAAGTTCGAAAGTGAGGCGACGTGTCGTCGGATCAACGGAGAACGTAGCGTTCGTGTTGTCGATCTGTTTGATTTCCATCGTCTCTTCATCCAAGATGAGAGTCAAGCGGACCTTATCTTCGTGATCTACGAGCAGTACGCCATCTTCCTTCAACCATAAATCGATGACAGGTGAGTAGCGGAGTGTCCAACCGTTTGATAAAGGGATTTCGTTCATAATGAATCTGTTCCTCCTAGGTGATGAAATCGTGTTCTTTATTTATCATGCTGGTCTGTCCCAGAGAATGCAAGTGGTGTACTCGAATCTCGATTAGGATAGGCAATTTGATAAGACTGTTCTCGTTTTTTCATGCGTTCGTACTGTTTTTTGACGCGACGGTATTGAATGTATTCAATGTAAGTCAGATAGGACGTACGGATTAACTGTCGAATAGATGATAACGATAGGCAAATCGCTAACGTAAAGACGAAAACACCAATCGAACTTGTATAATAACCGGTAACAAAACTTAAGTATGTAGTGATGAGACCCGCAATCGTCGTGAATAAGTAGAAGAGCACGTCCGTTTCCTCCTCGAAATTAAAATATAGGTATGTTCATCTAATTCGAGGTCAAACTTGATTTTCCTTTATCGTCCTGTAAATGTCCGGAAAAAATAAAAAAATCCACACGGAAGGTGTAGATTTTAAGGGCGATCGATTTGCTGAAGCGCTGGTGTCTTCGGAGTCATATCTGTACTGTTTGATCCTTCTGCAAAAACGATTCCAATCGTAGCAAGGAAAGCAAAAAATGCAAAAACCAATGTTTTCGTGAAGCGTCGAGCGAACGAACGCGATTGAATATTATGAAACATTTTTATCCCCCATATTTACCTAAACTAAACCTTCTTTTTCCTGTTATTTAATCATATATCTTTTTTTCAAAAAAATCACGCAAATGTGTTTCGTTCACAAATATGTCACAACTGTCATCGTGGGGTCGATTTCAGAGGTGAACAGAAAAAGAGTATAGTATGGTAGGGAAAGAACAGAAGGATGGTTCGAATGAACTTGAACCAATTCAAATAGAGAGAGGAGATGACCCGAAATGGGATTACGCGCAGGACAGGTTGTCACATTAAAAGTAGAACGTGAAGCAGAGTTCGGAGTGTTTTTGACAGATGGAAATGAAGATGTGTTGTTGCATAACAATGAACAGACACAAAAAGTAGCTCTTGATGATGAAGTAGAAGTCTTCTTGTATCAAGATAATGAAGGACGTTTGGCATCATCGATGACGATTCCAGAAGCTTCATTTGAAGACTACGTCAAGACGACGATCAATGGGACACGCTATAACACAGGAGTGTTCGCGAATATCGGGATTCAAAAAGATGTTCTTGTCTCACTTGACGATTTGCCGCAACGTCGGATGTTCTGGCCGGAAGAAGGCGATCAACTTTTCATTCGTCTAAAACATGATCAAAAGCTTCGTTTACTCGGAGACCCTGCACCATATGCTTACTTCAACTTACGAGCGAAGCCAGCTCCAGAAGAATGGAACAACATGGACGTCGAAGGTCTCGTCTTCTCACAACGCGAACCAGGCGTCAATGTCTGGGTCAACGATCAGTCAATCGGATTCTTGCATGAACGCGAGATGGAACGTTGGCCGCGTCTTGGAGAAGTCTTGAAATTACGAGTGACAAATGTAAAACCAGATGGTACAGTATTACTTTCAGCACGACCACGTGCCTTTGAAGCCATTGATACAGACGCGGAGTTGATTCTGAACCATCTACTTGAACATGATGGTCAGATGCCGTATGGTGATAAGACAGCTCCCGAGACGATCGATGAAGTATTCGGTCTCAGTAAGGCAGCATTCAAACGAGCGCTCGGTCGCCTGTTGAAAGATAAAAAAATAGAAAAAAATGAAACGGGTATTCGGTTGACGCAATAATCAAACCGAGTAAGCCTGCGTTTCGAATAGATAGTAAGGAATTCATCATTTTGGTGGTTGCGGCTGGTTTGATTACCGGCGACCATTTACTGAATATACCCCATCACTAGTGGGGGCACGCGATGACGTTCATCGCACGGTCCGGGCACTTCGCCTTTCCCTCGCCCTTATGGCAACGATTATGATGGTGACTTCCCTAAACATTATTATGAGAGAAACCACTCTATCTTTATGGGATAGATTCTGTTATAATAGGTAGTCGATTGTATTCGTTACGGTAGCGTCTGTTTAGTGGCAGACGCTTTTCATATGACAAAGGAGAGTATTTAGCATTGACAACATTTCGTGAATTAAATCTTAGTGAGGCACTTATCAAAGGTGTCCTAAAAATGGGCTTTGAAGAAGCAACACCAATCCAAGCAGAAACAATTCCAGTCGGACTCAGCGGCGTTGACTTAATTGGTCAAGCACAAACAGGTACTGGTAAAACTGCAGCATTCGGTATCCCAACAATCGAGCGTCTTGACGCAAAATCACGCAACATCCAAGCGTTGATCCTTGCTCCGACACGTGAGCTTGCAATCCAAGTAGCTGAAGAATTGAACCGGATCGGTGAAGTAAAACGCGTTCATGCACTTCCTGTTTACGGCGGTCAGCAAATCGATCGTCAAATCCGTGCACTTCGCAAAAATCCACAAATCGTCGTTGCGACACCAGGACGTTTGATGGACCACATGAACCGTAAGACGTTGAACCTCGATCACGTTCAAACGGTCATCCTTGACGAGGCAGATGAGATGTTGAACATGGGATTCGTCGAAGATATCGAGAAAATCCTCGGTGCACTTCCTGAAACACGTCAAACACTCTTGTTCTCAGCAACGATGCCACCACAAATTCGTAAAATCGCAGATCGTTTCATGACGACTCCGACGCACATCAAAGTCAAAGCAAAAGAAATGACAGTTGAAAACATCGACCAGTCATTCATCGAATTGAAAGAAAGCCAAAAATTCGACGTTCTTTGCCGTTTGATCGACACGGATTCTCCAGAACTTTCAATCATCTTCGGTCGTACGAAAAAACGTGTTGACGAGATGACAGAAGGCTTGATCCAACGCGGATACACAGCTGACGGTTTACATGGTGACTTAACACAAGCAAAACGTGACCAAGTCATCCGTCGTTTCAAAAAAGGAACGATCGATATCCTCGTAGCGACAGACGTTGCAGCACGTGGTCTTGACATCTCTGGTGTCACACACGTCTACAACTTCGACGTCCCACAAGATCCAGAAAGCTACGTTCACCGGATCGGTCGTACAGGTCGTGCTGGTAAAACAGGATCGGCTGTCACATTTGTTACACCACGTGAATTCGGTCAAATTAAAACAATCGAACGTGTCACGAACAAAAAAATGTCACGTCGTCATGCACCAACACTTGATGAAATCTTAGAAGGCAACTTGAAGCTTGCTGCACAAGAACTCATTAAACGTGTTGAAGCAAAAGACTCAAAAGAATATACGACACTTGCACAAGAACTCTTAGAAGAGTACGAAGCAGTGGAACTTCTTTCAGCAGCACTTAAAGGATTGACGAAAGAGCCGGATGCAACACCAGTCCAAATCTCTTCAATCGAACCAATCCGCGTGAAACGTTTCGGTAGCAACGGTGGTGGAAACCGTCGTCCTTACGGAAACAAAGGTGGAAGTGGAAGCGGCAACCGCAGTGGCGGATACCGTGGAAACAACCCGCGTGGTGGCGATCGTCGTGAAGGTGGTCGTTCATCTTCTTCATCAGATCGTCGTGAAGGCGGTTATGCTGGACGTAGCAACCGTAGCGAAAGCGATCGTAACCGTGGTGGACGCAAACCACGCTTTGAAAAGTAAACGATTCGAACCGATTTGTCACAGACAAGTCGGTTCTTTTTTATGATTTATCTAAGCGGTCATGATAAAATGAGCCATGAACGATAGGGAGAGGGCTGAATCATTCGTGTATACCATTTATGTAGCAGCATCCGTCTGTCTCGTTGCACTGATCGTCGCGACGAAAAAGATTTGTGAGCGGACGACAAAAGGACATTTTCGTTATATTCCGTTAGCGACCTTATTATTTGGTGGCATCATCTTTCTTGTGCTGGCCATTGGTAAGGGCGGAGCTGTTGGGATTCAATACGGTGTCCTGAGTATCATCTACTTGACGGCGACATTCGGTGTGTATTTGTATATTGCAATGCGGAAAGATACGACGTTATCGTAAAACAGGGGGCTCTCTCGTTACAGAGAGGCTCCTTTTTTGTTAAGATAGAACAAGAGTACAAGGGGGGAATAGAATGGACGCATTAGATGTCATCGTTCATCCCGAAGAGATAGAGGCGTGGTTTCAACCGATCGTAGGCGCTGCCCCTTTTAAGGTGGAAGGGTATGAAATCCAGTCCCATTTTCGTGGAGAACCGTTAAAACCATTTTTTCAGGAAGATGATGTTCCGATCGAGTATCAGCTCGAAGTCATGGGACATGTCGTCCGTCAAGCATTCCAAAAAGTACCCTCCGATACACAAGCGTTCATCCTGATCCGTTGTCGTCCGGCTTGGTTGTTTGAGAACGGTGGGGAAGATTTCTTGCATGTTTTACGTACGGTCGACTCGTCGTTTCCAAAAGAACGGATGTATGTTACTTTGACGGATGTTCAAGTCGATGATTTTGATCGTCTGGGCCGGATCGTCGCGTACTATCAGAATTCTGGACTGAAGGTAGCGCTGGATCGCGCGGAAGCAACGAGTCTCGAACGCGTCTTTTCGATGTCGCCGGATATGTTAATCGTCGATCTATCTTCAATGATTGAGAAAAAGACCGTCTCAGCATCGTATCCGCATCTCTTACAGACGATGGAGCACCTTTGTGATCAGCTTGGAGCGCCACTTTTGTATAAAAACATCAGTCATCTTGGTCAACTTCGATATGCGTGGCAGCATGGTGGACGCTATTACATGGGGAATCTTTTAGGAGAGGCTGCGCCGGAATGGGTCATGACTTGTCCTGGAATGGAGGTCTTGATCCATGAAGTCCCGATGTTCTATAAATATGATCGGGAACAGATGAATCGCCTGTTCCAACTGGAGCAAGACTGGACAGTCCGATTTAATGAGTATTGTCAGTCCTTGAAGTCGGAGCAAGATCTCGATCAATGGCTGCTAATGCTCGCCCGGAAGATGGAGCCGGAATTCATCCGGTTTTACATCACGGACGCGAATGGCTTCCAACAGTCTTCGAATGTCAGTAAAAAGAGTGGCGAGTGGAAACTGTATTCCTTCTACAAGGGATACAACTGGAGTTTTCGTCCTTACTTTATCCGGACGACGGTAGCAATGGAGAGACGGCATAGCGGATATCTGTCGGAACGGTACGTCGACTTCAGCTCGAGTGAACAAACGCGGACGTTTAGTATGCCGCTCAGCAATGGCATGTTCTTATTTGCGGATATCTCCGCAGATTATCTATATCAAGAACGATTGAGTGAATGAGGAGGAAATGAAAGTGTTAGATTATGATTATGAAGCATTACGAGAAATTGGACGCATCGTCGCGATGGCGCGCGACGAGATGGCGGATGCCGTCAAACCAGGAATCACGACAAAGGAACTTGATGACATCGGAGCACGTATTCTGAAGGAGCAGGGAGCAGAATCTGCCCCGATCGTCATGTATGATTTTCCGGGAGCGACATGTATCAGTGTCAACGATATCGCAGCACACGGTATTCCCGGTAAATATGTCATTCAAGAAGGCGATATTGTTAATGTCGATGTCTCAGCTGTGAAGAATGGCTACTATTCGGATACGGGGAAAACAGTCATCGCAGGAGAAGCAAAACGTCCGGAAGATGTCCGACTCGTTGAAGTATCATTGACGGCGCTTGAAAAAGGACTCGAGAAGGTCAAAGCCGGAACGAAGGTCAATCAGATCGGAAAAGCGATCTATGCTGAAACGCGTAAGAGTGGTTTCACCGTCATCCGTAACTTAGCGGGGCATGGTCTCGGGAAGACACTTCATGGTGAGCCGGAATCCATCTCGAACTACTTCAATCGTGAAGAAAACGATCTGCTGAAGGAAGGGCAAGTCATTGCTGTCGAGACGTTCATTTCAACAGGAGACGAGTTCTGTATCGAAGATGAGCGGGATGGCTGGACATTATACACACCAAATCGGAGCCTTGTCTCACAGTTTGAGCACACTGTCGTCGTCTTAAAGGACGGGTATGAGATTTTGACGAAAGTCGAAGGCAAAGAATCGTTCTAAAAAAGTTCGCATAATAAAACACAAAAAGAGGCAATGGAAGTCAATCCATTGCCTCTTTTTCGTCGTGGTGTTCTTGTTACAAAGAGATCCGGGAGGTTGCCAATTTGTTTAATTGGGACTCGGATACGGCTGGAGCAAAATAGCGAATGTGTCCGTGTTCGACATGATACGGGGTCTCGAGCAAATCTTCTTCAAAATAATCCGCAGTACTTGCCATATCGATCGGATAAGCGAGCCCTGGAAGTGTCGCGAAAGCAAGGGTCTGACGACGTCCGATGCCGCTCTCGAACATCCCTCCGAGCCAGTAGGGCGCTTTTGTTCGAAGGGACAAAGCGTTCGTCAGCCCACCGACACGTGCCGGTTTGATATTCAGAATCTGACCAGCGTGAAGCGTCTTCATCAAATCGGCATCCGCTGGAGCGACGATGGATTCATCTAGACAAATCGGTGTCTGCAAGAGTTTAGCGAGACGTTGATGTCCGGACCAATCCGACGCTACGAGAGGTTGTTCCATCATAACGAGACCGAATGAATCCCAATGCTGTAATAAAGGAAAGTCTGCTTCTGTGAAGCTGCCGTTAGCGTCAAACATCAAGGGCGCATCAGAGAAAGCGGCACGTACTTGCTCAAGAACGATGGTATCCGTCGGAGCGAGCTTCAGCTTGATCCGTCCATATCCAGAGGCGATCGCTTGTCCGACGGCTTCGACGGTCTGCGCTGCAGAAGCCCGTCCGAGTGCTTTCCCGCAAGGTACGAGGGATGATTCATCACCTCCGAGATACGTAGCGAGCGATTGTCCGGCAGCTGCTGCGAATAATTCATAAATCGCTCCTTCAAACATCGCTTTTGCCATCGGATTGCCTTGCACGATGCGGAAGCGGTGCGTGACATCTGCTGGATGATGGAGCGGTTGGTCAAGTAACTGGTACAGCAGTGAAGCGATTCCTTGCAGAGAATGTTGTGTTTCGGACGTATACCACGGTGTATCAAACGCGACTCCTTCCCCGTAACCCATTCGTCCTTCCGAATCGGTCAGGCGCAAAATCGTCGTCCTGCGTATCGTTAACGTCGAGAGTGCTGTTTGCATCGGACGACGAAAGACGAGCGGTACATCGAACAATTCGGCAGACCGGAGGGTGATGCTCATAATGACTCCTTCAGTTGTTTCCGCAATAGTTTACCGTTCGCATTGCGTGGCAAAACGCTATGGTAGATGTAATCAACTGGACATTTATATTTGGCGAGCAATTGACTGATTTCCGTTCGGATGATGGCTTCATCGAGTGAACTAACGATGAAGGCAACCGGAACTTGTCCCCATTTAGCATCAAATCGTCCGACGACACCTGCTTCTTGAATCCCATCGATCGAGAGAAGTGCTGATTCGACCTCAGCTGGGTAAATATTTTCCCCACCTGAGATGATGAGATCACTTCGACGATCGAGGACATATAGGTATCCATCGGCGTCCAAACGTCCTAAGTCACCAGTCTTGAAAAAACCGTCTGCTGTAAAGGCGTCTGCCGTTTTCTCTTCATCATGAAAATAGCCTTTCATGATTGTCGGTCCTTTGACTTCGATTTCTTGGTGGCGCGTGATGCGGATTTGCGTCGGATAAATGGCTTGTCCAGCTGATCCGATTTTTCGTAAGGCATCCTCAGGCAGAAGAGTCGCGATTTGAGAAGCTGTTTCCGTCATCCCATATGTTTGCATGACAGGAATATTGCGGTCGAGTGCACGCGTCAGAATCGGTAATGGAACAGGACCACCCCCTGTCAGTACGACGCGAAGCGCGTGACGACGTAGTCCGGCGTCGAGCAACCGATCAAGCATGACTGAGACGAGTGAGACATGTGTAATTTTTTCCGTCGTAATCCAGTGTAAGGCGCGTTCTGGTGAAAAATGTGGCTCGAGAATGATCGGTACTCCATAGATGACCGCTCGATAGACGACGGCTAACCCACTCATATGAAACAGTGGTGTGACAATCAAAAAACAATCCTCTGGCAGTGATCCGATATGACGAGCGGCATTCGTCGCACTCGAGAAATGATTCAACATCGTTTGTTCCACAGCTTTCGGATGTCCGGTCGTACCACTCGTAAAGAGCATTGATTGGACGTATTGTTTAGGCATATGGCGTATTAACAGATCGGGCGCTTCTTTTTCATAAGAGAAAGCTCGACACGGAATCGCTGTATCGAGTATCCGGTCTGTTACGACGAGCCGCACATCTGCCTGTTTGAATTGGCGCAGCACTTCCGTTTGCGTTAGTCGAGTGTTGATCGGGACGACGGTTAATTCAAGCAATTGAGCAGCGTGAAGAGCGACGATATACTGTGCACTGGATGGACCGTAAAGAGCAATCCGGTCTCCGCGTGTCACGATCGTCGCCCACGTACTCGCCAAACGATGCGCGCGTGCATATAGTTCAGACCACGTCCAACGCTCCGTTTCCGTAATGAGCGCGATGTCATCCGGTTGCTCTTTTGCCCGTGTATAGATCCAAGGATACAAAATAGTCACTTCCTTTTTGATGAATATACGAAAAAGGTTCAATGTCATAAGACGATTGAACCTTTTTTTCATTATGGGAAACGCGGAAACTGTCCGAAGTCAGGATTGCGTTTTTCTTTGAACGCATCGCGTCCTTCTTTTGCTTCGTCAGTCGTGTAGTACAGTAATGTTGCATCTCCTGCGAGTTGCTGAATCCCTGCGAGACCATCTGAATCGGCGTTGAATGCTGCTTTGAGGAAACGAAGAGCCGTTGGTGAATGTTGAAGAATTTCAGCACACCATTGAATCGTTTCTTGCTCGAGATCCGCGAGTGGAACGACCGTGTTGACGAGTCCCATGTCAAGTGCTTGCTGTGCGTCATATTGACGGCAGAGGTACCAGATTTCACGCGCTTTCTTGTGTCCAACGACGCGCGCGAGGTAACCAGAGCCATATCCAGCATCGAATGAACCGACTTTTGGACCTGTTTGTCCGAAGCGGGCGTTGTCTGCAGCGATCGTCAAGTCACACACGAGGTGAAGGACGTGTCCGCCACCAATCGCATAACCTGCGACCATAGCGATGACTGGTTTCGGGATGACACGAATCAAACGTTGAAGATCAAGGACGTTTAAACGTGGGATTTCATCGTCGCCGACATATCCACCATGTCCGCGTACCTTTTGGTCTCCACCAGAGCAGAATGCGAGATCGCCTTCACCTGTTAAGATGATGACGCCGACGTTTTGATCGTCACGTGCACGTGAAAATGCGTCGATGAGTTCATGGACCGTGTGTGGTCGGAACGCATTGCGAACTTCTGGACGGTTGATCGTGATTTTTGCGATCCCGTTCCATTGTTCATATTTGATGTCTTCATAGCTACGGGCTGATACCCATTCCGGAGCGTATTTCATTTGAATTCCCCCAATATGTTAGTGATGAATAAGTAGATTCTTTACCATTGTAACAAACTTTTGCGGTTGGTCGATATGTGGGGCATGCGAAGCATGCAAAATCACGTGAATTTTTTCAGGTGATGCCGCTCGTAAGGCGATGGCGCGGAATTTTTCATCCTCTTCCCCGACGATCCAATCAATCTCTTTCGGAAGGCATGACCAAAGAGAGGGCATGCTTCCTGTACCTTGTGCTCGAAGCGAAGCACTCAGACCTTCAACCGTTTGAGACATACGCTCCTGACGCAGTCGCGTGCGTTGTTGTTCTTTGAGAAGCGCTTGAGGTTTAAATAATCCAAGTGTCTCCCAATGATCAATGAAAGCTTCGAGTCCATCCTTTTCGAGTCGCTCTGCTAACATACGATCGGATGCACGACGTACTTTTCGCTCCACTGCCGTCTTGATACCTGGTGTTGTACTAACAGCGATTGTTCGAGCGATTTGCTCAGAGACGACACTCAACATTAAGGCGATTCGTCCGCCCATCGAATAACCGAGGACAATCCATGGCTCGGATCGTGTAGCGAGCAGCGCCTCAAGATCCTTGACTTGTTGTGTCAAACGCATTCGTTGATTAGACGCTGGTATCGTTTCTCCATGTCCCATCAAATCGAGGCGGTAGACGGTGAAGTGAGTCGATAAATGCTCACTTAGCATGTCCCACGTCGAGAGGGAGCCTGTAAAACCGTGGAGTAATAAGAGCGGTGGACCAGCTCCCTCGATTTTCACATGATAGGGATGACCGCGTAAAATCATCGGAATACCTCGGCTAACGCTTGATTCGTCACGTCCCAAATCGAACGATGCATCTGTACGTTTTCGATTCGTGTTGTCTTGACTTCAAGTATCCGAGTGACATTCGTCTCTTCCGCAAGTGCTTGACGTAACGCAGCAATCGAATCAATCGCCTGATAGGTCACACCGTAGCCGGAGGCAAGGGAGTCGAAGTCGAGATGCTGCGGTGTACCGAATAGTGGCTCGAACACCGCTTGCTCGAGTTGCTGTTGCGGTAAGAAGCTAAAGATGCCGCCACCCGCATTGTTGACGAGAATGATCGTTAACGGAAGCTTGCGCGCTGTCATCAGCCCGTTGATATCATGAATGAATGCCAGGTCACCAACGAGTAAATAGCGGTGTTTGGCATCAAACGTTGCCCCGAGAGCACTCGAGAGGATGCCGTCAATCCCATTTGCTCCACGGTTCGCGAGTAGACGAAGGGGTGTTCCTGTAGGCAAGAACGTATCAATATCTCGGATCGGCATACTGTTCGAAACGAATAGGCTTCCTTCTTGTAACGTCGTTAACGCGCGGACGACGTTATACTCCGTCATCTCCTCTTGATCGATCGTCGTAAAGGCATCGGTGACGCGTCGCTCTGCCTGTTGTAACAGATTGAGGTACGTAGGGTCATGCGGAACGGGCTCATGATGTTCGAGTTGTCGCGCGTGACCAATCACGAAATCCGAATGGAGTTGGGGATCGCGCCAATTCCCTGGATGACCAACGACTGTCGTCGGAATATCCCGAGACCAAAGCAGATAAGGTTTTGACGTCGGCATGGCGCCGAAACGAATGATTCGATCCGGTCGGACGTGCTGAGCGGTGGCCGGATGTTTTAGCCATGTATCGTAGTAGGCAAAGACGTGATCATCATGCGATTGCCGCCCTTGACTGAGTGGATCTGCTAAGACCGGAATCCCTGCTTGTTTTGCATACGAGATGACAATCTGACTGTCCGCGGCAGCAAGTTGTGGTCCAAGTACAAAAAGAAGGCGCTCTTTCTGAAGCACGATCGCTAAGGCGTTATTTACTCCCGATGTCGGTTCAGGTAAAACGCCGACAGGACGACCTGTTCGTAAAAGATCGAGTTCAGGCACGAGTGGTTCACGTAATGGAACGTTGATTTGAACTGGTCCCGCCGGTTCCGTCAGGGAGAGCAGGGTTGCACGTTTTGCGACATGAGCGACGTAAGGAAGACTCGCTTCTTCTGCTAAGGGAAGATCAAATGCATGACGAACCTGCTTGCCGTATAGTCCGACCTGATCGATAGCTTGAGGTGCCCCGACATTACGTAATTCATGAGGTCGATCGGCAGTCAAAACGATCAATGGAAGTTCAAAAATATTAGCTTCGGTTACTGCTGAATAATAGTTCGTCGCAGCGGTACCGCTTGTACAAATTAGCGCAACGGGACGAACACGCTCTTCCGTCCGTGTTAAACCTAAAGCAAAAAAACTAGCCGACCGTTCGTCAACAAGGACGTGGGTACGGCTAGACGGATGCAGAAAAGCTGCAATAGCAAGTGGTGTCGAGCGGGAACCGGGACTGATGACGAAGTCCCGGACACCAGACGCAACGAGCGTATCAATTAACGTGTGCATCCACTTAGTCAACATAAATATCATCCTTTTCAATCGAACCAATGTGTGAAAGAGCTTGTAACATCGGTGATAGTTTAGTTTCCGTCTCTGCTAGCTCGCTGTCGAAATGAGAACCTTCAACAAGACCGCAACCGGCATAAAGAATGACAGCCCGTTCCGTAAATAATCCAGAGCGAATGGCAACAATGAATTCCCCATCATCCTGTCCGTTCATCCAACCAACGGGTGAACCGTACCAACCCCGTTCGAACGTTTCAATCTCTTGGATCGCATCGACCGCTAATTGCTTTGGCTCGCCACCAAGTGCAGGTGTCGGATGAAGTTTCTCAATCAGTTGGAATAACGTGACATCTGCTTTTAAACGCGCTGTGATCGGTGTATAGAGATGTTGGATATGACGATTTTTTAAGAGAATCGGGGTATCCGGACAATCCAGTTGCTCTGAAAAAGCAGATAACGTCCGTTCGATCGAATCAGCGACAATCCCGTGCTCCATTCGGTTCTTTTGATCTTGTAATAACGATTGACCGAGTGCCTCATCCATCTCATTCGTCGCGTGGCGCGGTGCAGAACCGGCGACGGCTGCTGTCTCAAGGCGACGTCCACGTTTTTGGACGAGTCGTTCCGGTGTGGCTCCGATAAAGGCCTCTTCCGGATTCGGTTGGAAGCAGAAGACATAGCTACCGGGCTGCGTATCTTCGAGTTCAGCAACGACGGCGGCTACATCAAGTGGGCGGTCCAGTTCGTAGACGACTTCCCGCGCCAAAACGATTTTTTCAAGTGTTGTCTCCAAGTAATGCATCGCTTGTTGAAACGAGGCTTCAAAGGCTTCATTTCCATCCCGAGATAGACGTAAACGCGTGACGCCTGTCGAAGTCGGTGTTTGCGGTTGATTAACTTTGGCGAAATCAAGTGCGAGCTGATTTAAGATTGAATCGACTTGATCCATCGGTTCAACACGGGCAAAGATCGTCACGCGTGTCTTACCATCTTGCTCTAAGAATAAAAACTTCGGAATCGTCATCGAAGCGTCTCCAAAGGAAGACCAGCGATAATCCGGTTGGTTAAGTTCAGTGAAAGAGAATCCGCTGAACGCAAACAAATCATGACCGACATGGTCGCGATTCACATTTGTCCACTGCGATTGAATTCGTAAAAAACGATCCGTTCCTGAAGCCTGAAGTTGTTGTACGATACCAAACCCAATGGCCCGCATCGAGCGATCAGGTGTCGCGAAATAAAATCGTTCCTCGATACCCTGTTCGAGAGAACGCATGTCAGTTGCTTCGATTTCCCATGAATACGAAGCAAGTATAGGTCGTTGTGAGGCATTCGCCTGACTGACGGCCTGTTCGATACACTGTTTTAGCTCTTGTTGAGCGTAAGCCATACCGCTCATTGCCCCCTAGTCTGTAGATACTGTGATATGTTTCACTTATTCTAAGTGTAAACTTTTTGCGGACAAAAAAGAAGGAATAAGCTATCTTGGATTGAACATTGACATCAAAAAACGAAACCCGCTACACTTAGACAGGAAAGGGGTTATTATATGAATAAATCAATCGCTGTCTATTGGCGAATGACACGGCCGCATACACTGACAGCAAGTTTTGTTCCGGTCGTCGTCGGTACGGCAGTTGTCGCACCACGTGTGGAATCGATACGCTTGGATTTGTTCGTAGCGATGTTAATCGCATCGATGTTGATTCAAATCGCAACGAATCTGTTCAATGAATACTACGATTACAAACGTGGTTTAGATACAGAGGAATCGGTCGGAATCGGTGGATCAATCGTACGTGATGGATTCAAGCCAGGTACGATTCTTGCATTTGCACTTACGTTGTATGGCATTTCCGCACTACTCGGTGTGTATCTATGCATCGAGACTTCGTGGTGGTTGCTTGTCGTGGGACTCATTTCGATGTTCGTCGGATATATTTACACCGGAGGACCACTACCGATCGCGTATACACCATTTGGGGAAGTGGTTGCTGGCTTTTTCATGGGATATATCATCATTGCGATCTCCGCCTACTTGCAAATTGGTTATGTACCAACGGAAGCCATTGCGATTTCGATACCTGTTGCCATCTTGATCGGTTCAATCCTGCTTGCAAATAACATTCGGGACTTGGATAATGACAAGGTCAACGGACGAAAAACGATTGCCTGTCTTGTAGGGCATCGCCGTGCCGTGTACGTTTTGATCGGATTTTTTGCGGCAGCTGTCCTGTCACTCATCATTGCTGTACTGGCATTCGAAGTCTCTTGGTTTGCCTTACTTGCGTTGTTAAGTATTCCGCTCATGATTAAAACGGTCCGTCTCTTCTGGGAGGACTTGCCACCAGAACAACTGATGCCTGGTATGGCGCAGACTGGCAAAGTAAATACGATTTTCGGATTATTACTCGCAATCAGTCTCGTGATTGCGAACATCTAAATTCAAACAAAGCAGCAGGCGATTCGCTTGCTGTTTTTTTATGAGAAGATAGCGAACAGTTAGAAAAAAAGTGCTTCGGTTGTCACTGATTTAAAATTTTACTATAATTGAAGCAATGTGCCTGAAAGATCAATTCAAGGATCGGGAATCAGGAAATATGGTTAGAGGTGGAACTGGAATGAATAAAATCGCGGTAATCGGAAAAGTATTCGTCGACATAAAAGGAACTTCGTTCGCTCCTTTGCACAAGGATGCGAAAAACGTAGGAGACATCACGTTTTCGAATGGAGGAACAGGACGCAACGTAGCACAAAACTTAGCCGTCCTCGGGAATGAAGTTCGCTTTATCTCGACGGTTACGAATGATCAGATTGGCGTGGGAGTGCTCGATGAGCTGAAATCTTACGGTGCGAATGTGGATCATGTCGAAATGTTAGAAGATCATGGAATGGGTATGTGGCTAGCGGTCATGGATAACGAAGGTGACTTGCAAACCTCAATCTCGAAACAACCGGATGCGAAGTTGCTCGAAGAGGCGATTTTACGTCAATCAATCTATGCGCTCGATGGAGTCGATGCCGTTGCCATCGATCTTGATTTGTCTGTTACAGTCTTGGAACGTTTGATTCATCTATGTCGCAAAATGGAGTTGCCATTGTTTGGTGTTTGTGGTCACTTGAGCGTCATTGAACGGAATCGTCATCTGTTACAAGGATTCACTGGATTCATTTGCAGTCGCGAAGAAGCAGAAATTTTGTCTGATCTGTCAATCGTGACGGTAGAAGATGCGATTCATGTAGCAAATGAGCTAGCGAAAAAAGGTGCTCCATTCACGGTCGTGACGATGAGTGAACTAGGGGCGGTCTACGTCGATCGTCGTACGGCGACGTCAGGTCATGTTGGAACGAAAAAAGTAAAAGTCGTCGACTCAACGGGAGCAGGCGATTCCTTCTTCTCTGCTGTCTTATCTGAATTGACAAAAGAAAAACCAGCAGAAGAGGCATTGAAGCTTGGCATGAAAATCGCGGCAGAAGTCATCGCTTCGACAGAAAACGGATTGGTTCCAGAAATGCTGGATGCCATTCAATGAATTAATTTTGAAAAGGGGTGGCGTCATGCCGATTCAACGAAGTGCGATCATTTTACGAAATGAACAGGATGAAATTGCGTTGATTCGACGGGATAAACCGAACGAAACGTATTATGTCTTTCCAGGCGGTGGAAAAGATGATGGAGAATCACTAGAAGAGACAGCGATTCGTGAAGCACATGAAGAACTTGGTGTCGACGTGGAGTTGAATGGCATTGCTGCCATCGTCCGTTTTAACGGATTCGATAACCCTTATTTTTGGGCGAAAGCAATTGGCGGTCGCTTTGGAACAGGTATGGGTGAAGAATTCGAAGAGGAAGAGTCTGGTTATACACCAGTCTGGATTAAACGATCCGAATTGCCGTCATTGCCGATTCGTCCACCGTCTCTTGCCAAACAATTGGCAGAAATGACAGAACCGTTCTATAAATTGATTCTTTCTGAAAACGAATGAGGTTTTAGTTGAAATAAAATGGGAAAAGTATATTAAAACAATGAGGTGGTCTTTGACTGCCTCTTTTTCATGAAGGAGAGATGACGATGGCGCATTCACGCGATCCTAAAGGGCTTGCCTTGAACTTAAAGCAGCGAATGTCCGATCACAACATTACGGATTATGCAGGGACACTCGCCTATTACTGGTTTTTATCCATTTTCCCAGGTATCATTTTCGTCATTTCCGTCTTGTCGTTCTTTGATATTGATCGTCAGACACTTGAGTCGCAAATCCGGGACTTAGCACCGGGTGGGGCCGTCAATACATTCACGGATACGATTTTTCAAGCCATCAAGGATCCGCAGGGGGGATTGTTATCGATTGGTGCGATTCTTGCCATCTGGTCCGCTTCAAAAGGTGTCGATCGCTTGATCACGACAGCGAACCATGCCTATGGTGATTTCTCGCCACGTGGTTTTGTCGCAGCACGCGGGATTGCTTTACTACTCACGATTGTTCTCGGAATCGGGATGTTATTATTAATTGTCTTGAACGTTCTTGGTGGTCCAATCATCACGTATCTTGCGAATTTCGTTCTCCCGATCGATATGGGGCAAAAAATCTTATTAACGGTCTTGCGTTACGTCGTTTCAACGATTCTATTGATTGGTATACTGTCGATCTTTTACCGCGTCGCACCAAAGCGCCCGATTACCTTTAAGGAAGCGATCCCAGGAGCCGTCTTTGGTGTCATCGTCTGGCAATTACTATCGGTCGGATTTGGATTCTACGTCTCGAACTTCTCAAACTACAATCAGACGTACGGTTCACTCGGTAGTGTCGTTATCTTGTTATTATGGCTTTATTTCACAGGATTGATCATCTTACTTGGTTCTGAATTGAACGCGTCATGGGAACGATTCATGAAAAAAGCGGATCCGAAGAAGATGGAAGAAAAGCGCTTGAAGGAACAAGCAGAACTCGATTCGATTCCGACGAATACGTTCGGATGAAGAGACGAAAAACGTCTGATTGCCATGCGGCAGTCAGACGTTTTTTTATGATTAAGCGGCTAATCGTTTTTCGGATACACGCTGTGGGAGAGTTGGTAAAGCATCCTGTTGAAGAAGACGTAAGCCATTCAGGATGACAAGAATCGTCGATCCTTCGTGTCCGACGACAGCGAACGGCATGATTAGGAACTGTGACAAGTTGGATGCGATCAATAGAAGGATGACACCGATCGCAAGCGTGATGTTTTGTTTGACGATCCGGTTCATCTTCCGGGCTTTATGCACGGCGTAGGCAAGACGACCTAAATCGTTTTTCATCAAGACAACGTCAGCAGTCTCAAGCGCAGCATCCGTTCCTTCACCCATTGCAATCCCGACATGTGCCAGTGCGAGCGCCGGAGCATCATTGATACCATCACCGACCATCGCGACGGTCCGACCTTCTGTTTGGTATTGTTTGATGTAGCGTACTTTATCTTCCGGTAGGCACTCAGCGACGAAGTCCGTCAATCCCGCCTCACGTGAGATGGCAGCTGCCGTGACCGGATTATCACCAGTTAACATGATCGTTGCGATGCCGAGATCATTTAAGGCGGCAATCGCTGTTTTGGCTTCCGGACGAATCGTATCACGTAACGCATAAAGCGCTACGATCTGTGTTCCATTGCTGACATAAACGATCGTATGCCCTTGTTCTTTCAATGACTGTTCGATTGCGACGAATGGATCGTCTAAACCATCGTGGAATGCCCGTTTACCGATACGATACGTGACACCATCGACAGTTGCTTCAATCCCGTATCCTGTCACATCTTTAAACGTTGACGGTTCGCGGACATCGGTTTTTAAGTGATCGACGATCGCTTGTGCGAGCGGGTGGTTCGACTGTGCTTCGATGGAAGCAACCGCTTGTTCGACGGCTCGGACATCGATTCCTTCCGCGTACCGACTTTCAGTGACGACCGGTTTACCTGTTGTCAGAGTCCCTGTTTTATCGAAGACGATCGTATCGACTTGTCCGAGCGTCTCGATGTGGGCGCCTCCTTTAAAAAGAACGCCATTTTTCGCAGATGCGGCAATTGCAGACAAAGCAGCAGGTGTAATCGACGCGACAAGGGCACAAGGTGAGGCGACGACGAGAAGAATCATCGCGCGATAAATACTTGTCTCAAATGTCCAACCAACGACGTAATGAGGGAGGACCATCATCAGTGCGACGACAAGCAATACGATTTTGACATAACGGCTTTCGAAACGTTCGATGAACTGAGCAGATGGAGACTGTTCACTTTGTGCGTTTTGGACCATATGAATGATCTTTTGGAACAACGACTCGTCAGCAGCTTTCGTCATCTCAATCGTCAAGACACCGTTCATGTTGACGGTCGAGTTATAGACGGTATCGCCCGTTTGTTTTTCAACCGGAATCGATTCTCCTGTAATCGATGCTTCTTCGATCGCCGCTTGACCACGGACGATGACACCATCAACCGGAATCCGCTCACCAGGACGAACATAGACGAGGTTACCGATCGCTAATTGTTCGATTCCGACGACTTCGAGTTGACCGTTTGCATTCAAACGTGTTGCTTCCTCCGGTTGTAAGGACATCAAGCTTTGCAAGGCACGTTCGTTCTTATTCATCGTATATGTTTCAAGGGCACCGGATAACGCAAAGATGAAGATGAGGATCGCACCTTCCATCCAGTAGCCGATGGCAGCCGCACCGATGGCAGCTAAAATCATCAACAATTCGACGTTCAACGTTTTTTCTTGATACGTCTCCGTCAATCCTTCCTTCGCTTTCGCATATCCTCCGATGACATATGCTGATAAGTACAACGTGACATAAACGGCAGACGCCGTATTGAATTTTTCGAGTCCGTAAGCAACTAAAATCAATATTCCGCTAAACAATGCTAGAATCAATTCGTGATGCTCATCCCAAGCATGACGGAATACGGAACGCTGTTGAACATCGGTAGTAGTGGAAGTCGTCATATTAAAACTCCTTTCAAAATGTAAATGAGAAATGAAATCATTATAGAAAGAGAATGAGAATGTGATGTATCAATAAGTTTAATTGATTGATAATGAGTTTCATTGTCTCTAGATTATAATTATTATTATCTGTAGAATTACTATACCATGCTTCAGTGAAAAGGAACAGGAAAGGAACTAGAAAGATGCAAAAAATTTTAACCCATCGGATTGGACTCGTCGTCTTTGCGTTACTGACGACTTTTTTGTGGGGAAGTGCGTTTCCCTTCATTAAAAAAAGTTACGAATTACTACAGATCACATCTTCCGAATACGGAGAACAGCTGCTGTTCGCGAGCTATCGCTTCTTCTTGGCAGGTGTGCTGTTACTTGTCGTCAGTGTCCTGGTCTTCAAACAGACGATCACACTGAAGGAGCGGACTTACGCCTATAGTCGTCTCGGCTTCTTTTTGACGTTCTTGCAGTACGTCTTCTTTTATATCGGTCTATCTTTATCAACTGGCGTACAAGGATCAATCATTGCTGGATCGACTTCGTTCTTCCAGATGTTGCTGGCACATTTTCGATATGAAGACGATCGACTGAATCGATTTAAAGGACTCGCCTTATTCCTTGGATTCACAGGTGTCATCTTGGCCAACTGGCCACAAGGTGGGCAAGGTGTCTCGTTTGGAGTAGGGGAAGGATTATTGATCGCAGCAATGGTTTCCGGGGCGTTCGGTAACTTGATTGCCAAAGAATACTCGGCACGTTATCCGGTGGCACCGATGACTGGATGGGCGATGGTCATTGGATCAATCGGTCTCTTTATCGCAGGAGTCATTCTCGATGGTCACGTCGCACCATTCACCTTTTCAACGACAAGTGCTTGGATGCTCGTGTATCTTGCCTTCTTATCAGCGACTGGATTTACACTTTGGAACTTACTAATGAAATATAATCCAGTCAGTAAAGTGTCGTTGTTCATGTTCTTCGTACCGATCTATGGTGTCAGTTTATCGGCCTTGATTCTCGGCGAGACGATTCCGCCGCAAGCGTTGCTTGGGTTACTCTTCGTCGTCAGTGGTATCTTAGTCTCGACGTACCTTCCTGTATGGTTTCAAAAGCGAGGTTGACGAAGATTCAGAATCGTGCAAAAATAGTTTCAATCAAAGTAACTCCCAATCGTTCGTTGCTCAAGCCGACCCGTTCGGCTTTTTTCTGTACGGTCAAGTGAAGACCGATTCGGCCTTGTCTGAAAGGCTAGTGCGACTATAAAACGGAAGGAGATGAAAACGAATGGAACGGAATGAGATCGTTCGAAAGATCATTGCCACTCGTCGTCCACGTGATGAGTTTGCCCGGTTCGTCGTAACGTGCGTCAGTCAGCAGTTGAAGGAAACCCATGGAGATGTGGATGTGGAAATCATCGAGGCGGAGAGAGGTTACGATTCAGTGTGGTCAATCAACGGTCGAGAGGTCGTCGTGCTGCTCGAGACAGAAGAGCTGAAGCGTGCAAAAGAACAGCCGTATGCGATCGACGATAAGCTCTGGCGGAGTTTTCGGCAAGAAGGAATCGTGAAATAAAACAAAGGATCTTGCGCATCATTAGCGCAAGATCCTTTGTTTTAGATCCGGGATGATTCGTGACGTTTCGCGTATCGTAAGAGAAACGCAAGTGTCGCTAGAACCAGAACGAATAGACTGAAATAAAGCATAGCTGGAAGCAGAACGAACAAGCTGCCAGCAATCGGTCCAAGGATCGAACCAAGACTAAAGGCAATCCCTGCAAGCAAGTTGCCCGTCGGAAGAAGGTGTCGCGGTAACTGTTCCGTCATATAGGCGACACCGAGCGAGTACGTCGAGCCAAGTGCCATCCCGCTAATAGCAAAAATCGCGAATAACCAACCGTATCGTTCGAAGACGAAGCAAGCGATAAGGAAAGCAACGGAGCCAATCGAAAGAACGGTTACTAACGTCCGACGTTTTCCGAAGTGATCAGCAAGTCGTCCCAGTGGAAGCTGCATGATCAATGAGCTGACGACGAATGTCGTGATCAAGGTACTCGTCTCAGATAGACCGTACCCGTTACGCGTCGCAAAAACGGGAAAACTGGCATTCAGTGTGGCTTCGAGAAAACCATATGTAAAGCCAGGAAGTAACGTGAACCAAGCAGTTGATAGGACAAGTTTATACCGTGAGGCGGCGCTTTGCAGCTCCTCCGGCATGACAGATGACGGTTTTTCGTTCGGCATACGCGATAACAAGATCAGGACGATGACAGTCAATGTACCAGTCAACACGAATGGTAGCCAGTTGATGACATCGACGAGAGGTGCCGCAAGAGGACCAAGAGCAAAACCAAGACCGAATGCCATCCCGTATAGTGACATCGTTCGTCCTAACCGCTCATTTGGGGTAATGGACGTCACCCAAACCTGTGATCCATAGTGTAACGTCTGATCACCAAATCCGACGAGGAACCGTAAAATCATCCAAGCAATGACGCTTGGAAGAAGTGGAAATAAGAAAACCGCTACTGCAACAAGAGCGAGTCCAAACGAGATGACCGGAATATAACCACGTCGTCGTAGTGGACCTTCCATGAGAGGGGCGGCGACGATGACACCGATATAGAGAACGGCAGCGCTGAGACCGTTGATGAAAGCGGGGGTTCCTTGGCGTTCAAGTAAAATAGATAACAGTGGAATCAGCAGACCTTGCGTGAATCCGGAAATGAAGACGATCGATAAGATAAGAGCAAAACGACGTGACACAAGTAACGACGACCTTTCTTTTTTCTTTTAGCATAACACGCCCCGGTCTCCGAAAAGGGAGACCGGGGCGTGCTTCATTTATTTTCTTGTTCAAAACGTGTCGGACGCGGCATATGCAGCAGATGTTCGTCCCAGTCTGTCTGGTCAAAGACTTCATCATGTTCGATGCTATGTGAAGCGCGAATACCAACCATCATGACGAACAAGACCATACTGAACGTACCGATGATTGCGACAATACCTACGAGCCATTCCATCCCGGTCACCCCTTTTTAGAAAACAGAATGTGTCTACTTTGTGACATTTTTCCCGGCATGGCTTCGTTTGAAACCTATTTTCCGTTCTTAAAGCCGACTCGATTGTTTTGTGAAATCAATCTCAGGGTAATAAGCGTTCTTCACAAGCGCGTTCGGTCCAAGGCATTGCACCGCAGGACAGTGACACGACAAGCTTTTATTCAGTTCCGTCTCTTGCCACTGCGCATACGCATCATTAAAAGACGTCTCGTGAATCGTACCGAGCGAAGCGAGTTCATCGCCGAAGTCGGTCACGATGATTTCACCATCAAAGATGTTGACGTTGAGACGAGAACGACCATCTGGGTCATTGCGGACCGATACGTTTTTCTCCTGACGCAAGCGACGGTGCAATTCTAAATCTGCCTCTTCCATCGAACAAGCGTAAAAAGGTAGTGTTCCGAATAACATCCAGACGTTCGGATCCCGGACGTCGAGCAAACGATGAATCCCGTCACGGATTTCAGATAAGCTAGCTGCTTCGATCATTGACGCGAAGTCAGCTGGGTACATTGGATGCACTTCGTGACGGACACAGCCCATATCGACGATTTCTTTATGGATCGCTTCAAGATGTGGCAACGTCCGTTTATTGATCATCGTTTCGGCAGACACGATGACACCACGTGCATTCAAGACACGAGCATTCTCTTTCATCGTTTCAAATAGTTTCGTTCGTGCTTCACGTGACGGTTTTCGCTCCATCATCGCAAAGCCACCATCGATGAAATCATCGGCTGTTCCCCAGTTATGTGAGATATGCAAGACATCGAGATAAGGGATAATTAATTCATAACGAGATAATGGAAGTGTTAAATTTGAGTTGATTTGGGTTTTAGCGCCACGTTCGTGGGCATACTTAAGTAAAGGGACGACGTACTTTTTGACGGACTTCATTGAAAGCATCGGTTCGCCGCCTGTAATGGAAAAGGCGCGTAGGTGTTCGATTTCATCCAGACGTTGAATAAGCAGTTCGACAGGGATTTCAGGTGACTCGCTACTGGATAACATGTAACCGACGGCACAATGTTCGCAGCGCATGTTACACAGTTTTGTCGTCGTGACTTCAATGTTCGTCAAACGGACCGTGCCGTATTGTTCAATGTCGCGATAAGCTTCCCACGGATCGTTCGCGATCGTTATGGGTGATGAATGTGACATAGATACTCCTCCTTTTTAGTGCTCCACTTCGTATCGTATGCTAAAATAACGTCGGAATCCAGCGGAAGAAAGGAAGTCTGAATAATGGGAAAAGCAAGAACTGATAAACTTGGTCAAATGAATGTGCTAAAATCAAGAATGCAGCTTCTCTGTCATACAATCGATTCACTCGATGAATCATCAGATATCGAAGATTTGGAACGACTGATCGTATCACTAGATCAACTCAAGGCGAAAGTCGTTCGGTATGCGAAGGATATGAAAGAACAAGAAGAAACGAAAAAAGCGGTAGATTGAGACCGCTTTTTCATTTGCGTAAAGAGAAAGGATGAAATTAATGGCAACAAAAATCAAATTACAGACAGGTGAGGTCCGTTCGGTCACTTGTCTACGGATGGGCATCAACGGTGAAGGGATCGCGACGCTCGAACGACAAATCGTCTTCATCCCAGGATTGCTTGTAGGTGAGACGGCGCAAATCGAGATCACGGAAATCCATGCGAACTATGCGAATGCAAAGATCTTAAAGCGTGACGATCGTTCACCAGACCGCGTGACACCACTTTGCCCAGTCTATAGTGTCTGTGGTGGCTGTCAATTACAACATATGAGTTACGATGGGCAATTGCGTTATAAGGAAGAGATGCTTCGCAATGCGTTCTTAAAATCAACGAAATTGAATGTCGAAAAGGCCGATATCCGTCCGACGATTGGTTCGAAGGAGTGGGGTTACCGCAATAAATCACAATTCGTCGTCGGGAAACAAGGCAATGAAATCGTTAGTGGTCTCTATTCTGCGAATTCGAATCGTCTGGTCGCAATCGATGATTGTGTCGTCCAAAATAAGGATACGCTTCGTGTCAACCAAGCTGTCACGAAATTACTCAACGATTATAAAGTACCTGTTTACCATGCAGCAAAACAAGACGGTGTCATGCGCCATATCGTCGTCCGGACAGGAATCAAAACGGGTGAAATTCAAGTCGTGCTCGTTGCCTTTAAAGACGGCTTCCGTGATCTAGAGGGTTTGTCGCGCGATATCATGGACATTCCAGGTGTCGTCTCGGTCGCGCTGAACATCAATGATAAGTTGACGTCACGTGTTTTTGGAGAAGAGACGGAAGTCTTGCGCGGTGTCGAACGGATTGAAGAAGAGATGGGCGAGTTCACGTATCAACTGTCGCCACGCGCCTTCTTCCAGTTGAACCCGGAACAGGCAGAACGGATGTATGAGGAAATTGCCCGTGCTGCTGCTTTGACAGGCGAAGAACGTGTCGTTGATGCTTACGCAGGTGTCGGTTCAATCGGACTTTGGATTGCTAAGGGTGCAAAAGAAGTCCGTGGTATGGAAATCATCGAAGAAGCAGTTGAAGATGCGAATGCGCATATGAAGCAATATGGCTTTGACCATGCGCATTATGTCGTCGGTAAGGCAGAAGCATGGATTCCACGTTGGGTGAAGGAAGGCTGGATTCCAGACGTCTTCATCGTCGATCCCCCCCGTTCAGGTTGCGATACGCAGTTATTGAACGCAATGATTTCGTCTAAGGCGAAAAAAATCATCTATGTCTCGTGTAACCCGCAGACGCTTGCACGTGATTGCGATCATTTGATGAAAGCGGGATATAAGGTATCGTACATTCAACCGTATGATATGTTCCCACAAACGGCGCACGTTGAAGCGATCGTCGTGCTCGAAAAGAAGAAAAAGAAAAAGTTCTAAGCGCGAAATAAGCCCGTATGCACTCCTTGAACGAGTGAACATACGGGCTTATTTTCTGTGACTGCTCACTTACGTTTGCGAAACATAATCGAACGTGGCGTCACATTCGGAAAAACGTTCCTTCAATTGACTGACGCGGTCAGCTGGGAGTGGACCACGTTCAATCAATTGCTGGTTCAAAGCGAGATGTTCTGGTCGAGACGTTCCGATGATGGCCGTCGTGATTCCTGGTTCGAAAACTGTAAAACGTAACGCGGTCTCAAGCCAGCTAGATTCCTCGAGTGGATAAGCCAGTTGTTGCGCTCGTTCCCAGTATGGTTCAACATATTGCCCGACCGGACGATCCGTGAAGCGCCACGGTGCATTACCGATTGGACGTTTGGCGATGACCCCGTGATTCAAAAGTGTAGGTAAGACTTGATCGACGCGTTGATCAAACAGATTGAAGGATG
Organism: Exiguobacterium sp. UBA7533; assembly: GCF_002479335.1. NCBI lineage: Bacteria > Bacillati > Bacillota > Bacilli > Caryophanales > Exiguobacterium > Exiguobacterium sp. UBA7533. The sequence continues at coordinate 20,557 of NZ_DLMP01000011.1, read as the reverse complement.
TCTGGAAACTATCGAAGCGTTTCGTTTCGATGGCATACTGCAAATCTTCTCGATCACCGGAATAGGCAATGACGCGGACTTTTCCAGCTTGTTTTGCTTGTTCAAGCGCTTCGATGACATCACTTTGAGCGAGGATTTCTCGACTACAAGAATGTAAGTGTACGATGTCGAGATGATTCGTTTGCATCGTCTGTAAGGCTTGATCGATGCCACCTTGAACCGCTTCAAACGTCCAATCCTGTGTACCGGGAACATCATAGCCGACTTTCGTCGACAAAATGACGTCGTGCCGACGATTCTTTAGAAATTGTCCGACGCGTTGCTCCGATAAGCCATAGCCGCGTGCTGTATCGATCAGATTGATGCCAAGATCACGTGCTTGTTCGAGCAAATAGATTGCTTCGCGGTCCGTCATCTGTTCTGCACCGATGTGACCGGCTCCGAACCCAAGCGGGGACACGAATAGATCGGATGTTCCAAAACGTCTTAACTTCATGAACGATACTTCCTTTCAGACAACCTGTAGTTTTATATCGATGATGCTCGTTTTTGGAGATTACGATAAATCAGATAACCAACGAGTGCCACGCCTGCTATCGACCATTGGACGATGGACGAGAATTGCATGAATTGATGGACGGCGAGCACTTCGACTAACATCGCTGGAATTTTTCCAATCGTACTCGCAGTTAGGAAGAGTAAGACGGAAATACCACTAGCAGCACTGACAATGTTGACGATGCCTGACGGGACAAATGGTAACAGCCGTAACAAAATGATCGTCCAAAAAGCTTCATGTCCTTGTTGTGTTTGGAGCTTTTGTTGCAAACGATTGACTCGATCTGGAAGCGGGCGACGAAGGGCATATCGTAGTCCTTTCCGGTAAAGTAGAAACGCACAAACCGCACCTAGGACTTCACCGGTGAAGGAGAGCAATGTGCCCGTCCATAGCCCGAAATAGACAAGATTCGCAGCGGTGACGAACGTACTCGGTAGGACACCAAGAACACTGATGACGACGCCAACCAAGACACTAACGAACGGAGCGAACGGTCCGAAGAGTTCAAAGGTTTGGATGACATGTTGTTCCATTATTCGAATTCATCCTCTTCATCCGGAAGAAGCGGTAACTCGATGTGGACGGTCGTTCCTTCTCCAAGAACGGAGTCGAACCGGATCGTCCCATCATGACGATCGATGATGTGTTTTGTGATCGCAAGACCAAGACCGGTTCCGCCATCTTTCCGCGTCCGTGATTTATCGACGCGATAAAAACGTTTCGTCAGTCGATCGAGATGTTCTTCCGGAATGCCTTCTCCTTCGTCCCGGATAAGGCAATGCGTCCGGTCGCCGATCGTTTCAGTCGATAAGAAGATCTGTTTGCCGGGCGGTGTGTATCGTAAAGCGTTATCGAGTAAATTGCCGAAGACTTGCTCGAGACGGTCTGTATCGCCTAAGACAATTTGATCCGGATCGAGATTCATCACGAACGTGACTCCTTTTGACTGGGCGATCGGTTCCATCCGGTAAATGACATCTTCAAGTACTTGACTGAAGACAAGTGGTTGTTTCGACATCGGATAGGAATCGCGTTCAAGTTGAGCGAGATCGAGCAGATCATTGACGAGACGTTGCAGACGCTCCGTTTCCCGCTCAATGATTTGGTAATACTGCGCACGCTTTTCTTCCTCGAGCGAATCATCCTGCATCATCTCCGTATAGCCACGAATGTAGGAGAGAGGTGTCCGCAATTCATGACTGACGTTCGCGAGGAACTCCTTTCGCTGCTCGTCGACCTCACCGAGCGATTCCGCCATCTTGTTCAATGTTTCTGCGAGTTCTCCGATTTCATCGTCCGATTGAATCGGAATCCGGTAATCAAAGTCACCTTGTGCATAAACAGTCGAGGCGCGCTTCATGTCGATCAACGGACGGATGATCGTATCGATGATTTGTCGTCCGAAGATGACGAGATTCAAGACGATCAGTCCGATCATGAAGAAGATCATCAGGCGGAGTGGGCGGAATGGTTCACTGATTTGACCGAGTTCTAGATATAAAATCAATGTACCGACCAGTCGATTGTTTTCGATGATCGGAAATCCAGTCATTAGAATGTCCGTTCCTTCTATCGGATGGGTCCGGCTCGAGACGACCGTCTCGCCATTACGAAGCTGTTCGATGTCCGCATTCGTCAAAAAACGGAGTCCTGCCGGATTTTTCTTCAGAAAATCGATGAAGAAGACTTTCGATTCCGTCAATTCATTCGTATAAGTCATCCCATCGTAAAAAGCACCAGATAAGCCTTCGGACTTGTAAATGTTGATTAGCTTTTCCCCTCGGTTCAATAAGATATCTTCTTGCGTCTGAAGATAGAACCGGTCGTAGAGATAAAACGTCAGCAGGACGAACAGAATGGCAGAAAAAACGCTCGTGAACCAAATCGTGATCCAAATCCGGCGCCGAATCGTATAGCGCTTAATCATACTTCCTCGAATTTATAACCGATGCCCCAGACGGTTTGAATCGAGCCACCAGCTTCCCCGAGCTTTAAACGAAGTGTTTTGATATGCGTATCGACCGTCCGTAAGTTCCCGATATAATCCGCACCCCAAATTTGATCGAGTAACTGTTCGCGAGAAAAGACCTTATCATTGTTTTGAGCGAACAGATGCAGCAAATCAAATTCCTTGCGCGTCAGACTGACCGGTTTGCCGTTGACGTGGACACTCCGACTTTCCGTGTCGAGTTCAAGCATACCGAGCGTTAAAGTAGCCGATTGATCAACTGTAAAGCGGTGAGAGCGACGAAGCGTCGCTTCGATGCGAGCAAGCAGTTCGCGTGGGCTAAACGGTTTTGTAATATAGTCATCAGCTCCGATTTTCAGACCGTGGATGCGGTCGAGTTCGTCCGAACGTGCCGTCAGCATGATGATCGGAACGTTTGAGAACTCACGGATGCGCATACATGCTGTCAAGCCGTCCATTTCTGGCATCATGACATCGAGCAGGACGAGGTGGAATGTATTTTGTTGAATGAGATGGATGGCTTCTTGTCCGTTAGAAGCTGTCATCGTCGTGTAGTGTTCTTTTTCGAGATTCGAGACGAGAAGGTCACGCATTTGTGCTTCGTCATCTACTACGAGAATGTTAAACGATTCTGGCATTAGTCTTCGCTCCATTTCCTGTAGAAGAAAAGGTTTCTTCCATAAAGATGAGTTTTCTTATTTATCATACCATTTCAAACTTTAGAAACGCATGCGTGGACACAAAAAAGCATGAGAGACAAGGCCCTCATGCTTCGAGTTGTTGGTGATCGTATAGTGTTTCGAGTTCCCGACCATGAATGTACATGTGGAAACTAGATTTTGAGACTTCATACAGCGTGAACTGTGTTTCGCCAGCATTCAATTGCTCAAGAAGCGCAGGGCGCAACTCATCCGCACAGAACGCATACGGCAATTTTTCAGCTGCTTTTTGTGACCGAATATTGCTTTTGCGAATTTTCATGAAGACACTCTCATATCCGAGCTCGAAGAACAGCTCAGAGAAGAAGGCTTCTTTCGCTAAATGATTGTATCCTTTACCATGATACGGTTTACCTAACCATGTACCGAGAAACCCATATTGTCCTTCGATATCGAGTAAACTAATCGTACCAATCGGTTGATCGAATTCATCTAGGATGGTACGTGATACGATTTCACCACGTTCTTCCTCTTCGATTGCCTGCTTTGTAGTAAACAGAAATTCATCAAAGTACCGTGTTTTTTGGCGGACGTACGGATATACGTCTTGATGCTGCATCAGTTCGAACAAATCAGCGCAGTCGCTCAGCTCCCGTTGCTTGAGCATACTTCCATTCCTCCTTTTAGGACCGCAAGAATGATTGTCGAAAGCTACCTGTCTGACTCGTTTGAACCGCGCATGGTATGCCTTCTTCAGTTGTCGGATAAGATAATATTACCTTCTTTTTTTAAAATTGCAAGAAAATAATTTTTGTGAAAAAAGATACAAAAACAAGATGTTTTCCGTAAGCGTCTAAAACCCCCGAAAGGTGCAAAAAACACCTGGCGGGGGTGGGATTAAGTCAAGTTCAGTTGAGCGTGTTCAAAAATGATTTTTCCATCAATCATCGTCATGAGCGGCTTCGCTAAATAGTCGAGTGGGAAGTGACTCCACAAGACGAGATCCGCGTCTTTTCCGACCTCGATCGATCCGACACGATCGTCCACACCGAGCGAACGGGCTGGATGAATCGTGATCGCGCGTAAGGCGACATCGACCGGTAGACCTTCTCGTGCGGCAAGACCAGCACAGAGGTTCAAGTATTGGACAGGCGTGTATGGATGATCGGTCGTAATCGAAATTTCAAGACCATGTTCGTGAAGAATCCGGTACGTTTCCCATGTCTTATTCTTCAGTTCGATTTTAGACTTTCGCGTAAAGGTTGGTCCAACCGTCACTTTTTCGATCGGTAATTGTTCCATCTCTTTTGCGACGAGATGACCTTCCGTGCAATGTTCGATGCGTAAATCAAGATCAAACTCTTCCGCGAAACGAATGGCGGAAAGGATATCATCTGCTCGATGTGCATGTACACGAAGCGGCATCTTGTGATCGAGGACCCGTTTGATCATTTGATGGGCGAAGGTTTCGGAAACCGGTTGCGTTCGAACTTCAAGAAAGGCTTCGCGCAACATCCCCATGATGCCCATCCGTGTCAGTTCACCGGCACGACCAGCACTATGGACACGCTTCGGGTTTTCACCGAGCGCCACCTTCAGACCCGCATACTTTCGAAGAATCATATCATCGATGAATCGTCCGTGCGTTTTGATGACACTCGTGACGCCACCGATGATGTTCATGCTACCCGGCATGACTTGAACGGTCGTGATTCCGTGTTCGACAGCTTCCTTAAAGCCTTCATCCAGCGGATAGACGCCATCAATGGCACGCAGATGAGGAGTCATCGCGAAAATCGTCTCATTCGCATCATTTCCGACGGTTCCGGTACCTTCGTCATATAATCCGAGATGTGTATGGGCATCGATGAAACCGGGCAATAAAAAGTGACCTTCTGCTTCAATGACTTGATCGTCTTCTAAATGATCCAGTAATTCACCGATTTCAATGATTTTCCCATCACGAATGCGGATGTCCCCGTAAAAACTGTCCGAAGTAATCGGATAGATATGTGCATTTCGAATTAAGATATCCAAGTATCGTCCACCCCTGTACTAGTTTGAATGCTCGATTGCTCGTAATGCATCCTTTAGTTCAGCATACCGAAACTTGTATCCGTTTTCGAGCGCTTTTTTCGGGACGACACGAGCTCCTTCTAGTACAATCGTACTCTTTTCACCGAGTGCGAGTTCTAATGCGAAGCGTGGTGCCGGGAGCCAGTGTGGGCGATGTAAGACTTTTCCGATCGTCTGTCCGAAACGGCGCATCGTCTCCGGGTGAGGCGCAGTGATGTTCAGCGGTCCTTCGACTGTCGGAGTTTCAAGCGCGAATAGGAATAAATCGACTAAATCATCGATATGGACCCAGGAGACCCACTGTTTACCGTCGCCCATCGTCCCACCACCAAACAAAACATAAGGCAGACGCATTAACGGATAAGCGCCACCGGCTTTCGTCAAGACGACACCGATTCGTGGATGGACGAGTCGAATGCCAGCGTCAGCAATCGGACGAGCAAGATCTTCCCACGCAACACAGACATGACTTAAGAAGTCAGCGGTCGGTGGAAGGGGTTGATCTTCAGAGAAGGTTTGATGCCGATCTTGTCCGTAAATGCCAACCGCAGAAGCAGACAAAACGACATTTGGTTTTTGATCGAGTGCTTCAACGATTCGCACGAGCTCCTTCGTCGTACTGACGCGGCTGTCGAGAATGACGCGTTTACGTTCATCCGTCCAACGTCCGTCGTTGATCGAAGCACCAGCCAGATGAATGAATGCATCGACGCCCTCTAAGTGCTGTTCCGGTTTTGCGTCTTCTGTCATCCACTTGATATATGTGACATGCGCATCGTTCGCTTTCGGATGACGCGTCAAGATAAATATGTGATGTCCTTGCTCTAATAAACGCTTCGTCAAGGCTTGACCAATCATACCGGTTCCACCGGTAATCGCAATGTTCATGTAATTCATCCTCCCTGAAATAAGTAAAAGTAGCTTCTTTCCATTTGTTCCCGTTCCATGGTTTCACTCAAACATAGACCTGCCTGTTCATGATATCGTAGAACTACCGAGTCAGGTTAGAGGAGGGAATGTAATGAAGATCAAACGGATCTCGACACAGAAAAAGAACAGCGAACGATTTAATATCTATGTCGAGCGTGATGGCAAAGAAGAGTATGCCTTTGCCGTAGACGTCGATATTTTAATCAAATACAATCTGCAACGCGATAAAGAACTCGATGATGACTTCGTCAAGGAAGTATTGACGGCTGAAGAACAGCAGAAAGCATATCGTCTCTCATTGAATCATTTATCGTACCGCATGCGGGCGACGAGTGAAGTCGTCGCGTATTTAACAGAGAAAGAGACACCGGAGCATGCGATCAAACATGCAATCGAGCGATTGACAGAGCAACGCTATCTGGATGATCAACAGTTCGCACTTGCTTATACGGCAACGAAAAAAGCGACGACACCACAAGGACCTGGACGGATTCGCCGCGACCTTGAGGCATTGAAGATACCGAAGACAGCGATTGATGAAGCGATCGTGACGTTTACGGATGAAGAGGAATACGAAAAAGTCCTGAAGTTTTTGCGGCAAAAGCAAAAAGAGCTGCAACGGCGTTCCGTGCGGGAACTGACGCAAAAGCTACAGATGACACTCATGCAACGCGGTTTCTCGTCCGACTTGATCAAGGCGGGTATCGAAGAGGTGTTCCGAGCTGAAGAAGGGGACGAAGAAGAACAAGCGGCCCTTTATCAAGCACGCAAGTATTATCCGAAATACCGGCAACTTGAACCGTTCGAACGCGAACAGAAAGTGAAGCAAGCGCTCGTCCGAAAAGGATTTCCATACGGACTAGCGGCTCAAGTCCTTGAACAAGTCAAAGAAGAAGAGGTGGAATAATAAAAGCAAGACGAAAAATTGACAATTATCCGACAATTGTGCTATTCTACGCACAGACTAAGAAAAGGAGGAACCGTCCTATGAAAAAGCCAATTGGTTTCACTCATATCCAACAGCTGAATACGACGGAGACTCTTGAGCACGTATAAGTAATTCATTTCATGTGCGAGCAAGGGGATTCGTCTCCCGAGCGCGCAGACGAACAAGAATGGATCATGCCCATTTCAAGGCATACTGATTCTCGGACTGCATCCGGAAATCCGTATGCCTTTTTGCGTGCTCGGAAAAAGTAGTTCATTTCACAGTAAAGGGGGGACCCTCATGCGTTTATTTAAGCAATTGAGTTGGTTTCTTAAAGAACACAAATCATCGTACCTCGTAGCAGTCGTCTTGTTAATCATCACCGGCTTCATCGATTTAACGCCACCGTGGCTGATCGGTAAGGTCATCGACGGTTTACGATCAGGGTCGATGGACCGGACGACACTTTTGCAGTATGTCATCGGATTAACAGCCATTTCTATCGTTTCCTTCCTCTTGACGTATCAATGGTTAGCGAAATTATTCGGAACGGCCTTTTTATTAGAACGGACGCTGCGGAGCCGCTTCTTTACGCACTTATTAAAACTGACGCCGACATTCTATCAAAAGAATCGGACGGGAGACTTGATGGCGCTCGCGACGAACGACTTAAAGGCGGTCGAGCGGACAGCCGGATTTGGTGTCTTGACGCTTGTCGACTCGTTGAACATGACAGCGATCACGCTTGTTGTCATGGGTGTCGCGATCGATTGGAAGCTGACGCTTGCTGCCTTGTTACCGATGCCGCTTCTCGCCTACGCGATGAATAAGCTCGGAAGTCAGATTCACGGGCGTTTCATCACGGCCCAGGATTCGTTCGGAACGATGAATGATCAGGTCGTCGAGTCGATTTCCGGACTGCGTGTCATTCGCTCGTTCGTCCAAGAACCAGTCGACGTTAAACGGTTCGACGATGTCACGACGGATGTTTTTGAGAAAAACATGCATGTCGCAAAAATCGATGTCTTATTTGAACCGATCATCAAGTTGCTCGTCGGGTTTAGTTACTTGATCGGCTTATCGTTCGGGACATATCTCGTCTTTACGAACGACATCACGCTCGGACAATTGGTCGCCTTTAACATCTATCTCGGGATGCTGATCTGGCCGATGTACGCCTTTGGTGAATTGATCAATGTCATCCAGCGCGGAACAGCAAGTCTTGATCGCTTAGAAGCAACGATGCGAGTCAAACCGTTGATTGCTTCGACACCGCGGAAACACGTCGATCGCCCTGAACGGATCGAGATGAACGATTTGACGTTTACGTATCCAGAGACAGCCCATCCGGTCTTACGAGATTTGAATATGACGATTGAACAAGGAACAACGATCGGTATCGTCGGACCAACGGGATCCGGGAAAACGACGTTCTTGCGTCAATTCTTACGTGAGTATCCAATCGGACGGGACATGTTGACAGTCAACGGCGTACCGTATGAAGATGTTGCGCTAGAGACGGTTCGCGGTTGGACGGGCTATGTGTCACAAGAACATTTACTATTTTCAAAATCTGTTCGGGATAACATTTTGTTTGGTGCAGGTGAAGCGACAGAAGAAGAATTGCAGGAAGCGATTCGTCTCGCATCGTTCGAAAAAGATATCGAGACGCTGGAGCAAGGACTTGAGACGATGGTCGGTGAACGTGGCGTTACGTTGTCGGGAGGACAAAAGCAACGTCTGTCAATCGCGCGGGCGATGTTAAAAAAACCAGAGTTGCTGTTGCTGGATGATTCATTATCAGCGGTAGACGCGAAAACGGAATCACATATCATCGATTCAATTCGATCGAATCGCCACCAATCGACGACATTAATTGTTGCCCATCGCTTATCGGCAGTGGCACATGCGGACGAAATCATCGTCTTGCAAGACGGAATGATTTCTGAACGAGGAACACATGACAGCCTGATGGCACAAAATGGCTGGTACGCTCAACAATTCGAGCGACAAAGTGAAGAAATGTAAGGAGGTGCCTTTGCATGAATGAATTGGAATTATATCAACTCGATCCGGCACGTCGGAAGACGACGATCCGTTCGTTGATCCGCTATGCGATGCATGAGAAACAAGCGATCTTCTTAGGATTGTTTCTACTCGTACTGGCAGTCGGTGCGGAATTGACAGGTCCGTATATCGCGAAAGTCATCATCGATGAACATATCGTAGCGATTGAAAAGGACTGGGTCGAAGTTAAAGCAGACGGTGCGGTCACGTATGACGGTCGTCAGTTCGCCAAAGCACAAGACGTATCTAAAAGTGAGATCGTTCGATCCGTCTCGATCGTCCAAACGACCAACGGCTACTTTTTCGTACCAAAACAAGTCGTCAGTGGGGGAGAGCGGAAAATCAGTGGAAATACGATGACGGTCACGCGTGGAGACAATGTGTACACGTATGATAATATTCAAAAACTGACACAAGGACAGGTCTATGATTTTTATTCAAAGGACTTAAAAGCAATCGGCTGGTTGTCCTTGATCTATGTTCTTTTGCTACTTGCAGCAGCTGGTTTGAACTGGATTCAACAAATCTTGCTCCAGCGATCTGCTCATAAAATCATCAAACGGATGCGGCTTGATGTCTTTACGCATCTGCAACGGTTACCGGTTCGTTATTTCGACCAGACGCCAATCGGGAAAATCGTTAGTCGCGTCACGAATGATACGGAAACGATTCGCGATTTATATCTCGGTGTGCTCGCACGAGTCTTCTCAGGGATCATCACGATGGCAGGGATTCTCGTCGCGATGTTCTTCCTCGATTATCGCTTAGGACTCGTCTCGCTAATCATTATTCCGATCGTCTATTTCTGGATTCAGCTGTTCCAGAAACTCGCGACGAAGAATAACTTCAAAGTCCGTTCACTCGTTGCCGACATGAATGGTCAACTGAATGAGAACATCCAGACGATGCCGATCATTCAGGCTTATGCACGTGAGAAGGAAGTTCTTGCTGAATTCGAACAAAAGAATGAAGAGAACTATCAGACACGGGCAAAGTTGTTACGACTTGATGCCTTGATGTCACACAACTTATCCTACTTTTTGAAAAACTTGACGCTCGCCTTGTTGATTTGGGTCGTCGGCGGAAAAAGTCTGACGAATGGATCGTTTTTATCACTCGGGATCTTATATGCGTATATCGATTACGTGTCCCGTTTATTCGAACCGGTCACTCAAATCATGAATCAGCTGTCACCGCTACAACAAGCGCTCGTGTCAGCGGACCGAATGTTCCAGTTGCTCGACGAAAAGGGCGAGCCGGTCGAACAAGGGCGCGTTGCTCGGTTTAAAGGAGCGGTATCCTTCAAAGACGTCGAATTCAGTTACGAAGCGGGAAATCCCGTATTACGTGAAATTCAAATCGATGCTCGTCCTGGCGCGACGATTGCCCTCGTCGGTCATACGGGTAGCGGGAAAAGTTCAATCATGAATTTATTGATGCGTTTTTATGATCCGTCAAAGGGACAGTTGTTGATTGACGGACAGGACGTGACGACTTTACCGAAACAAGCGGTTCGTGAGCATATGGGGATCGTCTTACAGGATCCGTTCCTCTTCACAGGAACGATTCGCTCGAACATCACACTCGGCAATCCTGATATTTCCGAAGAACGAGTACGACAAGCGATCGAAGCTGTCGGCGCGGATCGGTTCATTGATCGTTTACCGAACGGGCTCGATGAACCAGTCATCGAAAAAGGTGCCACGTTATCAGCGGGGGAACGACAGTTGATCAGTTTTGCCCGTGCGTTAGCGTTTGATCCTGCAATCCTAGTTCTTGACGAAGCGACAGCGAGTGTTGACTCAGAAACGGAAGCGGTCATTCAAGATGCCTTGTTAACGTTAACGAAAGGACGAACGACGTTCATCATCGCCCATCGCTTGTCGACGATCAAGGATGCGGATGAGATTCTTGTTCTCGATCATGGTCGGATCGTCGAGCGAGGATCCCATGATGTGCTCCTTGCAACGTCCGGGATTTATGCGAAAATGTATGCGTTACAAAGTAAACGGAATCTTGAATTGAAATCAAGCTAATCCATCCAGTTTCTCCTCCTTTTCGTTTATACTGAAAAACGAAGAGGGGGAGTTTTTGTAATGGAGACACGGATGAGTCAATTATCGAAATACGAGCTTGAGATGTTGATCACGAAATTAAGTGAACAAAAACGAAAAGCGGAGCAACACGGGAACGTCAGCGAAGTGGAAGTCGTGACGCGAAAAATCGCCATTGCGAAAAGTTATTTGATCGATCCGGCACGATTCGAACGGGGAGCCTTTTACCGAATCGAAGGAGAAGAGGCACGATTTGAGTTACACTTCGTCAATGGCGTCATGGGTTGGGGACATTTTGAAGGAACGGCTCAGGAAGTCGCGATTCCGCTCGCGTTATTCACAGGAGAGGGAGAACAGACATGACGAATCGAGAACAAGCCCTTCAGCAACTGGCTGAAGAATTATTACAAGTGAATGAAGTATTAACCCCGGAAGAAGCACTGACGTGGGTCGAAGTGCTGTGGGAAGATTTCGAAGCGACACTCGCGCGCGCAGGTGAGAAATATCAAGGTGAAGCCGTTGCGGTTCATTTTGTCGAGCAGCAGATCAAACAGCACGGGGCAATGTTACACCGGTTTAATACGACGAACGAAAAATTCAAGCATTTGATGACAGGTCGAAACGTCGAATGAAAAAAGCTCCGCACATCGGGATTTCCGTTGCGCGGAGCTTTGTCTTTATAATGCAGGGATGAACAGTTTTTTCTGCAAGGTCCGTTCGCTAAACACCCAGCCGGTATAGGAGCTGACGATCTCTTGTGTGGCAGCGTCGATTCTGACGACGGCAACGAATGGATAGACTTCCTTCGTGAAGTAACGCAGGTTGGTGAAGCGGTATTCGACAATGCCATCCTTTCGTGAGACCGTATACGTATGAATCTTCGAAAACTCAAGAAACGCTTGCAAGTCCGCGTTTTGTTTGACGATTTCGTACAAGGCGTCACCGTGTGGTTCGTCCTTGATCCGGAAGTTTCCGCATTCGACGACGGTTCCACTGTTAATCTTAACGACGGAATACTCATCGCGTAAACGTGCCGCGACATGCCATTCATCCCATTTCATGCCAGGGGAGATGAACAGTTTATGCGCACCGCGATAATAGCGGGCTGCGGTCGCGAGGGCATCGTTTCGTAACTTGAATTGAACAGCGTAGTAGATGATGACGATAGCAATTAAAATCGGGAAGATGACGATCGTCGCTCGCGTTAGTAGCCAAATCCCGAACGCGGCATAATACATCGTGAACAGATATGGATCAAATGTATTGATGACACCCCAACCGATCCAGGATTTTTTGAACGGGTGTAAGGCTTGTGTTCCGTAAGCGTTAAACAGATCGACGAAGACATGAAGAGCGACAGCGATCTGTGCCATCAGCCATAATGAAGTCGGAGGTACACCGAATAACGTGCCGATGACGATCGAAAGTAATAATGGCCAAGCGAGCAAAGCGATCAAACCGTGTGATTTTCCGCGGTGTTGGCGCAAGTAGGCGCTGTTTCCTTTAAATTTAAAGACAGTATCGAAGTCCGGTGCGTGTGAGCCGACGAGCGCTGTCGTCGTCACGGCAGCAAACAGCGTCGTGCTCGCTGCGACGTCAGGGTGTAGCGTCGAGATGGCGGCGAGACAAAGTCCCATGCCAATATGCGTACCAGTATCCAATGCGAATTCGCTCCTTCTATGAAATCGTGATGGTGAATCCATCGTGGTTCTGCCGAGTAATTTTTAATTAATATATCGTATTTAAGAGAAAAGAGGTAACCTTTTGACTGTCGTTCAAGAATATTTCACAAACTTTAATAAAACACAATTTACCACAGAACTGATTGCCTGGTTCCTTCGTGAACAGCGAGATCTCCCGTGGCGAAGAACCAAAAACCCGTATCATATCTGGATTAGTGAAATCATGCTCCAACAAACGCGCGTCGATACAGTCATTCCGTATTATGAGCGCTTCACGAAACGTTTTCCGACACCGCATGATTTAGCAGAAGCGGATCAAAGTGAAGTCCTGAAGCACTGGGAGGGCTTAGGGTACTATTCCCGTGTCAAGAACCTTCAAATCGCGGTTCAGGAAGTTGTTGAAAAATATGATGGAATCGTGCCCGATGAAAAGGAATTGTTCAGTCAGCTGAAAGGCGTCGGTCCATACACGACAGGAGCGGTTCTATCGATTGCTTATGGACAAGCAGAACCAGCAGTAGACGGAAATGTGATGCGCGTTCTTTCGCGTGTGCTTGGAATCTATGAGGATATCGCTGTACCGAAGACGCGGAAATTGTTTGAAGCGGCGGTGCATCAATTGATTGATCCGGCTGATCCGTCCAGTTTCAATCAAGGTCTGATGGAACTCGGGGCGATGGTCTGTACGCCGAAGTCACCGATGTGTGGACTTTGTCCTGTTCAAGACGTTTGTTTTGCATATGACCGAAACGCACAGGAAGAACTGCCTGTGAAGACGAAGAAAGGGAAGACGCAAATAATTCCTTATGACGCTCTTGTTTATGAAGCAGACGGAAAAATCGCAATTGAACAACGGGGGGAGACCGGTTTGCTTGCAGGTATGTGGCAATATCCACTTCGAGAAGCGGAAGAAGAGCGTGAGGGAACGCTTGTCGGGCACGTCCGACATATCTTCTCACACCGGATTTGGGAGATCGCCGTCTATCGCGTGACGGAACAGCCGGATCAGACAGTACTCGTCGATCAGAAAACGTATGCGACGCATCCGATTTCTGTCGCGCAAATGAAGATTGATCGATTATTGAAGGGGGAGATCTAATGCGTACTTTTCGTTTTGAGACACGTGTTGATGCATCAAAGAAGCAAGCTTGGGATTTTTTAAGTGACGCCAAGGCATTGAGTCGATTGACGGTATTTCCGCAAGTGAAAACGTCGGGTGATACACGGACGCGAGCCGGGAATACGATTCGTCTACGTGTCGGAGTTTCTCCACTATTTGTCTCATGGACGTCTTGGATTCCTTTCGTAGAAGAATATGTCTTCGTTGATGTCGGCACAAAAGTCCCGTATCCGTTTCGCGCATGGTGTCACGTCCACCGGGTCGAAGAACGTGAATCTGGCGTCTATTTCATGGATGAAGTGACGTATGCATCCTTCTTACCTGCCTTCGTCATCGAAGCATTCATCTTGAAACCGATGTTCAAACAGCGAAAAAATGCGATTTTAAATCACTTTCAAGGCTGAATTCCGTCATTTTTCTGAAAAAATACCCTTTCGTTTTTCATGCGTTCTGAAAATGGGTATAATAAGCACGAGAGTATAACAGAATGGAAGAAAAACGCTTTAGAAAGGAGTAGCACATGAGTCGATTCCCAAAAGAAAGTAGCAAGATTGAGATTCAAAGTTTCAAACATAACGGGAGCTTACACAGAGTTTGGGAAGAAACGCTCGTGCTGAAATCGACGGAAGAAGAATTGATTGGGTTCAATGACCGTATCATGGTCAGTGAATCGGATGGTCGTCAGTGGCGAACGCGAGAGCCTGCAATCTGTTATTTTTCAACAGAACTCTGGTTCAATGTCATTTGTATGATTCGGGAGGATGGCATTTACTACTACTGTAACCTCGGGTCACCTTCTACGTTCGATGAGAAAGATCGAGCAGTCAAGTACATTGATTATGATTTAGATATCAAAGTGTATCCGGACATGTCCTACATGATCCTCGATGAGGACGAATATGAGAAACATCGCCGTGAAATGAACTATCCGAAGGCGATTGATCGTATTTTAAAGGATAATGTTCAAATCCTGATTCAGTGGATTCGTAGTCGCAAGGGTCCATTTAACCCGGCTTTCGTGGATATGTGGTATCGTGAATATGAAACAAGATATCGGAGATGATGGTTCGCCATCGTCTTTTTTTAGTTGAAGGAAGTGAAACATGTGGCAACACAAGCAAAACGTAAGAAACAAGGCTCGATTCGTCGGTATATGGCGTTCGTCAAGCCGTATCAAAAACAGATCCTCTTGACGGTCTTCGTCGGGATCATCAAGTTCTCGATCCCACTCGGACTTCCATTGTTGTATAAGTACATCATCGACCATATCCTAACTGGGAACACGATGCCGATGGCGGAAAAAAGTAAGCAATTGGCATATTTGATCGGAGCAGGTGTCTTCATCTTCTTGATCGTCAAGCCGCCGCTTGAATACGTTCGCCAATATCTCGCACAATGGTCAGCGTCGAAGATTCTATTTGACGTACGGAACCGATTGTTTGATCATGTTCAGAAATTGTCGCTTCGTTTTTATTCGAACACAAAAACGGGGGAAGTCATTTCGCGGATCATCAATGATGTCGAGCAGACGAAAGACTTCGTCGTCACAGGATTAATGAATCTATGGCTTGATATGATCACGATTTTTATTGCGATTGCCATCATGTGGACGATTGATCCGAAGTTGACGCTTATCGCCATCATTCCTTTACCCTTCTACGCCCTCGCCGTTAAGTTCTTTTACGGTCGCTTACGTGGATTGACACGGGAACGCTCGGCAGCACTTGCGGAGCTACAAGGTCATTTGACGGAGCGGGTCAACGGCATGGCGGTCATCCGTAGTTTTGCACTGGAACCACACGAGAACAAAGCGTTCAAACATCAAAATGATGGGTTCTTAAAAGCAGCGCTTCGTCAAACGAACTGGAATGCGCGGACATACGTCGTCGTCTCGACGATTACGGACTTCGCACCAATCCTGATCTTCGGAACGGCGGCGTTCTTCGTCTTGAACGGACATGTGACACTTGGGACGATGGTCGCGTTCATTGGTTATATCGACCGTCTGTATGCACCGCTCGGTCGTCTCGTCAACTCCTCAACGACGTTGACACAGTCGATCGCTTCGATGGACCGGATGTTCGAGTTTTTAGATGAGCCGTATGACATCACGGAAAAACCGAATGCGCGCGAACCGAAAGATGTCCGCGGGAACGTTCAGTTCGAAGATATCAGCTTTGCTTATGAAGAAGGCGGCGAGCTGGCGATCGATCGCTTGACGCTTGACGTTCAGGCAGGCGAACGGATTGCTTTCGTCGGGATGTCAGGTGGCGGGAAATCAACGCTCGTCAGTTTGATTCCGCGTTTTTATGATGTGTCTGCCGGTCGGATCACGCTTGACGGTGTTGATATTCGTGACTTGAAGTTGCGAGGTCTTCGCGATCAGATCGGGATGGTCATGCAGGAATCGATTCTATTTAGTGAGTCGGTCCAAATGAACATCAAGATGGGGAATCCGAACGCGACGGACGAGGAAGTCATCGCAGCAGCAAAAGCAGCGAATGCCCACGAATTCATCGAACGATTACCGAACGGTTATCATACGCCGGTCGGTGAACGAGGCGTTAAGCTATCGGGTGGTCAAAAACAACGTCTTGCGATTGCGCGGGTCTTCTTGAAGAATCCGCCGATTCTAATCTTGGATGAGGCGACGAGTGCGCTCGATTTAGAGAGCGAAGCGATGATTCAAGATTCGTTAGCGCGTCTTGCAAAAGGGCGGACAACGTTTACTGTCGCGCACCGTTTATCAACGATTACCGATGCCGATAAGATCGTCGTCATTGAAAATGGTCAGATTACGGAAATTGGCACACACGAAGTTCTCATGCAAAAACGAGGCGCTTATTTTGAACTGTATGCCATTCAAAATCTGGAACTCGTCGAATAACAAAAAACAGCGCCCCTTGCGAGGGCGCTGCTTTTTTAGTGAAGAGACTTAAAGTCGAGCAAAGGCACGATTGACTGCTGCGATCGTCTCCTTGATGTCGGCTTCCGTATGTTCTGTCGTCAGGAACCACGCTTCGTATTTCGAAGGGGCAAGGTTGACGCCTTCTTCTAGCATCAATTTGAAGAAACGTCCGAACATCTCGCTATCTGCACGTTCTGCACCATCGTAATCGATAACTGTTTCATCCGTGAAGTAGACCGTCATGGCACCTTTTAGACGGTTGATCGTAATCGTGACGTCATGACGTTTTGCTGCTTCTAGCACACCTTGTTCGAGTAAGGCGCCAAGGTGATCGAGTTGTTCATAGACACCAGGCTTCTCAAGTAATTCAAGACAAGCGATACCCGCAGCCATGGATGCTGGGTTACCTGCCATCGTACCTGCTTGGTAAGCCGGACCGAGTGGCGCGACGTGTTCCATGATTTCTTTGCGACCGCCATAAGCGCCGATCGGTAAACCACCACCGATGATTTTGCCGAGTGCCGTCATATCGGGACGGATATCGAGTAACTCTTGTGCACTGCCGTACGTGAAACGGAAGGCTGTGATGACTTCATCATAGATGACGAGTGCGCCGTGTGCATGCGTGATTTCGTTGACCGCAGCAAGGAATCCAGGTTGCGGTTCGACGATACCGAAGTTTCCGACGATCGGTTCAACGAGTACACAAGCGACTTGATCGCCCCATTGCTCCATGATTTGACGGTACGATTCGATATCATTGAACGGTGTCGTGATGACTTCTTTTGCCGTCGCTTTCGTGACACCAGCTGAATCGGGAGAACCAAGTGTCGCCGGTCCGCTACCTGCTGCAATCAGCATCAAATCCGAGTGACCGTGGTAACATCCACTGAACTTCACGACGAGCTCGCGACCTGTATACGCACGCGCGACGCGAATCGTTGTCATGACGGCTTCTGTTCCCGAGTTCGTAAAGCGTACTTTTTCAAGCGATGGGATTGCTTTTTGTAGTTTATGTGCAAAGTCGATTTCTAGACGGTGTGGTGTGCCGTAAAGAAGACCGTTTTGGGCAGCATGAGTGATCGCTTCCGTAATGTGAGGGTGACCGTGTCCCGTGATGATTGGACCATAGGCTGCTAAGTAATCGATATAGCGATTGCCATCGACATCATAAAAGTAAGCACCTTCTCCGCGTTCCATATAGACAGGTGCGCCGCCACCGACGGCTTTGAATGAACGGGATGGGCTGTTGACGCCACCAACGATACACTCTTGTGCGATTTCATATAACGCCTCTGAAGTAGGACGTGTAGTGTGGGTAGACATGAGGATTCCTCCAATCGATGATTCGTGAAAAATATCACGATATGATTGTATCATGGACGTCAAATCCGGTGCAGAGCCGTTGACGGAATGACTTTTTGTAGGTAGACTAATTATAAAGATTACAATCTGATAATCAATGAAAGATAGAAATGAGGGGATGGACGTGGCTAACGAAATGCTAGATGACGCCGTGAAGTCGCTTCGGGAATCAGGCGTTCGAATGACACCACAACGTCACGCGATTTTGGAATATTTAACGACGGGACACACGCATCCGACAGCGGATGAGATTTATCGTGCACTCGAACATCGTTTTCCAAACATGAGTGTGGCGACTGTATATAATAACTTACGCGTGTTTCGAGAAAAAGGAATCGTTGAGGAAATGAATTACGGAGACGCTTCAAGTCGCTTCGACTTCGTTACGACACGCCATTACCACATGATCTGTGAAAATTGCGGAAAGATCGTTGACTTCAACTATCCTGTGCTCGATGATGTCGAAACGGTTGCGGCGCACTTAACAGGCTTTAAAGTCGATCGTCACCGATTAGAAGTGTACGGAACTTGCCCGGACTGTCAATCGAATGTCCAATAAAAAAACGAGCTGCCTTAGCGGGGAGCTCGTTTATTGTGTTTATTATATTTTTCATCGAATTCTTTACCTTCAAGAGATGGATCCATCGTCAGTGGTTCATCGCAATGCATACATAAGTCGACGCGACCAAGGACTTTTGTTTCTTTTCCACAGTTCGGACAAGTGACGACAGCTGCCTTCGTTGATGTCAGACCAATCAAGAAATAGAGTGCCGTACTGGCGAGAACCATGACGAAACCGAGAAGCATGAGTAAGACCATGATGATCTCGAATTGTTTGAGTAATAGACCGCCATACATGACGAGCATCCCACCGAAGACGAGAAACATAGCTAAGTTTCGCGCGCGGTTTATTTTATTTTTACGTTGTTTTTTCAAGTGAATTCCCCCTGTTGTCAGTCTAGCATAAGAAGTGGGATTGCCTGAAGAAGGAAAGCTTGTTTTTTTGTCGAAAATGGTAACGACGAGTTCGTATAGAAGGGTGAGAAGTACATGGAACAAGCAACACGAACGATTTATTCGGAGTACGCGGCTTATCGTGAAACACAAGGGATCATTGCTGTTGAGAAACGGCAACCACGGGATTCCCTGACAGATCAATTTGATACACTTCTTGTTGTCATCACAAGAGATCCGGAAGTCGAATGGACGATTAAACATTACCGATTGAATACGTTGAAAGTATCTTTACATCTTGTACACGAGGATGTGTTATCGCGTTGGATTTTATTGAACGCTAATCGACGCGCGATTCACTGGATTGCTGAAGGGACGATCGTATTCGAACGAAACGATTACTTAGTTGACTTAAAAAGACAACTACTCGATTTTCCTGATGAGGAACGATATTTACAGATGACGATTTCCTTTGCTAAATTGTTGCGTCGTTTCCAAGATGGAAGAAACTTGTTTAGTCGCGGACATCATTATGATGCCTATACACATGTCCATCATGCGTTGCATCACCTGGCACGGTTATCCGTCCTCGAAAAAGGAAAACATCCTGAAACGGTCGTTTGGGAACAGGCGCGACTCGATGACCCGGATGTCTATAAACTATACGAGCAATTATTGATGAGTGAAGAGACACTAGATCAACGTATTCATCTTGCTTTGATTGGGCTTGAGCACCTTTTGCAGTCCAAGGTTTTATCGGGAGGACGCTATTTATTCGAAATTATGCGTGAACGGACGGATCCTTGGACGATGTATGAATTGATGGAAGAAGAACGATTGCAAGAAGTTAAAGTAGATTTGAGCAGCTTAATCGATTTCTTCATGCGAAAAGGTTTGATTCGTATCTCATATCAAACGACTAAAGGGGCGGGAGTCGAACTCGTGACGTATGAGCCGGTCGTATGACGATCGGCTTTACTTTTTCTTAGAATTGTTTTTGCTATATATAGAAGAAAAAAGATTTCAAAAGTTTTTTTAGAAAAACTATTGACGGTATTATACCGAGATAGTATATTAATACATGTCGACAGGGCAACACGCGCTGGACGGTGACAAGAAAGAAAAAAGATTTCAAAAAAGGATTGACGCTTAAGTTATTCCGTGATATCTTATTAAAGTCGCTGAAAACGACACGACGAACTTTGAAAACTGAACGATGAGGCAAAAATCGTATTCTACGGAATACAAACATGAATGAAGCGCAAGCTTCGTCAATCGTGACTTCG